>SVSD01000004.1 GCA_015064485.1 Oscillospiraceae bacterium | reverse complement strand
CTTGATTTTGATGATTACACACCACCTACAAGTCCAGAAACAACACCATCTGACAGTGATATATTCTTCCCAATGTATGGTACATTTTTAACCGACACAAATACACCTGACCGTACATAAAGATATAACCGAAAGACTTGAAAAAATTTCTCCTTCGCTTTTTGAGAGAGCGGGGGAGGTTTTGAAGATCAATAAAGAAGAACGCCATATAAGAGGCGGTAAGGCAACAAAGGAAAAATATCTGAAAATACAAAGAAAATGAAAGCGAGGAACAAAAAATGCCCCATATCAGCGTAAAAATGCTTGAAGGAAGAAGCGAGGAACAGAAAAAGCAACTCGCACAAGCGCTTGAAAAAACTTTAAGCGAAACACTCGGCTGTGCAACTACTTGGGTTACTGTGTCGATCGAAGATTACAGCGCCGAGCAGTGGCAGGATGTTTTCAAAAAAGAGGTATCTGAAAACGAGGAAAATCTTTATAAAAAAGCACAGTATGACCCCAAAATTCTTCTTTGATATTTAAAAAGCATAAAAAAGAGCTGTAAAAGTTATTTTTACAGCTCTTTTTTATATAAATTGTTTGATTTTTCTTATTATCCGTGGTATAATAATATATTGAAAAGTAATATGCCTTTTTTATCAGCTGTCAAGGGTCGCAAGAAAATCTTTCATCTCGTTTTCGTTTGCAAAAACGATACCGTCATCAAGAGCCTTTCTGTCGGCATAAGGCAAAAGAGCAACATCAATATCAAAAGAACCCAAAAGCGCGCCGAAGCAATCGAATATTCCTATTGCACCCCGGTATGTTTTCAATGTTCTTGTATCTGTTATAAGAGGAGCAAAAATCTCGTCGTCTTCATTGCTTTGATCGGGGATTTTGCCCGTTACTGTGTTGTTGGAACTTACGGCGGTCTGTTCAGGAACCGCGGAAACAGAATATATATCGAAATTGCTTACTGAAAAATAGCAAAGGCAAAAATATAAGGCAATAAGCAGAAAAATCATATAGTCTTTAAAAGCAAACAGTTTTTTTACGGTGAACATATCACACCTCCGAAGAATAAACTTTTCGGTTATATTTTTCCATAATACGAAAATTTTATTCAAAAAAAGAAAGGAGAAATATAAATGGCACAAATGAATAACGACGGCGGTGCAACAAGAAAATTCGATACTACAAATATTACAGGTGCGCCTGCAAAATCTAAAACAGCCGGTTCAAGAAAGAAAAAAACCGTATACTCGCGAAGGAAACTTGTATCCAAACTGGTTTCGTGGTCTGTTTCCCTTATACTTTCCGCAATTCTTGTTCTTATCATAACGGGAATTATCGTTTGTTCGGTTTTTGCCATATATATAAAGGACAACCTTATCGAGGACTATGATATCGTCGGTCTTGAAACCAACCTTGAACAGACAACAAAGATATTTTATACCGACAGCAACGGAAACAAAATAGAGCTTCCCGATCAGCGTCTTCACGGCGACGAAAACCGTTCCTGGGTATCTATTGCACAAATGCCCACAAACCTCAAGAATGCTTTTGTAGCGATTGAAGACGAACGCTTTTACGAGCATAACGGTATGGATTTCAAGCGTACGGGCGGTGCGATTTTTGAGTTTTTGAAAGGCAATTCAAGTTACGGCGGTTCTACTATTACCCAGCAGCTTATCAAAAACTTTTCGGGCGATAACGAAGCTACGATACAAAGAAAGATAAAGGAAATTTTCCGGGCAATCAGTCTTACAAAAAAGCGTTCAAAGGACGAAGTGCTTGAAATGTACCTTAACACAATCAATCTTTCAAACGGTTGCTATGGTGTTCAGGCGGCGTCAAACTATCTTTTCGGAAAAGATGTGTCGGAGCTTACGCTTGTAGAATGTGCAAGTCTTGCATCAATTCCGAAATCTCCTTATAAATACAATCCCAAGTCGAATCCCGAAGAAAATCTAAAACGCCGAAATACGGTTCTTTACAAAATGCACGAACTTGGCTGGATATCAGACAAGGAGTATGAAGAAGCAGAAAATGCAGAGCTTGTGTTGAATATCACAAATCAGGAGAATAACTCCGGAAACGCAAAGGTTTACTCGTATTTTACAGACGCGCTTATCGAGCAGGTGATAACAGATCTTAATACTCAGTACGGATACCCGAGAGAAGTAGCTGTAAATATCATATTTAACGGCGGTCTTGAAATTCATTCGACGGTAGATCCGAAGATACAGAGCATAATGGAAGAGGTTTACGAAGATCCCTCTGTATTTCCGAGCGTTCAGGGAGTTGCCCCCGAATCGGCGATGGTTGTTATCGACCCGTATACCGGTGAGGTAAAGGGAATTGTCGGCGGAAGAGGGGAAAAGACTCAAAGCCGAGGTCTTAACCGTGCGACAATGAGTAAGCGTCAGATAGGTTCTGCTATCAAACCGCTTACGGTTTACGGTCCTGCGATAGATAAAGGACTTATCAATTATGCAACCGTAATTGATGATACCCCTTACAGCTATAACGAAGAAACAGGAAAATACTGGCCCGATAATGCGGGAAGAGATTATCTCGGTAAAGTGACCGTTTATGATGCGGTTATCCGTTCACTCAATACTCCTGCGGTTAAAACTGTAGATATGATAACCCCTGAATATGCGTATTATTTCGGAAAGGAAAAGCTGGGGCTCACAAGTCTTGAGCTTTCCGACTGTGATTATGCGCCGATGGCTCTTGGAGGTCTTACAAACGGTCTTACCGTAATGGAAGTTGCAGGCGCGTACACAGTTTATGCCAACGACGGAACATATTCAAAGCCCCGTCTTTATACAGAAATATACGATAACAACGGCGAACTTCTTCTTGAAGCGAAGCCTGAACAGAGCGTTGTGGTTTCCCGTTCCACAAGTCAGCTTATGACAAAGATTCTTCAAGGCGTTGTAGAGGACACATACGGCACAGGATATTCTGTAACCTTGAAAAATAAAGTTGCAACTGCGGGAAAAACGGGTTCTACAAACAGCAATAAAGACTTTTATTTTGCAGGCTATACTCCCTATTACGCAGGCGCCGCATGGTACGGATATGACCAGCCGAAATATATTTCTTCAAATACAAATTATGCGCTTCGCGCATGGGACAAGGTTATGAACAGAATTCACGAAGAAGTTGTTATTGCAAACCTTGCCGCAGGCGAAGGCCTTGTTGATTTTGAAGATGATCTTCTTGTCGAAGCCGAATTCTGCTGTGACAGCGGATGTGTGCCCAATATATACTGTGAGGTGTTTGATGCACGCGGCTCCCGTGTGGAAACGGGATGGTTTAAAAAGGGCGACGAACCCAAGGAGGATTGTAAGATCCATACGCTTGTTGAATTCTGTCCTGTTTCAAATGCCGTTGCAGGTCCGTATTGCCCGTCAGAGGGAAGACGCCAGTATGCTCTTATTGATACAAACGACAGAGATTGGTATGTAAAGAATATTATCATCAAGGATTCTGAGTATACCTATAGAACAATGTCTGAATTTGTTCCTTCAACCTCCGCTGAGCTTCCGTATTTTGCGGGTATCATACCCACGGATATGTTTGCAGGAAAAACAAAAGAAGACAATGAAACGCCTTATCCTTTCAACCGCGGCTGTGTGCTTCACGCATACCCCGAACCCGAAGAGGATGAAGAGGATGAAGAGGATGAAGAGGACGGGGAAGATATCTCGGAAGAAAATAATACTGAAGGTGAAGAAGAGCCCCCGGAAATCACATCCCCTGACGATATAGACAACGAAAATAACGAGGGCGAACAAACAAATACGGAAGAAACAAATACGGAAGAAACAAATACAGATGGAGAACCTAACAGCGCCGAAAATGAAGAAAACGGGGAAGACGACGCGTTATGATGAAAAATAACATTAAAAAAAGCATCTATGCAATATGTGCATCAGCAGGCTTTGCATCGGCTCTTTTTACACAAACTGCCGCTTCGGGCACAGATACGGTTATCCGCCATGCCTCTGACATTCTCAATTTTCAGCCTGTTGAGATGGAGGAGATATCCGCAAGAAAGTTTTCTGATGTTGATGAAAATATGTGGTATTTTCCTTATGTCGATATGCTTGTAAAAGATGGGGTTATAAACGGTATAACAGAGACCGAATATGCCCCGGCAGGTACATTTACCTTTGCCGAATGCTGTGCGGTTATAGCAAGATATTTGGGACTTGAGAATTATGCAGCCTCCGCAAAAGAGGAGCTTATTAAGGCGTCGGCAAACGGCTCTTTCAAGTGGTACAGCGGTTATGTTCAGGCTCTTTATGATACAGGTATCATAAAAGAAGGCGAATTTTCGGTTACAACATCAAACGGGTATGTTATGATAAACGACGAAAGTGTTTTTATGACGCCTGTTGAAAGGCATACTTTCGCAGTATTCATAACCCGTTCGTTTGATATTGATACGAAAAAAGTTAAGGCGAAGAATTTTTATACGGAAATTTGTGATAACGGCAATAATTTTATTGTCGGCGGACGGTATGATGACAGCGTAAGTCTTTATGCAAATGATATAAGTGATTATGAAGAGATACCTGATGAAAGCCGCGAGGATGTTTTAAAGGCGTACTATAACGGTATTTTTAACGGCGATGAAAACGGGAATTTTAATCCGTCGGATCTGCTCACAAGAGCCGAGATGTCAAAAGTTATTGCAGTCGTTACAAATTCAGATCTCCGGACACGAAAGGAATACAGAGCTCTTTCTGAAAAAGCTGTAATTTCTGAAGATAGATTTGTAAAAGACGGATGGAAAGAACCTGTTCTTGACAGAAACTATTCGTATTCACTTCTTCTTGAAGCGGCAAACTCTGTAAGCTGTGTTGTTAAAGCACAAGGAATAGATGTCGGGTATATACCGGTATCAGCACCGGAAGGATATTTTTACGATGTGCGGTTCTACACAAAAAACGGAAATACATATAAAGAAACCTCAAAAGTACCTATAAGCCAAAGCGATGCTGTGACAGTTCAAAAGCTTGATCAGCCCAGAATGATGATACTTTTGAGAAACAGTGATACTGCTGAGATAGAGGGTGCTTTGCGTGTTGATATTTCATCCGACGGCAATATCGTTTTTAATAATCTTTTCAAAGCGGTTGTATGAAATTATGTTTGAAAAAACAGTTGACTTTGCGCTTTAAATATGATAGAATTATCAAAACAATCAAGAAACTTACAGAAAGGAAATAGTATAATGAAAACTTTAAAAATACAGCTCACATCTATCGCAGATGTACAGAAATTCGTAAACGCAGTTACAAGATTTAACGGAGATGTTGACCTTCAGAGCGGCAGATACCTTGTTGATGCAAAATCCATTATGGGCATCTTCAGTCTTGATCTCACACAGCCTGTTGATATGCTTGTTCATTCCGACAATGCGGATGAACTTTTAAAAGATATCGAAGCTTTTATAGTGAAGTAAAAAAGCTTTGTCGGTGCTCTTTTTAAGAGCACCGATTTTTTCAAAAAAACTGTAACTTTTTGGGATTATTTTCGTCTAACTATATAAGATAAAATTTTTATACGGATGTGATAAATTTGAAGAAAAAAATAATATGCTTTGCTTTTGGTGCCTTAACATCTTTTTGCCTTCTGTCAATTCCGGCATTTGCGGATTTCGGAGGTGTTTCGGTAAGTATCGACGGAGAAAAATTAGTCGCTGATACTGCACCTGTAATAATTGAGGGAAGAACTATGGTGCCGATGAGAGCGATATTTGAATCGCTCGGTGCTGAGGTTGAATGGGACGATTCTGCAAAGACAGTTTCCGCATATACCGACAAAACCGAAATAAAGCTTTCGGTCGGCGAAAGCGAAATGCTTGTAAACGGTAAGAAAGAAGCCCTTGATGTTCCTGCAATTATAAGAAACGGAAGAACTCTTGTGCCGTTAAGAGCAGTAGCAGAAGCCCTTGATGTTGATGTTAATTGGTATTCTGATATTAAAACCGTTTCAATAAACACTAAAGAAATAGAAAAAGCAATTCTTTTTAATCTTAATCACGAAGAAGTAGAAATAGACAAAGCTTTTTATGAAGATTACCTTGCTCTCGGCTTTAAAGAGTCGATAGACGGATTGTATAAAACACTTTATTCTTCTATGACACAGGCAGAAATTCCGATAGATACCGTAGAGGAAAATATGCTAAACGGCTGGTCAGAGAAAAAAAGCTCGATAAGCATAAATGACGAAAGCTTTTATGAAAGAGCCGGTAATGTCACAAAAATCTTCTGGCATCCTCAAAACACATCAGGCAAGACAATCTCAAAATATACCGTAGAAATATATTATGTTGAAAAAGATTCAAATAAAGGGTTTCAAACAAGACAGATGTCCTTAAGCGGACAGATCAAAAACGGAGAAAAGTTCGGAATAATTTCAAGTGACCCCGAAAGCTGCTTCTTTGAACTTACTTCGTTAGGTGAATGTTCCCGAATTCTTATCGGTAATGTGACTTTGAGATACAGAGACGGAAATACTCAAAAGTTCTGGTGCGGACAAGCACTTACCGAGGGCGATAAATGGGACGGTACCGTTTATGACAGCAACCTTAAGCCTTCGGAAGAAAGCGGCAGAGGTAGTATAATATATAATGTCTACAACACCGAAGGCGAAACAAAGAAAGCAACGCTTGAAGAATTTGAAACTTTAAAAAATGAGGGCTGGTATTTAACGCCTGCAATTATGATGTATTGCCAAGACGGATCTGTTGTAATTGCCGCAGCCGATAAAAAAGAAGAACTTCTAAAAGAAGGTCTGAAAGACGATATCAACGACATTCTTGTTAAGGTATACGATAATGCCGGAAATATCACATCGGTTCACCCGGCGCAGCTTTATGATGCTTTAAGTTCGGGATATAAGGAATATAAAGTTCCGATAAAGGTGCTTTATGCAGATGACGGAACAACAGTCGCCGTAGAAGAAGCACAGGTGCAGGAATACCTGAATTCGGGCTGGCATAAAGACATTGAGGAAATACTGACAACCGTATATTCCCCGAATGAAACTTCTATAAAGATACTCAATACTCAGCTTGAAAGCTATCTTTCGGCAGGCTGGAGCGAATATCCTGTGACGACGGTATATGACAGCGCAGGCTACGGCAAAGCAATAAAGCTCGAAGAAAAGGAAAGCTATATTGCTAAAGGTTTTCTTGCAAGTCTTGACAGCCTTTATTTTGAAGTGTATCATCCCGACGGAAGATGTGAAAAAATTCTACCGTATCAGAAACCGGAATATACAGAAGCTGGCTGGTATCTTGTTCCTGTTTTGTATGTATATAACGAAAACGGAGAAGTTAAGGTTGTAGAAAAAGCACTTTGCGAAAGCTTTATTTCAGATGGATGGGCACTTTCTGAAGAAGATTTTTACCGTTCGTATTTCTCGTTGACGGGAAAAGTCAAAGGTTTAAAATCCGATGAAGGAAAATACATCGAAAACGGCTGGAAAATGATAGCTTTCCCGATAAAAATAAATGATGATATGCGCCTTGAAAGGGCAAATGTCTGGAGTGTATATTCATATAGACTCTATTGGCATCCCGAAAATGTTTCGGGCAAGACTATTGATAATTACAGAATTGAGTATTATATTCCCCAGGACGGTACATATATCAAAAACTTTGAAGATATGTCGGCACCTGTTGAAAACGGAAAAATGCTTGGACATTCGGAATTTGCCGATCATTTTCTCGTATCTGTTCCGGAAGGTTCCGATACTGTTATAATCGGTAAGATAACAGTGCAGTATGAGGACGGAAAGATTGAAGATTTTTGGTGCGGACAGGCAGTAACACTTTCTGATGAAAATTGGAACGGTGCTTTGTATAACGAAAAACTCAGTAAGGTTGAAACTGTTATGACCGAAAAAGGATTTATGATAGTTCCCGTCGGAAAAACAAGATAAATAAAACGCCCTGAAAGGGGCGTTTTTTACTGCTTATATTAATACTGCCGATATGTAGAAAGATAATTTGTAAAAAGCGGATTTTGCGGTTGACTTTAGAAAACATTTGTGGTATTATATATAGGCGACATAAATATTTGCGGCTGTGGCGGAACTGGCAGACGCGCCGGTCTTAGGAACCGGTGTCAACGACGTGGGGGTTCAAGTCCCTTCAGCCGCACCATATTATAACCCTAACTTTGATAAAAAGTTGGGGTTATTAATTTTTGGCTTAAAATAAGGCTTTTCGGTACTTTGGATTCAAAATTTTCACCGATTCAAAGGTGAGTTGAAGTGCTTTTTCTTGTTTTTACGATTTTTTATAAATGTAAAAGGGTTCATATGCCTTAAATAGGGTTCATATAGCGCAAAAAGTGTTCAGATGATATAATTTACTTGTTTTATATAGACTTTTTGTTCGTTTTTTAGTATAATAGGATTATGAAAGTAGGTGGGCATTGTGGCAGAAAAGAAAGAAAAACAATATGTGAGCGATAATGCTCAACTTATGGCTGAATGGAACTGGGAAAGAAATGCAGATGTTGATCCATCGCAAATAACCATAGGTAGCGGACAGAAAGTTTGGTGGAAATGCAACAAAGGACACGAATGGCAAGCGACTATATGCAATAGAACCAATGGACGCGGTTGTCCATATTGTTCAGGAAAAAAAGTTTTAAAGGGATATAATGATTTACAAACAGTTAATCCAATTTTAGCAAGCGGATGGAATTATGAAAAAAACGGTGATTTAAAACCTGAAAATTTTTCTGCGAACAGTACTGAAAAGGTATGGTGGAAATGCGAAAAGAAACACGAATGGCAGGCAACGATAAATAGCAGAAACAATGGGAGTGGATGTCCATATTGTTCAAGTAAAAAGATTTTAAAAGGGTATAATGATTTACAAAAGTCAAATCCTATTTTATCCAAGGAATGGAATTATCAAAAAAATAATGGATTAACTCCTGTGGACGTAACGCCTAATAGCTCAAAAAAAGTTTGGTGGAAATGCGAAAAGGGACATGAGTGGCAAGCAAGGATAGATAGCAGGAATAATGGGAACGGATGCCCGTATTGCTCGGGTTTATTCACTGTTAAAGGTGAGAATGATTTACAAACAGTTAATCCAACTTTAGCGAAAGAATGGAATTATGAAAAGAATACAGGATTAACTCCTGATGAAGTATTGTCTAATAGCAATAAAAAGGTCTGGTGGAAGTGTGACACAGGACACGAGTGGCAGGCAACGATATATAGTAGAAATACTGGGATTGAATGCCCGTACTGCTCGGGTCGATATGCTGTTAAAGGTGAAAATGATTTACAAACGGTTAATCCGGTTTTAGCAAAAGAATGGAATTATGAAAAAAACGGCAACTTAATACCGGAAAGGTTTTTAGCAAATAGCCACAAAAAAGTATGGTGGAAGTGCAACAAAGGACACGAGTGGCAGGCAACGATAGACAGTCGAAATTCTGGAATCGGATGCCCGTATTGCTCGGGTCGATATGCCGTTAAAGGTGAAAATGATTTACAAACGGTTAATCCAGTTTTAGCAAAAGAATGGAATTACGAAAAGAACGGCGAGCTAAAACCAGAAAATATTATGGCAAACAGCAATATAACTGTGTGGTGGAAATGTAACAAAGGACACGAATGGCGAGCTAAAATATCAAATAGGAATAATGGCCGCGGATGTCCCGTTTGTAATTCTGAACGCAACACTTCTTTTCCTGAATATGCACTTGTATACTATCTTGAAAAACATGGGTTAGAGGTAGTACATTCGTATAGAGAGCAAGGTTACGAATTAGATGTTTATATTCCTTATAAAAAAATCGCAATAGAATATGATGGTTGTTATTGGCACAAAAATAAAACAGAAAAAGATTTAGAGAAAAATCAAAAGTGTAAAAAAGATGGAATCAAATTATACAGAATAAGAGAGGATCTACCTAAGTTAAATGACAGTTCTATAGATTATGTCGTTCAAAAAAGCCAAAAAGATTTGCCCAAAATACTAGAAGAAGTATTAAGTGAAATAATCGGAACGAGTGTTGATGTCAACCTTGAAAGAGACACTATTGCTATAGATAATTTGCGTGAGCACACAGAAAAAGCAAATTCTCTTTTGTTTTCTAATCCTCAAGTAGCAAAAGAATGGAATTATGAAAAGAATGGCAATCTGAAACCTGAGCATTTTGCAGCAAATAGCAACAAAAAAGTATGGTGGAAATGTGAAAAGGGACACGAGTGGCAAGCGGCGATATATCATAGAAATAAAGGTCGTGGATGCCCGTATTGTTCGGGTCGAAAAAAGCAATAATTAAAAGGAGTGGAGTAGCCCCTCCTTTTTCTTTAGGGGGTGCATTTTCACTATAAGGGGGTGCAAAATCCCTTACAGGGGGTGCATTTTATCAAAATTAGAGTTATTTCCCAAAAAGAAAAGTACCCGAGAGGGTACTTTTTCTTTTTGATTAGGAGGAACTTGAAGACTGAAAGTAAAAGAGGCCGGAAAAACCGACCTCTTTTTTGTTATTTACAACATTTTGATTCTTTTCAATTAAGCGCTGTAAGAATTTCTGCGAGTGCGTGGAATACATTTTCATCAACATCATTCTGTGCAAGAGAAATGAGGATGTCAGAAACAGGAGCTTTTTTAATGATAAGATCGTAAAGCTTGAACTTATATACATAGCTTCCGTAGAATCTCTTTGTAAACTCTATAGCTTCAATTTCTGTATCGTTGGAACGGATGCGGGGAACAGATGTAAACTTAATATTTACTGTACCTTTAGCGTTTTTAATTATAACAGAAACTTTTCCGTTTTCTTCAAATGTTTCGAAATCACAAGTCTTTCCGTCAACAGAAACTTCAAAACAAATACCTGTATATCCGTTAAACTCGACGGTATAGCTTCTGTTTTCGGGGATAACGGAGGTATCGCCTTCGGGAGCGTGAATGATAAATTCTTTTTTGTCCTTCAGTTCGAACTTTGTGATTGCGAAAGAGCCGTTTTCGTAGTTTCGGGAAATACCGTCGTCTTCGTAAAGCTCAAAGATGTTGTCAGCCCCCGAGAACACTCTTACTTTAAGGTTTTCGGGATTCTTAGTGCTGTTTTTTATACCGTCGTTTGCCATTGGTATAATACCGCCTGCTTTTACAAGTACGGGCATTGTATAAAGGTCGCGGTAAAGTCTTAAAACCTTTCCGCCCTTATAGCGTCTGCCGTTGAAGAAATCGATCCATTCACCTTCAGGAATATAAGTTGAGGCATATGCGGAGTTTGTAATTTGATTTGCGGGATGTGTGATGGGAGAAACAAGCATTTCGGTACCGAAGTAGTATTGGTTGCGGTATTCTTCCATATATGCTTCATCAAGCTCGGGGTGATTGTAATAAAGAGGAGAAACAAGGGGCTTTGCATCTTTGCAAGTTCTGTAATTCATTGTATAGATATATGGAATAAGCTCATGACGCAGTCTCAAGAAATTTTTCATAACTTCTTCGGTATCCTTGCTGTAGTTCCAGGGTTCCTTGCCTTGAAGAGGATGGTTTGTGCTGTGAAGACGGTTGATTGGAGAGAATACTCCAAGCTGAACCCATCTTGCTGTCATTTCATCATCACGGATACCCATCATATGACCGCCGATATCGTGGCTCCACCAGGAATAGCCCGCATTTGAAGCTGTTGCTGTAAAGTAAGGCTGGAATTTGAGGCTATCCCAGGTGATAATAGTATCGCCCGAAAAACCGATAGGATAACGGTGTGAGCCAAGACCCGAATATCTCGAAAGCATTAAAGGGCGCTTGCCTCTGTTTTGCATATCAAGCATATGATAATGGTTGAGCATCCACAAAGGATCAAGGTTTTCAGTTTTTGTATTATTGCCCTGCTGCCAATCCATCCACCAGAAGCTTACACCGTCTTCTTCGTAAGGATGATGGAGAATCTTAAAATAGTTTTCAACAAACTTTGCGTCTGTTATATCGAATTTAACAGCAGTGCCGTCAGAAACGCCCATAGCTTCTGCCATTTCTTCGTACATATCTTCGTAAGGAACAACACCGTCGGCAGGATGAAGATTGAGTGTGACTTCAAGATCTCTTTTGTGCAGGTCTTTTAAGAACTTTTTGTAATCGGGAAAAAGTTCCGTATTCCAGGTATATCCTGTCCAGCCGTCGCCGTAACGGGGATCGTAATTTACAAGATGCCAGTCCATATCAATAACCGATACGGAGAAAGGACATCCTTCTTTTTCGAATCTGTCCATAAGGTCGATGTATTCTTTTTGTGTGTATCTGTGATATCTTGACCACATATTTCCAAGAGCATATCTGGGAAGAAGGGGAGCTTTACCCGTAAGTTCATAAAAATCTCTCAAAGCAGCATAGTAGTCATCAGCATATCCGAATAGGTAAATATCTGTTACTTCATTCTTTCTTGGAGTAAGGGTACCGTTTTCTTCAAGAATAAGCGAACGGCTGTCGTCGATCTGTGCGAAATTCTTACGGCTGAGAATTCCCGAGTCAAGCTTACATTCTCCGTTTACTTCATCAAGAGTTCTCGCAGTACCCTTGAGGTTTTTCTTGTTTCCGTCACCGTAACGCCAGTCGTTTATAGAGTTTGCATTTTTGCCCCTGAATTTTGCAAAAAGTGAATTAGGGGTAAATTTGCGTCCGGTATAATAAATAAGAGTCATATATTCTGTAACGATTTCGATTTTCTCATTATCCTGCTTAAGCTCGAATTTCGGAACTTCGAAATCTCGGTTAACAACGATTTGCGTTGCTCTGTCCTCAAATATTCCGTCTTCGTTGTACTCAATTCTGATCAAGCGGTCGGTGAGAACGGTAAAACGGTATTTTTCGCCTGCAATCATTGCTTCATTTTTCGCAACAGGCGTTACTTTCATTATGTACTTTTCGTTTAAGTATTGCATAATCTTTGACTCCTTTTGTTTTTTAATCTCCCTTAAATTTAATATAGACAACAGAAAGAAAAAATGATATAATGATAATGTCAAAAAATATTAAAAATTAGTCATAGGTGTCAAATATGAAAGATCGGAAGCTTGAACTTAAAGATGTTTATAACAATGTGGAAATGCCTATTTTTTATATGATTCACAGCAAGGGGAATGATGAAATAGAAAGTCTGCATTACCATTCATGTATTGAAATAATCTATGTGCTTGAAGGCGGTTCCTGTGTATACGCTGATGATAAGGAATATACTCTTTTAAAGGGCGATATGATAATAATTAATTCGGGCATTCCGCATGAGAGCAAGGCAACAGGCAAAACCACAAAAGAACTCGTTGTAAAATTTGAACCCGATACATTATATATGAGCGACGGATATGCTAAAAATTTTGTCTATATTATGCCTGTTATGTATGGGATAAAAAACAAAGATTGTATTTTCAGACGATATGAAATAGAAAACACATATGTGCCTTACGCACTTAAAAACGGTGCGAAGGAATGTGAAAAAGGGGAATATGGCTTCGAATTTGCGATGAAAGCAGAGCTTTTAAGGGTGTTTTTGTGGATAGTGAGAAAATGGAAAAGCAAGGGGATCATTTCGGAAGAGTTTGAAACGCATATTGATGTATTAAAACCTGCTCTTGAATATGCACAAAATGAATATGCAAACGCAAACTCTCGTGCTGCGGCTAAAAGATGCAATTTGAGCTATGCCTATTTTTCCAAGCTTTTCAAAAAGACTTTTTCGCAAAGCTTTTCAGAATATGTCAACAGCATACGCATCAACGAAAGCAAAAGACTTCTTGTCAGCTGTGATCAGTCGATTACACAAATTGCGATGAATACAGGCTTTTCAACGACAAGTTATTATATTTCGGTATTTAAAAAGATGACGGGGGAAACTCCTTATAGCTTTAAAAAACAGATATACGGAAGAAGTTAAGGAGAAGGTGTATAGTTTCTCAGAAGAGAACGCTCTATTTACTACTATCAAAATTCAATATTTCGTCATATAATACACTACCTGCGAAAAAAGCAGGTTTGAAAGGTGATTATATGAATCGTTATTGCCATAACAATTTAAGTTCGCTTTGCGGATGCACAAACAGTACTGCTAACTGCACCACAACTTGCTGTGTTAACAGTAATTCAAACAGCACTACTAACTGTGCAAATAATTGCAGTTGCAATTCTAATAATGGAAATGTTCTTTCGTGTAGTACGAACGGAATCACAAACTGCAGAAACTGTTGTAACAACGCAAATTGCTGTTGTGTAGGACCAAGAGGTCCTCAGGGTGTAGCAGGTCCTCAAGGTCCTCAAGGTCCACAGGGCCCGCAAGGGCCGATCGGCCCCCAAGGCCCGGAAGGACCCGTCGGTGAAACAGGAGCAACAGGCCCCGCAGGCCCTCAAGGTCCGGTAGGTGCAACAGGTCCCCAAGGTCCTGTAGGCGCAACAGGTCCCGAAGGTCCCGCAGGTCCCCAAGGTCCGGTAGGTGCAACAGGCCCCGAAGGTCCCGCAGGTCCCCAAGGTCCGGTAGGTGCGACAGGTCCCACAGGTCCTGAAGGTCCTCAGGGTCCGGTAGGTGCGACAGGCCCCGAAGGTCCCGCAGGTCCTCAAGGTCCGGTAGGCGCAACAGGCCCCGAAGGTCCCGCAGGCCCTCAAGGTCCTGTAGGCGCAACAGGTCCCGAAGGCCCCGCAGGTCCTCAAGGTCCGGTAGGTGCGACAGGCCCCCAAGGTCCTGTAGGTGCGACAGGTCCCACAGGCCCTGAAGGTCCCCAAGGTCCCGCAGGTCCTACAGGTCCCCAAGGCCCCGCAGGAGTTATAAACTTTTCTGATTTTTATGCCCTTGCTCCTGCTGATAATGCTGCAGAAATAGCTGCAGGAGAAAATGTTGAATTCCCTCAGGACGGCCCGACAAACGGAGTTATAACAAGAACCGATACAAGCACATTTAATCTTCCTGAAATAGGAACTTATTTGGTTCTCTTCAACACTTATATAGAAGGAACCGGTCAACTTGTTCTTACTCTCAACGGAACAGAACTCTTATACACTGCAAATCCTCCTGTTGTAGACGGAGTTACACCTGTGAACGGTTCTGTTCTTGTAACGACAACTGAAGAAAATTCACTTCTTACACTGTCCAATTCCACAAGCAGTGTGGCGCCTGTAACAATTTCGGCATCCGGAGCCGGCGAACTTCCCGCATCTTCCCATCTTGTAATATTGCAGATAGCATAAGATTTTAAAAGCAAAAAGAGCTGTGAATTTTCACAGCTCTTCTTATATTGTTAAGAAATGAGTTTCGGTATAAATCTTTTTGCTACATTAACCTTGTCTCTTCCCAAAAGGTAGAAATATCCTATAACAGAAAAAACGGCAGCGCCTATGAAGTTCACAAAAAGGTCTTTCATTGTGTCAATTATTCCGATATCAAGATATCCGTTTTCTATAATTGCAATTTCTTTTCCGTCTTTGTCAAAAAGGATGGTTTTCGCAATATCTTCTGCAATTATCGGGTTATTTATACCGTCGGGATTTAATGCTACCGAAGAAATATAAGAAACAGTGCGGTCTTTTTGCATATCTGTTTTGAAAAATGTATCCATTCCGAATTCGAAAAATTCCCATGCAACCCCTACAGTCATAGAAATGCATAATGCAACAACCGCCACAAAAACGGGGGACAGGCTGATATGGAAATTCGGGGATTTATTTAAAATATCAATAAGAGCAAATCCGATAGCGCCCATAAGAAAACCGTTTGTGGTGTGCAGCATGGTGTCCCACCAAGGGATGTGGGTATAGAAACTTCCGATTTCGCCTAAAATTTCAGCGCAGAAGATAAAAAGAAGAATAATAACTTCAAGTTCTTTTGAAAGTTCTACTTTGAACCATCTTTTTACAAGAACAGGTATGTTAAAAAGCAAAAGTGTAAGTACACACAAAAATACCGACCAATAATCTCCTCTTAAAAACCTTGCAATAAGAACAGATGTTACTATAAAAGATAAAACCGTATTAACAATACCTTTTCTTTTTATAGATGATAAAAAAATTTTTTTCAACAAAATCACTCCATATGCTTTTTCTAATTATATTATGCATATATTAAAAATCCGTAACATAAATCTACTTAGATGTAACAAAACAGAGAATTCGACAAAAATCAATAATCAAAATATCTGCATTTTTTACCGCAAAAGGGAAATACTTTGTATATAAAAATATACAAAGAGGTTAGTATGCATAGCGGTAAAGTTGAAATATGCGGCGTAAACACATCAAGGCTAAAAACTCTCACCACAAGCGAAAAAACCGAACTTTTAAAAAGAGTAAAAGAAGGAGATACTTTAGCGCGGGATGAATTAATAAACGGGAATTTAAAGCTTGTATTAAGTGTAATTAAAAGGTTTTCATCAAGGGGAGAAAACCCCGACGATCTTTTTCAGATAGGCTGTATCGGACTGATAAAGGCAATTGACAATTTTGATATTACATTAGGTGTGCAGTTCAGCACATACGCCGTTCCGATGATAATCGGGGAACTTCGCAGATTTTTAAGAGATAATAATGCAATAAGAGTTTCCCGTTCCGTAAGGGATCTTGCGTATAAAGCGCTGGGAGTAAAAGAAACACTTTCGTTAAAGCTTGGGAGAGAACCGAAAATAGAGGAGATAGCAAAGCAACTTGAAGTAACAAAGGAAGAGATCGTAAATGCCCTTGATGCGATAGTAGATCCGATTTCGTTATATGAACCTGTTTTTTCGGAAAACGGCGATTCGATTTATGTTATGGATCAGATAAGCGACACAAAAAACACTGATGAGAGCTGGCTTACAAAAATTGCCATATCCGAGGCAATAAAAACTCTTTCGGAAAGAGAAAGAAATATTATCGAGCTTCGCTTTTTTGAAGGTAAAACTCAGATGGAAGTGGCAAAAGAGATAAACATAAGTCAGGCTCAGGTTTCACGCCTTGAAAAAGGAGCTCTTTTGCGGATAAGAAAACAGATATAAAAATCGGGAAGGCGAAAGCCTTCCCGATTTTATTTATATTAATATTTTATTGCCTTTATTATTTCGTCGATCTTCTTTGCGGTTTCGATAAAGTCCTTTTCTTTCCAGCCTTTTGTTGTCATAGCAGCAGTACCGATTCTGACGCCTGAGGTTTCGGCAGGAGTTCTCTTTTCGTTGGGAACACAGTTTTTGTTAAGTGTTATATGATGTTTGTCAAGCTCTTCCTGAAGCATTTTTCCTGTAAGATTCGGGTGAGTTTCGGAGAGATCGAGAAGGAAAAGATGATTATCGGTTCCTCCGGTTACAATATGGTAGCCCATCTTTACAAATTCAGCACACATAGCTGCGGCGTTCTTAACAACATTTGCGGCATATTCTTTGAACTCAGGGGAAAGCGCTTCCTCGGCACAAATAGCCTTGCCTGCGATAACATGCATCAAAGGACCGCCCTGAGCACCGGGGAAGATTGCTCCGTCTACCTTCTTTGCAAGTTCGGGGCGGCAGAATATAAGACCGCCTCTGGGACCTCTTAATGTCTTATGTGTGGTTGTTGTTATAATATCTGCAATTCCAAACGGGGAAGGATGAGCTCCGCCTGCGATAAGACCTGCGATATGAGCCATATCAACTACGAAGTAAGGACGGGGGTAATCTTCTGTAACACATCTGTCGATGATTTCCTTAATAAGGTCAAATTTTATAACTCTTGAATATGCGGAAGCTCCGGCAAGAACGATTGCGGGACGGAATTCTTTTATTTTCTTTTCCATATCGTCGTAATCGATAAAACCGTTTTCATCAACTCCGTAGAACTGCATATTATACATTTTACCGCTGAAGTTTACGGAAGAACCGTGTGTAAGATGACCGCCGTTTTCAAGGCTCATGGCAAGGATTGTGTCGCCGGGCTTGATAACGCTCATATATGCTGCAAAATTTGCCTGAGATCCGGAATGAGGCTGTACATTTACATGATAATCTGTATTGTATACTTTTTTCCACATATCACAGCAGTATTCTTCAAGCTCGTCTGCATACATAGTACCGCCGTAGTATCTGCCTGTTCTTCCCGATGTTCTTACATAAGGATATCCTTCGCAGTATTTGTTTGTAAAACAAGAGCCGACAGCTTTCAAAACATTTTCAGAAACGAAATTTTCACTTGCGATAAGTTCGACATTCTTATCCTGTCTTTCCTGTTCTTTTGCAATAAATTCAAAAACTTTACTTTCCATTTTTTACCTC
This sequence comes from Oscillospiraceae bacterium, assembly GCA_015064485.1. Taxonomy (GTDB): domain Bacteria; phylum Bacillota; class Clostridia; order Oscillospirales; family CAG-382; genus UMGS1052. Next base: position 113,282 of record SVSD01000004.1, on the reverse strand, counting down.
ATTTTATGTTTAGTATAATTTAATTCCAATATTTTTATATTATAACACACAAAATATCAAAAATCAACCTTTGGGATTTATAATTAATATCGATTATCAATATCCTTTCAGCTCATTTTTGACATTTGTCTTTGAGCCATTACAAGGCTGTAATATATTCCTTTTTTGCGTATAAGCTCATCGTGAGTGCCAACTTCAGCAATCTCGCCTTTGTCAAGAACAATAAGCTTTGTGGCGTTTCGCAAGGTTGATAGCCTGTGAGCAATCGCAAAGGTCGTTCTGTTTTTTGTGAGCTGAGAAAGAGCATCCTGTATATTTTTCTCTGTTATCGTATCAAGAGCACTTGTTGCTTCATCAAGAATAAGAATTTTGGGGTTGCAGAGAATTGCACGGGCAATTGCGATTCTCTGTCGCTCACCGCCGGAAAGGGTAAATCCTCTTTCTCCCACTATCGTGTTGTATGCATCGGGAAGCTTGATTATGAATTTATGAGCTCCTGCAAGTTTTGCGGCTCGTATTACTTCATCCCGGGTGGATTTTGGTGCTGCATATGCTATATTGTCATATATTGTACCTGTGAAAAGGAATGTTTCCTGTAATACAACACCCGTCTGCCGGCGTAAAGATTCCTGAGCTATATCACGGATATCTACCCCGTCTATCAATATCTGTCCCGAATCGACATCATAAAGACGCATCAAAAGATTTATAAGCGTACTTTTTCCCGTACCCGAAAGACCTACGATGCCTATCATTTCGCCCTTTTCGGCTGTAAAAGAAATGTTTTCGAGAACTTTTTCGTTTTCATTATATCCGAAAGAAACATCTTTGAATTCCACATGCCCCTGAATATCTATTTCCTTTGCGTCTGCGATATCCGCAACATCATCTTCTTCATCTATTATTTCAAAAATCTTTACCGTTGAAGTTGCAGTTTGCACAAGCTTTCTCGGAAGTCTTGAAAAATATCTCAAAGGTCCGTATAAAAGGGTTATATAACTTGTCATCTGAGTAAGATCACCCAGCGTCATAGAGGAGGAAGGGTCAAGTATCTTTATACCTACAAAGTATACAACGATAAATTCTCCGACTCCCATTAAGAAATTTGCACTCGGTATGATCAGATTCCATAAAGTTTCGTTTCTTTGGCGAATCCTTGCTTCTTCAAAAATTGTTTTTCCGTATTTTTCGGTTTCTGCATCCTCCATACCGAAAACCTTTACAACACGAATACCCTGGAAAATATCGTGCATTATGGAATTTGCTTTCATTCCGATAAACCACTGGCGTCTGTATAATTTCCCCATAAGCTTATGTATTACATTAAACATAATAACAACAAACGGACAGGGGATAACAGCAAGCAATGTGATTACGGGCTGTTTTATCAGCATAAATATAAGGACGCCTGTAAGAAGGATGGCTTGCTGCATACATTCGGGAAGGTCATATGTAAGAAAGCTGTTTAAAACCTGAGTGTCTGATGTTATTCTTGTTATAAGGTCGCCGGGAGTATGTTCTGAAATTCTTCCGATCGACATTTTCTGCACTTTGGAAAAGAGCATAGAGCGAATTTTTACAAGCATTTTTGAGCTTGTACCAAGCATCAAAATGTTTCTGAGAACCGAGAAAATATTTATAAACAGCTGTGTCAGTGCAATTGAAAGAACTACAAAGAAAAGCACTTTAAAACCAAGCTCTCCGGCATTCGGGGCTTTTATAACATCATCTATAAGATATTTGTTTATTGCCGGAATAAGTATATTGAGTAAGCTTACAATAAAAAACAAAACCATCGAAAGCATAAGCTGTAAAGTATAAGGCTTTGCTATATTAAAAAGATTTTTAAGGGCTTTTTTTGCTCCTCCGCAATGAAGGCATGTGGAAGAATTCCTTCTATAGGGTCTTCCGCATTTCGGACAGGTATTTAATTTCTTTTTGTCCCGTTTTTTTATTTCGTTTTTGTTGTGAAGAGTGAAGACATACCGGCAACCGTCAATAACAAAATCTTTTTTGCCCGAGGTTGCACGGCAAATTTCGTGAAGAACACCGTTTTTATCTCTGTATTCAAAGGTTATTGCACCGTAAAGCTTGGTGTAATTTACATCATAAAGATCTTCAATATTATAAGTTTCAAGTATGATCTCGCCGTTTGGAGCATCGGTTTTTGCAACTAACAAAATCTCTTTTGTTATGGCACAAAGACCGTATATTTTTTTGTTGCCGGGACTAAGATCAAAAGGAAAATTATATATCGGGATCTCATTACCTGTTACGGTTTTTATCTTCTCACGCAGCTTTTCAAGAACGATCTGGGAAAGAGTGCGTTTTCGTTTTCTTTTAAAAAGCATTATTTTTCTCCGTTTTGACTTCTGTTGGAATCAGATATAAAGCTCTATCTTGCGATAGCTCTTTTTATCGAGTTTTGAAACATCTTTTACCGAGTATCTGTTGCCGTCGATATCGATAATAAATATTTTTGTTTCGCTTACACGAAGTATGCTTCCGAAAGGGTTGCGGACAACAAATTCACAAAGTCCGCAGTCGGTTTCGCATTTGAAATAAACAAAACCGAAACGGTCTTTTGTTGAAACTATCTTTGTGATTTCGGGAACAAAATATTTTTTATCAAGACTTGCAGAAAGTATTTTGACAGTTTCTGCATCAAATTCGTTTATATCTCTTATAACACCGATCTCAAAACCGTCTTCCTGCTGAACGGAAATAACCTTGTCGGGAGAGTCAAACGGAAAGGCTCTGTGGAGAACAACTCTTCCGTAGTCCCTCTTGCCGTCGGAGGTGTATTTCACCTCGCACGGAGGTTTACGGAAATCGTGACGGGATTTTGAAGGTTTATTATTTTTGTTGTCTTCACTGTCGGCGGATGCGGCTTTAAAACCTCCGTTCCCGCCGCTTTGCGGCGGCGACGGCATATCGCCGGAGTTTTCACCTTCGTCAAAGATCTTTTCGGGTTTTATATCCTTTGTGGAAACAAGAGTAAGAAAACCGTTTTCCGTCAAAGAAAACCAAGAATCCTCTTTTGTGAGGTAGACTATATCCACAATATCCGTAAAGGATGTTGTGTCCTGCACTTTTATGTTTTTTATGCTGTCCATATTTTTTCCTTTCGGCTTATATCAGCCTTCTATCCCGATGGATTTTAAAGCTTGTGCCTGAAGTTTATATAGTTTGTAGTAAACGCCGCGTTTGTCAAGAAGCTCGCGGTGTGTACCGTATTCGGGCATTTTGCCGTTTTCAATAACAACAATCTTGTCCGCATCCCGAAGAGTTGAGAGCCTGTGTGCTATCATAAGGGTTGTACGCCCTTCAGTAAGAACACCGAGCGCTTTTTGGATATTTCTTTCCGTTTTCGTATCCATTGCGCTTGTCGCTTCGTCTAGTATAAGTATTTTGGGATCTTTTAAAATCGCTCTTGCTATTGATATTCTCTGACATTCGCCGCCTGAAAGAGCTTTGTTTCCTCTGCCGACAAGCGTTTCATATCCGTCGGGGTATTTGATGATAAAGCTATGTGCGTCTGCGGCTTTTGCTGCGGCAAAAACCTCTTCGTTTGTAGCACAAGGCTTAGCATATCGGATATTTTCCATTATTGTACCTTCAAAAAGGTAGGTTTCCTGAGATACGATGGCAACGGCTTTGTGAAGGTCGTTAAAGGAGAGGTCTTTTACATTTATACCGTCGATGGAAACAGAGCCGTTTTCTGTATCGTAAAGACGGATAAGAAGGTTCACAAGAGTGCTTTTTCCCGCACCCGTTTCTCCGACGATACCGATAGTTTCTCCGGGGGAAACCTTAAAGCTTATATCCTCAAGGATCTTTCTTGTTTTGTCGTATCCAAAGGATACATTTGAAAATTCTATCTCACCCTTTACTGTTTCAAGAGAAATGGGATTTTCGCTTTCCTCGACTTCGGGAATGGAATCAAGTATCTCAAAAACACGGCTTACCGCATTCATACATTCCGCCCACCATCTTGAAACCTCCGAGAAAAATCCCAAAGGTTCGTATAGCATACCGAGATAGCCGATAAATGTCATAAGAAGACCGAGATCCATCTTTGGGTCGCCGGACATAACAAGCCATCCGCCGTATGTCCATACAACAAAGTTTCCGATATGAAGTATAAAACCGATAAACGGGAAAATGCTTGAATTCAAAACGCCGATCTTTCTGTCAGATAAAGCAAAATCAGAGCTTTTGCGCTCAAATCGCTTTTCTTCGGTTTCTTCTCTTGCAAACGCTTTGACCACTCTGATTCCCGAAAGAACATCGGTTATAAGTGAATTAAAAGAACGCCTTTTTGAAAAGTTTTTGGCATACAGCTTGTCAAACATCAAAAGTATGCCGCGATAGAGTAAAACAAATACGGGGACTGTGATAAATGCCGCAAGTGTCATAAGCGGATGAATACTTATCATAATACCTGTAATTACTGTAAACTGAACAATGTTTATGATAAGATACGGCAGTCCGTCGCAAAAGAAGAAATAAATAGAGTTTGCATCTCCGTTTACCGAGGTCATAAGACCGCCTGTCTGTCTTGATGTAAAAAAACCGTAGGAAAGTTTTGAAATGGAAGAAAAAACTGTCTTTTTTATATCATATACGACTTTTGCAGAAATTTTAGAGGTTACAATACCGTTAACTATTGATGCTGCAACCGAAAGGAATTTTGTAGATATTATAAGCAGAACTACATAAAGCATCTTACCGTAGTATTTGCCGCCGACTTCAAGAACCTCGTTGTATAAGACAGAGCCTTTTATGTAAGGCAAGAGAGCCGCAAGAGCTGTTGTTGCAACAAGACTTATAAAGGATATGAGAATATAAAATTTGTATTTTAAAAAGAATACGGATAAACGGCGCATAAGCTTTGACTTGTCCATACATTTCGGGCAAATTTTACGCTTTGAATCTGTATAACGGGTACCGCATTTAGGACAGCAGACTTCGCGGTCATCGGTTTTTATGTCCTCGGGAAGAAGCTTTCCGTCTTCTTTAAGCTTTTTCAGATTGTCTAAAAATGTATATACTTTGTTTTTTGAAGACATGGTAAAGCGGAAAAGCCCTTTGTGTTCACCGCATATGTCGGCTGTAAAAATGCCGGACGAAAGGTTCATCATACAAAGCGGGTTTTCCAATTCCGAAAGTGCGTATTCGTCATATGCATATTCTTCAAAGGTTATATCAGCCTTCATAGAACCAAAAAATCTTTTTGTGCCGCTGACTGTATTTTTTCCCGAAAGGACGCAAAGAGTATCGCAGGTTGCTACACAAAAGACATCTGTATATCTGAAGTCCATATCCAGATCGCTTTTTACGAATATTATAATATCCTTTTCATAAACTCCTCTCTTTTCAAAAAAAGGGAGTATGTATGAAGGTAATCGATTTGTTTTTTTCATTTTTTCCTCTGATTTTTGAAATATTCTCCTATATAATATTATAATGCAAATGTTTTTTTGTGTCAATAGATATAAAAGCTTTGAAATTGTAAGCTGCATTTATAAAAATGTTTTAAGATACAAAAAAAGACCGCTTATGCGGTCTTTTTTATATTAATATTTAATTCATAACAGAAACTGAAGTATCTTCCGCAAAGGTTACAAGGCGAATATCCGCGCCTGCCCCGGAAAGCTTTTCGACTATATTTTCATATCCTCTCTGAATATGGCGGATATTATCTATCTCGGTTTTTCCGTTTGCGATAAGTCCTGCGATGATCATAGCGGCTCCGGCTCTTAAATCAACAGCCTTTACAGGAGCTCCGGAGAAATTGGTCGGACCTTCGATGGTTGCGGTCTTGCCGTTTACGGTGATTTTTGCACCCATCAGGCTAAGCTCTTCAACATATCTGAATCTGTTATCCCAAACACCTTCTGTCATAGTGCTGACACCGTTTGCAAGACACATAAGAACACACATCTGAGGGTTCATATCTGTAGGAAAACCGGGGTAGGGAAGGGTTTTTACTGCGATTTTAGAAAGGGGGCCGTTTCTTGAGATTCTTATTGAATCGTCGTATTCTTCAACATTTACGCCCATTTCGATTAACTTCGCAGAAACAGATTCCATATGTTTGGGGATTACATTTGTTATAAGAAGATCTCCGCCTGTTGCTGCTGCTGCGACCATAAATGTACCGGCTTCGATCATATCGGGAATAACGGCATAATCAACTCCGTGAAGCTGTTCTACGCCTTTTATCTTTATTACATCCGTACCTGCCCCCGATATATTTGCTCCCGAAGCGTTCAAAAAGTTTGCAAGGTCAACAACATGAGGTTCGCGTGCGGCATTATCGATGATGGTTGTGCCCTTTGCACGGCAGGCAGCAAGCATAATATTGATAGTAGCACCGACGGTTACGCAGTCCATATAAATGTTTGAACCGCACATACCCTTGCCGTCTGTATCGGCATCGATATATCCGTTTTCAAAATCAACTTTTGCTCCGAGTGCTTCAAAGCCTTTTATGTGCTGGTCGATAGGGCGTGTACCGAAATCGCATCCACCGGGATAGGCTGCATGAGCTTTGCCGAATCTTCCGAGTTCTGCTCCGAGAATGTAATAAGAAGCACGCATTTTACGCACAAGATTATACGGAGAGGAACCGGGGCGTATTACGCTTGTATCTATTTCATATGTTGTCTTGTTAAGTCTTTTTATCTTTGCGCCGATGCTTGATAAAATTTCAAGCGAATCGGAAACATCGCTTATATCGGGGAGATTTTCAATAACGCATTTGCCTTCTGTGAGGATAGTGCCGAAAATGATCGCCACAGCAGAATTTTTCATACCGCTGACTTCTATTTCACCTGTCAGCGGGTTTCCGCCGTTTATGACTAACTTTTCTCTTTCCATTTGTTATCTCCTGACTTGCTTTTTAACCGTAAAATACGGTATCCGTCAAACCAACTTGACGGAAATATATATGTTTACATAATAATCACAACTATACACATACAGTATAGCACGGATATTCCTAAAATGGAATAGTTTTGCTGAAAAATTTAAAAAATATTAATACAATACTCTTTCAATAGAGCTTCCTGTAATTGCATTGAGAATGATATGTTTTTCTTCGTTTGGATTTTCTGAGGAAATATATGTGATGATCCAGGAGGGCACAAGATAATTCTGCTTCGAGGAAGCCTCAAACAGCGTATATTCAAGGTGCTGAGAAGTTACATATATATCGCCTTCAGTATTTTCGGGAAGGTTGAAAAGAATGTTTATTCCGTCTGTTATACGGGTATCTGTGTCTTTTGCCGGCTCGTCAAAAAACATATTTCCTTCAACATAAAGGATTTCATTGTTTTTGATGTAAAAACTAAGTATCATATTGTGCACATAAACTCCGTCGGCACAAAGAAGCGTTGTGACTATCTTTCCGCCGTCATACTGGGAAATGTGAACAGCTTTTCCCGAAACAGTATTTCCGTATGTTTTTTCAAAAAAGCTTTTGATTATCGAGGGGAGTTTTTGCGCTTTTGCGGAGCAGTCCGCATAGAGCTTATCTTTCTTTATTATTTCTGCAACTTTTGTGCTGTCAAAACCGGCGCTTGTATATTCGAAACCCGTAATGCCGGTTATTGCCGCAGAACCGAGAACCTTTTCTTCCCGGTCGGTTACAGAGATGGAGGTACCTGTGGGGATATCAAAATACTTGATGCTGTTTGTTTCGTCATTTTCCGAGATCCCCGATAAAAAGGCTATTGCGGAAATGAGAGAAGGTGATGAGTTTTTTGCATCCTCTTTCATCTCTTTGGCAAAAGCCGTATCCGCTGAATACAGATAAACATATTTTTGATGCTTTTTTGTGTCAATTATTTCTTTATCAAAGGTTATACCGCGCATTGCAAGGTTTTCTGTTGCTTCAACTATGAGGTTGTCGGGAACAAGCTCTGTCTTTTTATATGCGTTATATAAGAAAATTGCAAGAAAGATGTCGATTATGCAAAGAATCATAATCAATGCGAGGTTTGTTTTATGCCAATTCATTTTTCGCTGACCTCCTCTTTAACTTCCGAATCAAATACAAAAGCGTATTTTGCGCTGTATATTTCATCTCCGCCGTTTGCTGTATAAACAGGTAAAAATGAATGGGGCAGATTATTTTCAAATTCAGTTTTAAAGAGAGAAAACAACAATTTTTGGGGAATATCGGAATATGTTGTGTTTATGACAGCATAACTGTTTGCATAAACATTTGCTGATACAAGGGAATTGCTGTCAAAAGTAAGATTTGCGGCATTTTCTCCGCTTTCAATACCGATACCGTCGGCATAATACGAAAATCCGATATTAAGAAGACCGTCGGTATAGCTTATATCGTCAACGCAAAGAGAAGAATAACCGCCGAAAGTGTTTCTGTCGAGGGAGGAGATAATATTATACGCTGCGCTTATTTTGTCTGCAAAAGAATAATTCTCTTTGATTTTACCGCAAAGCTCGGAAAGCGGAACACCGATAGATTCGGGCGTATATAAAACATCTCCGTTTTCGTAAATTGTAAGTTCTCCGAATTGTTCAACATAAGTTATTGAGTTCTGTGTGCGGAAGAATCTTGTGTTATTCGGGTTAAAACCGAAAGAGGAAACAATATCTCTTAAACCTTGTTCGTTTTCAAGAGTATCGGCTCCTGATTCATTATATGCTATGATGTTGAAATTTGAAACAGAGGATGAGAAAACAGGGTATTTTCTTTCGCCTGCAGTTACAAATTCGAAACGGGTCATTTCCTCCGAATCATCGGCAAAACGGCGCAATGTTTCAAAAGACAACAGAGATTTTGTTCTTGATGCGAGGGTTGCTGCGTTGCCGTTTTTATCCGTACAGATGCCTGATAAATAACCGTTTTCGTCGCAAAAGATATAAAGGTCCTTTACTAAAAAAGCATGAGTGGTTTCCCGAATGCTATCCGCTCCTAAAAGGGGGCTGACACAGGAGGCGGGAATATCACACGGAAATGAAAGATAAAGATATTCGCTGTGCTGAGCGATCTCATTTTCCACATATTCAAATGCGCTTTTTGGGGATGAAAACTCAAGCGTTGTACTTACATCCGAAAAAAGATGCGAAACAAACGGCAAGATTTCGTTTATGAGTGCGTTTCTCGAAGAAGGAGAAGCGGGGGAGAGCGCCTTTTCAAAACAAATACCTATAAATGAAGGAGAAATCAGCTGTTTTTCATTCTTCGTATTATCAACGGGAGCAAATATGGATTCGGCATAAAGGGTGTCTTTATAAGACGGCACAGATGATGACGAGCTTGTAAAGAAACAGTAACTTGCAAACATTATAATGAGGGCAAGTGTTAGAACTGCGATAACAGATATTTCGATTGCCCCAAGAATATGCTTTTTTCTTATCTTTTCCATTTTTTGCTCCTTTCGTTGATAAAATAGATTATTCGCTTTCTTTATCTTCGGTTTTCTTTTCTTCCTTGTGCAAACTGTCGATGAGAGCGGAAATGTGAGCTCCGTGTTCGATGCTTGTGTCGGGGATAAAGGTAAGCTCGGGGGTGAGTCTTAAATTAAGGCGGCTTGCAAGTTCATGCCGTATATAGCCCGAGGCGCTTTTAAGTCCTTTTGCGGCTTCCTTTGAATCTCCGCCAAAAAGGCTGAAACGGACTTTGCAGAATTTAAGATCAGGTGTTGTATCAACTCCGACAATACTCAAAAAACCTGTGCTTATTCTCGGATCTTTTACTGTACGGAGTATTGCGCCGAGTTCTTTTGCAATTTCTTCGTTTATTCTTGCCTTTTTAAAAGCCGATCCTGCTCTGTTTTTTTGTGGCATTATAAAAATCCTTTCGTGTTTGCAAAGCCCCACGCAATATATCGCATAGGCGTGGGGCTTTTTGTATTTTGGAAATTATTAAAGTTCGCGTTTGATTTCTTCCATAACGAATGCTTCAAGAATGTCGTTTTCTTTGATATCATTGAAGCGTTCAAGCGCAATACCGCATTCGAAGCCTTGTGCTACTTCCTTTACATCATCTTTGAAACGGCGCAATGAAGCGATCTTGTCTTCGTAAATAACGATACCGTCACGAACTACTCTTATCTGGGCATTTCTTGTAATCTTACCGTCCTGAACATAAGAACCTGCGATAAATCCGATGTTGGGGACATGAATAGTCTGGCGAACCTGAGCCTGACCGAGAACAACTTCCTTGAATTCGGGAGCAAGCATACCGTTGATAGCCGCAGTTATCTCTTCGATACAATCGTAGATGATACGATATGTGCGGATATCGACCTTTTTCTGTTCTGCAGAAGTTACGGCAACCTTATCGGGACGAACATTAAAGCCTACGATGATGGCGTTTGATGCATCGGCAAGCATAACATCGCTTTCCTTGATACCGCCGACTGCGGAATGGATTACACGGACTCTTACTTCGTCGTTTGAAAGCTTTTCAAGAGAAGACTTGACAGCTTCTGCAGAACCCTGAACATCGGCTTTTACGATAATTGTAAGTTCCTTTGTACCTTCGTTTATCTGATCAAAGAGAGTATCAAGAGAAACCTTTGCGTTTGCACGGAATTCTTCTTCCTTGGCATCGTTCTTTCTCTTTTCAACAAGTTCTCTTGCCATTCTTTCGTTTTCAACTGCACGGAATTCGTCACCTGCTTCGGGAACTTCCGAAAGGCCTGTGATTTCAACGGGAACGGAAGGACCTGCGGTTTTGAGGCTTCTGCCGTTTTCATCGCACATAGAACGAACATGACCTATTGCAGTTCCTGCGATAACCACATCGCCCTGATGAAGAGTACCGTTCTGAACGAGCATTGTAGCAACAGGGCCTCTTCCTTTGTCAAGTTTTGCTTCAATAACAATACCTTTTGCTTCTCTGTCGGGATTTGCTTTGAGGTCCTGCATATCAGCAACAAGAAGTACCATCTCAAGAAGCTCGTCAATACCCTGACGCTTGAGAGCGGATACGGGAACACAAATTGTGTCGCCGCCCCATTCTTCCGGAACAAGTTCATGTGCTGTAAGATTCTGTTTTACAGCATCGGGGTTTGCACCGACTTTATCCATTTTATTGATAGCGACGATGATTGTGATTCCTGCCGCTTTTGCGTGGTTTATAGCTTCAATTGTCTGGGGCATTATACCGTCGTCTGCCGCAACTACAAGAATTGCAATATCTGTGGCCTTTGCACCTCTTGCACGCATAGCGGTAAATGCTTCGTGACCGGGGGTGTCGAGGAAAGTGATATCTCTGCCGTTGACTTTAACTCTGTAAGCACCGATAGCCTGGGTAATACCGCCGGCTTCGCCTGCTGTTACATTTGTGTGACGGATAGCATCAAGCAAGGATGTTTTACCGTGGTCAACATGGCCCATAACGCAGACAACAGGGCTTCTTTCCTTAAGGTCTTCTGCCTTGTCTTCTTCATCCGAGAAGAGCTTTTCTTCAAGGGAGATCACAACTTCCTTTTCAGCAACAATGCCCATTTCGTCAGCAAGAAGATATGCTGTATCGAAATCAACATATTTGTTTGCACCGACAGCATCCATACCAAGTCCCATCATAAGAAGCTTTTTAACAACTTCGCCTGTGGTTATCTTGAGCTTTGCGGCAAGATCGGAGATCATTATTTCTTCGGGAAGAGTGATAGGTCCTGTGAATTTCTTGACTTCGGGCATTTCCTTTGCAGGAGCACCCTTGCCCTTTTTACCTGCCTTGCCCTTGGGCTGGAAGGTAACATTTCTTGCAGCGGCTTCGTTTCTGTTGATTCTTCCGCCTGCACCCTTAGAAGAAGACTGATTTGAACCCTTCTTCTGCTTCTTCTTTCCGCCGTCATCTCTTACTTCGTCGGGAACGAGATTGTCAAGTCTTTCATCGTACTTGGAAAGGTCGACTTCGTGAGAACGGATATCTACAAGGCGTACATTTGAATCATTTCTTACGCCGCTGTCGGGACGCTTAACTTCGGCTTCCTTTATGTTTTCGGAAGCATAACGGCTTCTGGCTCTGCCGTCCTTGTCATAAATAGGACGGATGCTGGGTTGACGAACAGACTGTCCGTAATCGTCATCCTTGTCGGAGCCGGGGCGCTGACCGGGTTTGCCGAATTTACCCTGACCGTTTTTGTTGAAACCGTTTTTGGGTTTCTGGAACTGCTTGTTGGGATTTTCGACTTTAACAAAACCGTCTTTGCCGAAAATTTCGGTCTTGGGGGGCTGATACTGTGTCTGAACAGAATCCTGGGCGGGCTTTTTACCGAATCTGTCGTTCTTGTCAAAGTTTCTCTGAGGTCTGTCGCCGTTTTTGTCGAAGCTCTTTTGAGGTCTTTCGTCGTTTCTGTCGCGGCGGGGCTGATTCTGTGCATTCTTGTTTGCAAGTTCAGCCGCTCTTTTTGCAATTGCGTTTGCTGTATTTATAGCAGACTGAGAAACGGTGTTCTTTTTGGGAGCTTCGGTCTTTGTAGTTTCTGCTTTTTCTTCTGTTTTTATTTCTTTTTCTTCGATTTTTGCTTCTTTGGGTTCGGTTTTCTTTTCCTGTTCGGGTTTTTCAGCCTTTTCCTTCTTTTCGGTTTTTTCCTGAACCTTTGTATCTTTCAATGCAAAATACGCACTTATATCCGAAAGTTCGTATTTCTTTGTAAAATGATTGAGCACAAGGCTTATTTCGCTGTCTTCAAGAGTAGCGGAAGTTGTTTTATCTGCAATGCCCTTTGAATTTAAAAGATCAACAATTTCTTTACCTTTTACTCCGAGATCTTTTGCAAGGGAATTGACTTTAGTTTTTGTTGTTGTTGCCATATATTAAATCATTCCTTTCCGATATTAGTGCAGTTTACGGTAGGGGTATCCATACATTTGAATATTATTTTTTCAAAACCGGGACGGATAAGAGCTGCAGCACTTATATTTCCGCTTTTGCCGAGGCGTTTTGAAAGCATTTCCATAGAACAGGGGAGAAGTATATATTTTATTTCTTTATATACGAGCTTTGATAAAAGCTTATCCTTTGTTCCGTCGGATATGTTTTCTGCGAGAAACACTATGCGTGCTTTACCTTTATCGACTGCCTGAGTTACGGCTTCTGTGCCTACGGCAAGTCCGCCTGCTCTCATTGCAAGACCTAAAGCTCCGAGTATTTTATCGATATTCTTTTCAAGAGCTTCTTTTGAATCGGGGTAGAGAATATTGCCTTTTGGAAGTTCTTTTCTTATTTTAGCCATTGTTCTTATCTCCGCCTCCTTGTTCAAGCTGTGATGCAAGTGCGTCGTATATTTCTTCGGGTATTGAAATTTCAAGGTTTGTTTCAAATCTTTTTGCTTTCCGTGCCTTGTTGTAGCATTTTATATCGGGGCATATATATGCGCCGCGTCCGGAAACTTTTCCTGTTTTATCAAGCACAACGCTTCCGTCCTTGATTCTTACAACTCGCACAAGTTCGCCTTTGGGGCGGCGTATGTTACAACCCATACATTTTCTTTCGGGTACTTTTTTATTCATTATGAAATGAGCCGTATCCTTTCTTCCGTAAAATACACTTTTGAGCGGTCTTTATTCCTCAGAGCCGTTTTTGTTTTTCAAAGCCTCGGCGAGCTTTTCACCGAGAGTGGTTGTGTTTTGAGCAGTTCCGTTCATAATTGCATCAAATGCAGCCTTCTTTTCTTCGGAAGAGCTCTTGATATCTATCTTGCATCCGGTAAGCTTTGCTGCGAGACGGGCATTCTGTCCCTTTACACCGATGGCAAGGGAAAGCTGATCGTCGGAAACGATAACCTTGCAGGAGCGTTCTGCGAGCATTTCAACAGAAATAACATTTGCTGTTGAAAGAGCGGATTTAACATATTCTTTAATATCGTCGCTGTATTTTATGATATCGATCTTTTCGCCGCGAAGTTCCTTCATTACGGAATTCTTTCTTGTGTTTTTAGAACCGATAAGAGCACCGACTGCTTCGACATCGGGATCTCTTGATTCAACAGCTATCTTTGTACGGCTGCCCGCTTCTCTTGCGATAGAACGGATAACAACAGTGCCGTCCTGAATTTCGGGGATTTCGATTTCAAAAAGTCTTTTTACAAGACCGGGATGAGTTCTGGAAAGAAGAACCGCAGGACCGGGAGTGTCTTTTTTAACTTCAAGAACATAAACCTTGATAAGTTCGCCTTCTTTGAAGGTTTCGCCGGGGATCTGTTCGTTTTTAAAGAGAGTTACTTCGTTCTTGCCGATGAGAAGTCCGACATTTCCTGTTGCGGGATCGATTCTTGTAACTTCTGCAGTAACAACATCTTCCTTCTTGTTTTCGTATTCGCTGATCATATTCTTGCGTTCAGCTTCGCGGATACCCTGAATGATAACCTGCTTTGCTGTCTGTGCGGGAATACGCTTGAACGCCTTGGGGTTGATTTCAACCTGTACAAAATCGCCCACATTGTATTTTGAGCTGAGCTTTCTTGCATCTTCAAGCTTTATCTGTGTTTCCGGGTCGAATGTGTCAAAAGGTTCATCCCCGTCATCATAAAAGTCGAAATCCACATCGTCGTCATCTTCGGAAACTTCGTTTACAATTGTGAGAGATTCGGGATCAACAACCTCCAAAAGCTTGTAAACTTTGATCTGGAATTTTTCGGGGTTGAGAACAACCTTCATATTTGAGCTTCCTGTTTCTTTTTTGAAAGCTGTAAGAAGCGCAGCTTCGATCTTTTCGATCATATATTCCTTGGGAATGCCCTTTTCTTTTTCGAGCAGGTCAAGAGCTCTGAAAAACTCTTTCTGGTCCTTTGCCATTTCAGTATCCTCCGTTAAGATTTATATATTATTTTTTATTTTCAAAATTCTGCAATTGTGGAAATCTTTGCAAGAGCTTTTCTTTCAAAGGTATGCATATTTCCGTCGCTCATAGCGAAAGTTACGGTATCGTTTTCTTCGTCGTGGGAAGTGATTTCAGCAACAAAGCTTTTCGAGCCTTCAAAAGCTGTATAAAGCTTAACGCTTACCTGCACACCGACAAATGCTTCGATGTGAGAATGATTTTTAAGATCTCTTTCAAGACCCGGCGATGATATTTCAAGACAATAGCTGCCTTCGATCGGGTCAGCTTCGTCGATTATCGGCTCAACGGCGTCATTTACCATCTCGCAGTCTGTAAGACTTATTCCTTCTTCTTTGTCGATGTAGATGATAAGATTCCAGCCTGTGGGTTCTTTTACATATTCAACATCCCAAAGTTCGCATCCGCATTCTTCGACAGCGTCTTTTACAAGTTCGCGCACTGTTTCAGCGATATTTTTCTTCTTCGGCTTTTTTTCCATCAGGAAGACCTTCCTTTCTCAAAAGTGCCTTAAATAAATCGTAAAGAGCGGTTTTGCAACCGCTCTTTTACTCTACTGTATTTTCTTTGTTAAGTATATCACAACTTTTTGCATTTTGCAATAGTTTTTTTGAAAAAACTTAAAATAATGGTAAAAACCTTGGTTGACAAATACAGGTTATACTGTTATGATATATGAAGAAAAGACTTGAATGTAGAAAAAAGGAATCTGATATGAGTAAAATAAACTGGAAAGGCGGAGCACTGACAGCTCCTGTGCCGCCTGCACTTGTGACCTGTTCGGACGGTGAAACAGATAATGTTTTTACTGTTGCCTGGACGGGCATTACCTGTACACAGCCGCCAAAAACATATATATCCGTAAGACCGTCAAGGTTTTCATATGACATCATAAAAAGATCGGGATGTTTTGTTGTTAATCTGACCACCGAGGGGCTTGTAAAAGCGGCGGATACCTGCGGAGTTAGAAGCGGCAGGGATGTTGATAAATTCGAGCTTTGCGGTCTTAAAAAAGAAAAGGCTTTTAAGGTCGATTGTCCGCTTATTGAGCAAAGTCCCCTTTGTCTTGAATGTAAGGTTGACAGAATAATCCCTTTGGGCAGCCACGATATGATACTTGCAGATATAGTAGGTGTTTCTGTCAACGAAGATCTTATTGATTTTTCGGGAAGAATGAGGCTTGATAAGGCTCATCTTGCGGCTTTTGCTCACGGCGAGTATTTTTCTTTGGGCAGAAAACTCGGATATTTCGGTTATTCGGTCAGAAAAAAGAAAAAGCACAGAAAAAAGTGATGTTTTAACTTTTCAATAATCGTTTTGAAAATGCGTTTTGTCAATCTTTTCACTTGACAAAACGCATATTTTATTATATTATATATGTTAGTATAATAGTGATACAGTGGGGTATAATACAAAGCCGTATCACTTCTCCGGAATTTAAAAAGCTAAGCTTTGAAAGGATGAAAAGTATGAAGAATTTCAGAAAATTGCTGTCTGTAGTTCTTGCAGCGGTACTCGTGTTTTCTGCGATGCCTTTTATGGCAGTATCTGCAGATTCGCAGGTTTCGATTGAAGCATTGACCGATTTCCCTGCAGAGGATCATTGGTCTTATGCTGCGATGAAAGAAGGCGTTGAAGGCGGTATTATTTACGGCTACGAAGATAACACAGTAAGACCCAAAGGTCTTCTTACAAGAGCCGAAATGTGTGCTGTAATAACAAGAGCTTTCGGTGCTGAAAGAATGGCATATATCGAGGGCAAGTTCTCGGATGTCGAATCTGATGATTGGTTCTATACGGATATTGCAAAAGCAATAAAAATGAGAATTGCTGAAGGTCAGGGCGGAGGAATTATGAATCCCAACGCCTCCATCACCCGTCAGGATGCCATCGTAATTCTTGCAAGAGCACTTGTTATTGAAAAAGACGATACAACATCAATTGATGCTTTCTATGACAGCAACCTTGTTGCGGATTATGCAAAAGGCTATATTGCCGCATTCCTCGGCAGAGGCTATATTCACGGTTACGAAGACGGCTCTCTCCGTCCCGTAAACAGTATTTCAAGAGAAGAATTTGCGCAGATTATGGCAAATATCTTTTCTATGTATGTGAGAGATAACGGAGCTATCACTCTCGGCGAGGTTGAAGGCGAAGTAATGCTCACAGGCGACGAAGTTTATTTGCACAACACAGTTGTAAACGGAGACCTTATTATCGGTGACGGCGTTGGTTCAACAAATGTTACAATGGATAATGTTACCGTAAACGGACGAATAGTATTCAGAGGCGGTGAAGACCGCAGAGTTTATTTTGTCAACACACAAAGAACAGACCTTCTTGTTGTAAACGACTATAACGGTACTATAAACTTCTATCATTACAGCGATGAACCGTTCTTCAGAGACGGCGTATATAATACTCCCGTAACCTTCCTTGACAGAGAAGTGGCAGGAGGAACAGCATCGGGTAAAGGTCTTGGCTTTGATCACGACACAAAAGTTTTGGGTAGAGTAGATGCGGGTACTGGTGTAAAAACCGAAGGCGGAGGCATAACTCCCGGCCTTCCTGCAGGTCCCGTTTATCCCGGAACATCCGAAAGCAAATACGCAACCGTTAGATTTTTTGAATACGACGGAGATCCTTCCCTTTATTCCGTAAGTGTAGAAAAGAACACATCTAATGAAGCTGTTTTGAATGAAGCACTTACCAATGCAAATAATGCCCTTGCAAATCCCGTTGAACAGGGATATGTGGCAAACGAAGATACTATAGGTTCGGGGTATGACAAAGATGTAGACCATAAAATGTTCGGTAATTGGTATTACCTCGACGGAAATGAATACAAAGTGTTTACGAAAGATACTATTGTTACAAAGAACACTGATGTTTACTATATGTTTAATTATGTTAACATCCTTTTGAAGCTTTCGCAGACTCTCGGCAATGATTTTGCTTACCTTGCATATGAAGTTCCCTTTGATGCTATAGTAGATTCTCCTGTAACTCATCTCGACGGTATTTACAGAAACAAGGATACGATTGCGGCTACGATCGATGCGTTTATCGGCGTTCTTGAAGAGCAGAATTTCAGCATTTCGGGTGAAGGTAACGATAAGGAAATTTTTGTATTTGACCTTATTGATGACGGTGTTATAAACAATATCGTATATAATTACCGCCTTTACAATCTTCTTGAAGGCGACACAGTTGATGAATATACAGCAAAGTCCGTAGCAAACTATTTCCCCACAAACGAAACTCTTATATATCAGTCGATAAAAAGAGCAATCGGCAAATATAACGGCGGAATTCTTACTACAGAAAAACTTGAAGCCTTTTTGGATGAATACGATCCTTCGTTCTCTGGGAATGTCACAGAAGGATATATCCACGAAATCGTTGATATGATCCTTGATAATATTGCCGATTACAAACAGGCAGGAAAAGAAGCGTATACAAACTATTACGATGAACTCCTTGTTGTGGCGGAAGAAATTTACGAAGTTCTTATTGAAGAATTTATGGTAAATGCTTCTACAAATGATTTTTACTATGTAAATAAATCTGCCGATGTTGATAACAACCGCGAGCTTATTCTTGATGCTATTCTTTATAAACTTAATCAGGCAGATATCGTTGATGAAATGTACGACGAGCTTCCTGATGTTGTAAAGGCTGTGTTTACCGAAAGTCTCATTAAGGATGTAATTACACAAACTATTGCATCGTATAAGTCGATTTTGGATGACGCAAAAGCAGAAGTTGAGTCACCCACATATCAGGACGGCGATCTTATAGAAATCCCCAGCCATGTCGAAGTTATCATCAATCCTATTGAGCATATTCTTATTCCTTCTATGGAAAAGTTCAGACTTTTGGATGAAGCTTCTCCCTATATCGATATGATAAACGACCTTCTTGATCCCGAAGTATCGCTTTTTGATACTGTGGCAGAGGGCAGCGGATATAGAGTATTGAGCGGAAGCGAATACGCAGACATCTTATATAAAACCGCAGTTTTGTTGTATGATTATACACAAGCATCAGGCTCTGATACTGTGATGAATATTGTCGGTCAGGATATGATTGCAAACAACACAAAGCTTTCAAATATCAAGAACGCTTTATTTGAATCCGGCGCAGACTTCTCTCTCTTCACAGGTCTTCTCGGCGCATTCTCATTTGAAAAGTTAGGCGAAACAACCAGTGAAAGAATGATCGAAAATATAGATCTTTCTTATGCGGATTTCGTAAATGCTGTTAACACTTGCGGTTTTGATATCAATCAAAACATTTCGATAACTATTAAGTCTGACGGTACAATAAAGATGGTACAGGACGGCAATACAGTCGAGATCAAAGTTAACGAGCAGGCTGCCGAATTTGTCAATTTCGCTGCAATTATAAACAATATTGCAGATACCATCGGCAACGATTTTGTTATCAATGTTGTCGAAGAGGAAGGCGGAGCTACTACCTTGTCAAGCTATAAACTCAAAATAAACAGCGATTACCTTTCTTTCAAAGTAATTCTTAAATAATCAAAAACCTTATGTGGGCAAACAAACAAGTTTGCCCACAAAGTATAATGTGATGAATATGAAAAAGATTTTAGTTTTTATTCTTTTAGGTTTAACAGTTATAACAAGTTTAAATGTTTTTTCTTTTGCGGATGAAACTTTATTGATATCCCCCGCACCTGCAGCAACGCAGGCATCTTTTAATGATGTAATAAAAGGCTCTCAGTTTGATATGGTGCTTACAAAACTGAAAAATGCAGGAATAGTGAACGGCTATGAAGACGGCAGTTTCAGACCTTATGCAAATCTCACAAGAGCGGAATTTTGCAAAATGACAAACAAACTTTTCGGATTTTCTACTCCCGCAAAATCAAATTTTCCGGATGTTACACAAGCCGACTGGTTTTACGAGGAAGTTCTGATTGCGAAAAACTACGGATATATAAAAGGTTTTGAAGACGGCAATTTTCACGGAAATGAGCTTCTGACACGCCAGCAGGTGTGTGTTATTCTTGACAGAATTAACGGTCTTTACAAGCTTTATGATGTTGAAATAACAGACGAAGTGAGCACATGGGCGTATGAGAGCGTTGAAAAAGTTATATCAAACGGTCTTATGCCGCTCGAGGAGGGAAATGCCTTCAGAGCGACCGTTCCCATAACCCGCAGAGAGTTTTCGTATGTTTTTGCCCCTTTTTTGGATGCAATTCTGAATACCGACGGCATATTCGTTCCGGGAAGCATCACACCGTATGATCCGACCGATCCGTCTGTTGACGATGCGGCGATTGAGGAACTCAAAAACCTTGTTGCAGAGCTTGATACTTACAAGCGGTTTTATCACTTTGAAGAATTTGTGCCTTTTTATAACAATGTAAAAGACATCCTCCGCTCAATAATTGCTGACAGCGAAACTACTATCATAACGCAAGGATATGTTTCCTCCGAATACGGAGATGATATGAGGGCGGTAAAAAAAGAATACAGCGGTCTTTGTGACGACTGTACTGCGGAATTCAACAGTATAGTTATAAAATGTGCAACGAAATATAAAGCAGTACTTATTGAATACTTTTTTGATATGCTTCCACTTGAGGTTTTTGAATTTCCGGAAGAATCATACGAATAAAATTTTAAAGGGAGAAGATGCAAATTTTGCATTTTATCCCTTTATTTTTTTGAAAATCCGAAAGCCCGTATTGAATTTTTGTTTTGTTTGTTATATAATATAAGATGTATAATTTTCAGCAAGGAGAAAGCATATGTCAACAGTTGCCGGAATTCATATTCTTACCGACCGAAAAGCAAAAATAATGACGCTTATAAAAGCTTCTATGAGAGATGCGGAGAATGCCGCCCGTATAAAGAGAGCTCTTGATGAAGAAACGGATATTGGTGAAATCAAGGGTGAAGAGTTTAATAAAATATACGAAGAAGTAGCAAGTTCTTTCGGTGATGCATTATCCCAGGACAAGGCAATTGTTCTTTTTGACGATTATGTATCAGTCCTTTTTGAAGACTGCGAAGTGCAGGAAATACAGGATAAAGCAGCGTCTTACAGCGAAGTTTTTGATAAACCATGTGTTTTTTGTGTTCTTGAGGATTCGGATGCCTTAATATTCGGCATTGCTGCAAACGGAAAGGTTTGTACACGAAGAGTTTTGGGGGAAAATCTTGATGAATACTCACTGGAAGAAGAAAAGATTAATATGGACTATTTTAAGAGATATTTTAACTCTTCAAATCTTACCGACCTTAATTTGTACGGTAATGTTTCCGACGCTCTTTTTGCAATAGAAGAAGATTATGGAATTTGCGGCGATATTTCGCCCCTTACAGTTTCTCTTTTTGATGATAGATTCAAACTTCTCGAAAAGAGCGAAACCTTTTGTGTATGGACAACCCTTGAATAAGAAAAGAGGAAAAACTTTTGGAATATATAGCTCAGTCAGTTGATGTAATAATTGTCGGTGCCGGTCACGCAGGAATAGAAGCGGCACTCGCCTCCGCAAGACTTGGATGTAAAACAGTTCTTTTTACCCTTAATCTTGATGCTGTCGGAAATATGCCTTGTAATCCGTCTATCGGCGGTACAGGCAAAGGACATCTTGTTTATGAAATAGAGGCTCTCGGCGGACAGATGGGAAAAACCGCCGACAAAGTGTGTTTACAGAGCCGTATGCTCAACCGCGGCAAAGGCCCTGCTGTTCATTCTTTGAGAATGCAGGCAGACAGAGTAAAATACCGCCTTGAAATGAAGAAGGTTATCGAAAATTGTGAAAACCTTTCGCTTATTCAGGCGGAGATAGTTGATATAAGAAAAGACGGCGAGATATGGAATGTTGTTACAAGACTCGGCGCTGTATGGTCGGCAAAGAGTGTTGTTATATGTTCTGGTACATATCTTTGCGGTTCAATAATTGTAGGAGATGTTGCATATTCATCCGGCCCCGACGGAATGTTTCCGTCAGACATTCTTTCCGAAAACCTAAGAAAACTCGGGGTACCGCTTGTAAGATTTAAGACAGGCACTCCTGCAAGAATACATGCGGATTCGATAGATTATTCGGTGCTTGAAATACAGGAAGGCGACAAGAATGCCGAACATTTTTCCTCTGTTGAGGAAGGGTTTTCGACAATCGCCGAAATGCCTTGTTATATAGCATATACCAACGAAGAAACTCATCGTATAATTCGTGATAACCTGCACCGTTCTCCTCTCTATTCGGGACATATAAAGGGCGTAGGCCCGAGATACTGTCCGAGTATCGAAGATAAAGTTGTCCGCTTTGCGGATAAACAAAGACATCAGCTTTTTGTTGAGCCGATGGGGGATGATACAAAGGAAGTATATCTGCAAGGTTTCAGCTCATCACTGCCCGAGGATGTACAGCTTGAGATGCTTCATTCGATAAAGGGTCTTGAAAACGCTGTTGTTATGAGAAATGCGTATGCTATTGAATACGACTGTACCGATCCGTTAAGCCTTGATGCAGGCCTTGAGTTCAAAGAATTTAAGGGACTTTTCGGTGCCGGACAGTTTAACGGCACATCAGGTTACGAGGAGGCGGCAGCACAAGGTCTTGTTGCGGGAATAAATGCCGCAATGCGTGTTTTGGGAAAAGAAAAGCTTGTTTTGCCGAGAAATTCGTCTTATATCGGAACTTTGATTGATGACCTTGTTACAAAGGGAACAAACGAACCATACCGTATTATGACAAGCCGTTCGGAATACCGACTTTTGCTTCGTCAGGATAATGCGGACAGAAGACTTACAGAAATCGGAAGAAGTGTCGGGCTTGTTGATGATGAAGCCTACGAGCGGTTTATTCTCAAAAAGAAGCATATCGAAGATGAGATCGAAAGAATTAAAAATACAGGATTCGGTCCTTCTGAGGATCTTTCAAAAATTCTTGAAGAGAGAAATTCAACACCGGTTTCAAACGGTATCAAGATGGCGGATCTTCTGCGCAGACCTGAGATTACATATGAATGTCTTGCACCTATTGATAAGGAAAGACCGGCAAATCTTTCCGACCGTGAAAAGCAGGCGGTGGAAATTGAGATAAAATACGAAGGCTACATAAAGAAAGAACTTGCCGAAGCCGAGCGCTTTACAAAACTTGAAAAGAAGGTTTTACCCGAGGATATTGATTATTACGCAGTAAAGGGTATCCGCGCGGAAACTCAGCAGAAGCTTACAAAATTCCGCCCCAAGAACATCGGGCAGGCATCCCGCATTTCAGGTGTCAGCCCTGCGGATATATCGGTACTTCTGATATATTTAGACAGTTTAAAATAAACGAAAGGATCAAAAATGCCTCTTGCAGATAAAATAAGACCGCGCACTCTTGACGAGGTGGTCGGACAAAAACATTTGCTCTCAAAAAACAGCCTTTTTCGCAAGGTTATTGAATCGGGAAATGTTCCGAATATGGTTTTTTTCGGTCCTTCGGGCGTCGGAAAAACCACAGTTGCAGAAATAATTGCAAAAAGCTGTGATAAAACTTTGAGAAAGATCAATGCTACAAATGCATCTCTTTCGGATATAAAGAATGTGTGTGCCGAAACAGGCTCTGTTTTCACAAGCGACGGTATACTTCTTTATATTGATGAAATTCAGTATTTCAATAAAAAGCAGCAGCAGTCGCTTCTCGAATTTATCGAGGACGGAAGAATAACTCTTATCTGTTCAACTACCGAAAATCCCTATTTTGCAATATATCCCGCTATACTTTCCCGCTCAAATGTATTTGAATTCAAATCGGTTGAAAAGGACGAGGTGAAAAAAGCTCTGAAAAGAGCGTATGACCTTTTGTGCGAAAACTATATGAGCGAGAATAAGGAAAGCGAAGATAAGGAAAAAGCGCTTGATCTTATCGCATCAAACTGCACAGGAGATGTAAGAAGGGCTTTGGGTGCACTTGAGATATGTTTCCTCGGAACAGGAGGGGAGATAAACGAAAAGGCGGCATACGAGGCGATAGGCGACTTTGCACTGAAGCTTGACAGAGACGGAAACGAGCATTACGATCTTTTATCGGGACTTCAGAAATCCATTCGCGGCTCTGATGAAAATGCAGCACTTTTCTATCTTGCAAAGCTTCTTGAGGGCGGAGATCTTCTCTCTCCTTGCAGAAGGCTTCTTGTTATTGCATCCGAAGATATCGGACTTGCATATCCGATGGCATCGGTAATTGTCGCATCGCTTGTTGATACCGCAAAACAGCTCGGACTTCCCGAGGCGAGAATACCGCTTTCTCAGGCGGTGGTTCTTCTTGCCACATCTCCGAAATCAAACAGCGCATATCTTGCATATGATGCGGCGGCGGCAGATGTAAGAACGGGAAAGGGTGTCAGAATGCCCGACTATCTGAGAGATTCGATGCAGCCGGCATCCGATAAAAATAAAGGATATATATATCCCCATCCGTACCCGAATCATTATGTTTTGCAGCAATATCTTCCCGATGATATAAAAGACAGAAAGTATTATGAATTCGGCGATAACAAGACCGAACAGGCGGCAAAAGTATATCGGGAAATGATTATAAAAGAGGTTAAGGAGAACAAATAAATGTACGGTTTACTTGGAGCAACAGTCAATGCTGTTGCGGTTCTGATAGGAGGGCTTGCAGGTCTTCTCATCGGAAAAGCGCTCAATAAAAAACTTGGTGATGCTGTTATGACAGGTCTTGCGCTTGTAGTAATCTATATCGGCATTTCAGGTGCGTTCAAAGGAGAAAATACAGTTATTACCATAATTTCAATTGCAATCGGCACAGTTATCGGAACTGTTTTGCATCTTGAAGACGGTGTTATGTTATTGGGCAAAAAACTTGAGGATGCAGTTTCAAAAAACGGCGACGGAAGAATTGCAAAAGGGTTTGTTTCGTCAAGTTTGCTGTTCTGTGTGGGAGCGATGTCAATAACAGGCCCTCTTGACAGCGGTCTTACCGGCAACAATACCACTCAGTATACGAAAGCGCTTCTTGACGGAATAGGAGCTGTGGTTTTTGCTTCAAGTCTCGGAGTCGGAGTTTTATTTTCTGCAGGTTTCATTATGCTGTATCAAGGCTCGATCACTCTTCTTGCTGTTTACATAAAGCCATTTTTATCTGATGTTGTAATAAATGAGATGACCTGCGTTGGCTCTCTTCTCATTATGGCGATAGGACTTAATATGCTTGGAATTACAAAAATCAAGCTGATGGATATGGTTCCTGCGATTTTTATGCCGATTTTGCTTTGCCATATTCCTGTGCTTTGTTGATTTCACTAAAAAAAGCGAAATAATTTTGTATTTTATTCCAAAAAACAAGAAATAAATTCAAAAAAGGTCTTGCAATCTTCATTTTGTTGTGATATAATATTAGGCGTTGAAGAAATGCAGTCGATTAAGACAGCGAAATTACATTGTAACAAGGAGGGAAACTCATGAAGGAAAATCTCCATCCGGAATATAAGGAAGTAACAGTAAAGTGCGCTTGCGGCGAAACATTCGTTACAAGATCCACAAAGGACGAGCTCCGCGTTGACATCTGCTCAAAGTGTCATCCTTTCTTCACCGGTAAGCAGAAGTTTGTTGATGCCGGCGGACGCGTTGACAAGTTCAAGAAGAAGTTCAACCTCGGTTGATTCTGAAAAAGATAATCGAATCTTTTTGCCCGACACCAGTCGGGCTTTTTGTTTTAAATATTCGCTATTTGCGATACTATATTTTAATAAATCGCATAAAATATAATAAAACCCACGAAAGCGAGAAAAATATGAATTTGAAAAGAATTTCCCCTAATGAATACAGCTTTAATCCTTTTGAAAAGATCGGCAAGGAATGGATGCTGATATCTGCGTTTGACAGCGAAAAAGAAGGAAATAAGATCAATACGATGACAGCCAGTTGGGGCGGTGTCGGTGTTTTGTGGAACAAAAATGTGTTTTTTTGTTTTATAAGACCTCAAAGATATACAAAGGAATTTGTAGATAATTCCGATACGGTAACCCTTTCGTTTTTTGATGAGTCGAAAAAAGATGCTCTTACCCTTTGCGGAAGAGTGTCGGGAAGAGATTGTGACAAAATCGAAAAAGCGGGACTTTCCGCATACGAAAAAGACGGAGCGGTGTTTTTCAAAGAAGCAAAGCTTACTGTTGTCGGCAAAAAACTTTTTGCTCAAAATCTTTCAAAGGATGCCTTTATTGACCCGGAAATAATCCCGATGCATTACCCGTCGGGGGATTTCCATATGATGTATGTTTGCGAAATATGTGATATGTATTTTTCAAATGAAGAATAAAAGATGAAAAAATGTTAAAAATGGGAGCGTAAGCTCCCATTTTATATCGGAAAATAATTTTTTAAAATTCGATAAAAAAGCACTTTCATTTATGTTTTTTAATTGACAAAACAAGAAATCTTTGATATAATGAGTTTGTATGTGTGAAAAGAATTTTAAGATAGGAGTGAGCTTCTTGGGCAGAGCCGTAATGGTTACATCTTTCAAGGGCGGTGTTGGTAAAACTACTGTGTCCGCAAATCTTTCGATGGCACTTGCTCAGATGGGTTTTAAGGTTATAGCAATCGACTGCGACCTTGAATCCCGATGTCTTGATATCGCTCTCGGCCTTGAAAACGCTACACTTTACAACATTTGCGAAGTAATTACAGGTAAATGTACGATAGAGGAGGCTGCAGTAACAGATCCCCGTTGCCGTAATCTTTCATTTATTGCGGCGCCTGCATATTATTCGCTTGTGAATGACGAATTTGAATTCACAGACGACAAAGTAAAGGATCTTGTTTTCAGATTGAAGTTGAATTACGATTTTGTAATATTCGATCTTCCCGCAAGGCCTGATAAGCTTTACAAATCGCTTGTAAAGTTTTCAAATTACGCGCTTGTTGTGTCGCTTCATACAGCGGCTTCAATCAGGGCGGCTGAAAAGACCGCCATGGCTCTTGAAGAGCTTGGATGCGGCGAGGGTGATGATGAATATCTCACAAAAAACCTCAAAACAAGACTTGTTATAAACAGCTTTATGGCAAGAGATGCTGTTGACGGCGTTCGTCCTTCAATATATGAAGTTATAAATAAAACCTCGGTAAGACTTATCGGTGTTTTACCGTATGATGCGGATATGGCAAGAGGGCAGGAAAACGGACTTCTTGCATATCAGGTAAATAAAGGAAAGAATAATTTTAACCGTGCCATATGCAATGTAGCAAAACGATTTACCGAAAATCAAGTTCCGCTCCTTTCGGGATTGAAGCTTGATGTTTCTAAAACAAGACTTACATAACCATTTATAAAATAACACAGAAAGGATAGACTGAAATGGAAATAGCAATAATTGCTCACGACACAAAAAAAGAGATTATGACGCAGTTTTGTATCGCATATTGCGGTATTTTGAGCAAACACAATCTATACGCCACAGATATTACAGGTAAATTCATTACAGAAGCTACAGGTCTTAATATTGAGCGTCTTTTGGCAGGTTCACAGGGCGGAGAAGAACAGATAGCTTCCAGAATATCCTTTAATGAAATAGATATACTTTTGTATTTCAGAGACACAAGAAATCTTAACGGATTTACAGAAAACGAGGCGAATATTTTAAGACTTTGCGATGTTCATAACATCCCTGTTGCTACAAATATTGCGACCGCCGAAGCTTTGATACTTGCACTTGATCAGGGAAGCCTTGATTGGCGCGATCTTGTAAATCCCCGTTCCAAGATGAACAGAGCAAGATAAATAAGAAAAAAGAAAAAGCTGTAAAGGAATTTACAGCTTTTTTATATTTGTTATATGTTTGCCGTCTTGCGTTATAAAGAGGGGTGTTATCGCACACCCCTCTTTAACACCCCACTCTCACCCCCACACCCCCTCAAGGGGGTTAAATTATCAAAAGAGATAATTGCCAATCGGCAGCTTGTAAAAAATTAAACATCAATCTTATCACTATTAACATCACCCGCAATGTCATCAAAATAAGTTTTAGCATCAAGAGTTTTTGATTTCATCTGATTAGAACGCTCAAGCGCTAAAAGAATGAAACCTTTGAACAACATGAAGCGTTATATTTGTTGCATAATAAAAAACAAGAGGCAGTTATCTGCCTCTTATTCTTATTTATAAGTTTATTTTAAAAGCACCCCAACTTCCCCGGGGGTAAGATGTCTCCACATACCTCTTTCAAGGTTTCTGTCAAGCGAAAGATTTCCGAATGTTATTCTTTCAAGGAAGGTAACATTTTTACCAAGGTGATTGCATATGCGCTTTATCTCATGATATTTTCCCTCGGTAAGAACCATAGTCCCGCAATTTTTCTTTTCGCAGTCTATAGTCAGAATACAGGGTTTTGTGAGTTCACCGTCAAGAATGACTCCGTTTTTGCATATCTCAATATCCTTTTCGGCAAAATCTTTGTCACATTCAACATAATATGTTTTGTCAACATGATGTTTTGGAGAAAGAAGTCTGTGAGCGCTTTTGCCGTCGTTTGTCAAAATAAGAAGACCGACGGTATCCTTGTCAAGACGGCCTGCCGGAAAAAGACCTTTTGTAAGGTAATTTTCGGGAAGAAGAGAAAGTACGGTCTTTTCTATATTTTTAGGGTCATCGGTTGCAGAAATTACTCCCTGAGGTTTATTCATCATAATGTATATAAATTCGGAATAGAAAAGCTTTTCGCCGTTAAAACAAATTTCGTTTTTTTCGGTTACTTTGTGATCCGGCTTTTTGACAGTTTTTCCGTCAACGGTAATTTTCCCGGTTTTTATATATCTGTCTGCTTCGCTTCTCGAGCAGATCATAGCATCCGAAATATATTTATCAAGTCGCATCGTCAAGTATACTCCTTTTTGCCACTTCAAGAACAACTTCTTCAAAACCTTCGCTGTCAAGAACGGCACGGTTTGTTTCAAATGCAAGAGCCCTTGTGTTGTTGTCTTTTGAGAGATGGGCGAGAATTATTTTTTTGGTACCGTTTTTGGCAAGATGAGGGATAAAAGCGGCACAAGCTTCGTTTGAAAGATGTCCTTTCTGAGAAAGAATACGGTTTTTCAAGAAATCGGGATATAAGCCGTTTTTGAGCATATCTATATCGTGATTTGATTCAAATATAACTGTTTTTGAACCGAAAATGTTTTTTGCTATATCACGGGTAACATAACCGATATCGGTAACATAAGAAAAGCTGTCCCCGTCGGCACATTTTATGCTGTATCCGACGCTTCCGCAAGAATCGTGAGGTGTTTTAAATGCATGAATTATAAGGCCTTCGCAGGGGGAAATGTCCTCGCCTGCGTTAAATGGCTTAAGGCAAGAACAAAGGAAAGGATAGTTTTTGTTGTTTTTTATATAAGCCGCAGAACATTCGTTTATATAAACCGGCATATGAGTTTTTTTGCAGATCGTTTCGAGCCCTGATATATGGTCGCTGTGCTCATGAGTTACAAGAACCATCGAAATATTTTCTATACCCGTGCCTATTTTTTGCAAAGCCGTACATATAGAACGGCAGGACACACCGGCATCGATCAGAAGTTCAAAGCTATTGTATTTTATATGTATTGAATTTCCCGATGAACCGGAAAAGAGAGGGGTGATTTCGAGCATTTTTTTACCTTTATATTCCTAAAAATTGGGATATTCCGAAGCTGTCGTAAAAGAGAATGACAGCATCAATGACAATTGCCGCAAACATTGGCAGAAAAATTATTATAAGATGCTTTATCAGAAAACTGAGCTTTGATAAAGCTTCTTTTTCTTTTTCGGTAAGTTGACTTTCTTTTTTGTTCTGCTTGATTTTTGCCGCATAAAGAGCACATACGGCATAAACCATCGCTAAAACAAAGGAAGAAAAAATATAAATGTCCTGAATAATATAAAGCCCCGAACGGATACAAAAAAAGTATACCGACAAAAACACAACAAGGCTGACAAGCAGCCTTATTGCAGTTTTTTGTTATTGATAATTCTTTTTTTAAATGTTTCGGGCTTTTTCAGAGAATACTTTTTTGCCATATTATATCAATTTGTCAAGCATTGTTGCACCGATCAAACGAACTTTGAGAACATAAGCATTGCCTTCACCGAAAACAGAAGTCATCATTTTGTTAAATTCTGTTACATATTCGTTGGGAACAAACGCCTGAATTGTTCCTGCAAATCCACCGCCGTGAACGCGGTACGCAGTGCCGGGTTTGTTGTTCAAAACTTCGCCTGCTGCAGCAAGAGCAAGGGATATGCCCTGTTCAGAAACATTTTTTGTTGTATAGGTGTTCTGGAGAAGGCAGGAAGAGGAAAGCCCAGACTCTTTTATGTATGAAAGGAATTCGTTTATATCGTCGTTTTTAAGACCTGCAGTTGCTTTTTCAACTCTTTCGTTTTCATTGAAGAAATGAATTGCGCGCATTATGGCACGATCGCCGCATTTTTCTCGAAGTGCGGGGATGTTTGCGATAACATCAGCCTTTTCTACATCACGCAAAACTTCTTTCCCGAAGAATTTTGCAACGCTTTTCATCTCGAAGGGGATAGAAGCGTAATCTTCGTTTAAGTCAGCATGATTTCCGCCTGTATTTACAATGCAAAGGGAATAACCGTGAGAAGAAAGGTCAAAATCGGGTTTTTCAACGACCGGGTTTTTGGGATCTTTGAAATCAATAGCAACGAATCCGCCTGCAGCACAAGCCATCTGATCCATAAGTCCGCAGGGTTTGCCAAAATGAACATTCTCCGCATATTGGGAAATTTTTGAAATTTCTATATAGTTTATATTTCCGTCGTTGTAGTAATGA
This sequence comes from Oscillospiraceae bacterium, assembly GCA_015064485.1. Classification (GTDB taxonomy): domain Bacteria; phylum Bacillota; class Clostridia; order Oscillospirales; family CAG-382; genus UMGS1052. The sequence continues at coordinate 82,624 of SVSD01000004.1, read as the reverse complement.
TTGAGGATATTTCCGATCATATCTTCAAAGGCAGCAGAAGACGAAAGACCCGAACCCTTCAAAACGCTTGAGGTTGTATATGCATAAAAACCGCCGAAGGCGAAGCCGTTTTTGCCGAACCCGTCGCAAACGCCCTTGATTATCGCAGAAGCTTTATAAAACTTTGATTCATCTACAGTTTTAACATCTTCAAGAGAAACAATATCCTCGGGGAAGCCTTCGGATTTTACTCTTATTTCGGCTTTGTCGGTCTTTGCCGCAATTGCAATTATATCAAGGCTTATTGATGCGGCAATAACTTTGCCGCAGTTGTGGTCGGTATGATTGCCCGAAATTTCACTTCTGCCGGGAACGGAAAAAAGCGATATTTCAGTATCGGGAGTCATAAGGCTGCCGTAAGTTTCTTCAAAGCCTTTTGCAGCTTTAATATATCTTTCTCTGACGCTTGCGATATCGCAATCCTGACCGTAAAGCTTTATAAATGCGTTGTCGTATGCGCCTGTTTTGATTTCGTTTATGAGAGATGAATACTTCATATTATTCTTCCTCCGGAAAGTTTTAAAATTATTTAACATACATATTTATTATAACATCTTTTTTTACATATTTCAAGCGGTGAAACAAATATATTAATTCGTAAGGGTTATTTTTTGAACATATAATCCAAAAAATAAATGAATTATTCAATTGACATAATCTGATCGCTGTGATATACTATTTTTGGTAATGATTTTGTAAAGGGAGTTTATAAATTATGAAAATATTACTTACAGGCGGTGCCGGATTTATCGGTTCACATACCGCAATTGAACTTATGAAATGTAATCATGAAGTAGTTATTGCAGATAATTTTTCGAATTCTTCAATGGCAGTTGTTGAAAGAATAGAAAAAATATCGGGAAAGAGCGTAAAAGTTTATAATATCGATGTTTGCGACTATAAGCTTTGCGATGAAATGTTTGAGGCAGAAAAGTTTGATGCTGTAATTCATTTTGCGGGATATAAGGCTGTCGGTGAGTCATGCGCTATTCCTGTTGCTTACTACCGCAACAATATTGATTCTACACTTACAGTTCTTGAAGTGATGAAAAAACACGCAGTACATAATATAGTTTTCAGCTCATCTGCTACAGTTTACGGTGTGCCCGAAAGAGTGCCGATCACAGAAGATATGCCTACGGGCTGCACAAATCCTTACGGCTGGACAAAATATATGAATGAACAGATTCTTGTAGATGCGGCAAAAGCCGATCCTGAGCTTTCTGTTGTTCTTCTCAGATACTTCAACCCCATCGGAGCACACGAATCCGGACTTATTGGTGAAGCCCCCAACGGTATACCCAACAACCTTATGCCATATATTGCACAGGTTGCGGTAGGTAAGCGTGAAAAGCTTTCTGTATTTGGCAGCGATTATCCTACACATGACGGCACAGGTGTGCGTGATTATATCCATGTTGTAGACCTTGCTTGCGGTCATGTTGCGGCAATCGATTATGCTGCAAAGACAAAGGGTGCTGAAATTGTAAATTTGGGCACAGGAACAGGTTACAGCGTTCTTGACCTTGTAAAATCATTTGAGCGAGTAAATGATATCAAGATTCCTTATGTACTTACAGAAAGACGCCCGGGAGATGTTGCACAGTGCTATGCAGATCCTACAAAAGCAAAGGAAGTTTTAGGTTGGTCTGCAAAGAAAAATATCGACGATATGTGCCGTGACACATGGAACTGGCAGAAGAATAACCCCAACGGTTATGACAAATAAAAACAGAATTCTGATAAAAATAAAATCCCAAAAGTTTTAAACTTTTGGGATTTTTTATTTTGTTTTAAAAGGGAAGATTGCTGTCGTCTTCCATTTTGTCCGAATCGGAAGGTTTCTTGTTTTCGGGAGTTACAGCTGTTTCGTTTTCTTCAACAGTTTCAGCATCTTCTGCATCCTCAGGTTCCTCATCGGAAGAGGTGCTTTCGGATCTTACAGTAAATATTTTCTGACGCTTTTTGGCATTTTCGCTGTCGCTCTGCTGTTTTTTAGCTTCTGCAATTGCGGCAATTTCTTCAATCGAGGGAGTGGGGTCTGTGTCCATAAGGAATTTGAACTGATCTTCGTCCATACTCTCAAACTGAATAAGAAATTCTGCGATCGTATGCATCTTTTCTTCGTTTTCTCTTATAAGTCTTTCGGCTTCAACAAAGCATTCGTCGATAATTCGCTTTATTTCCGCATCAATAAGTGCCGCAGTTTCTTCGGAGTAATTCTTTGTGTTGTTGAAATCACGGCCGAGGAAAACTTCATCATCCGAGCGCTCGTTTGCAAAAGCAATTGGACCGAGCTTGTCGCTCATACCGTAACGGGTAACCATATTTTTTGCGATTGCAGTAGCTCTTTGGATATCGTTTGAAGCACCGCCCGATATATCGTCGAAAAATACTTTTTCGGCAACACGGCCGCCGAGGATCATTGTGATCTCTTCCATAAGGCCTTTTTTGTAAACACTGTATTTATCCTCAAGCGGAACTGTTAAGGTATATCCCAAAGCTCTGCCGCTGGGGATAATGGATATCTGGCGGACAGGATCGACTGAGGGAAGAATATGGGCAAGAACCGCATGACCTGCTTCATGATAAGCGGTCTTTTTCTTTTCCTCGGGCTTGAATTTTCTGTTCTTCTTCTGAGTGCCCACCATTATCTTAAGAGCGGCTTCTTCGATATCGGGCATACCGATAAGCTTCTTTTTCTTTCTTGCCGCATGCAGCGCTGCTTCATTGAGAAGATTTGCAAGGTCGGCACCGGTAAAGCCCACAGTTGTCTGAGCAATTTTTTCAAGGTCAACAGCCTCTTCAAAGGGTTTGCCCTTGGCATGAACCTTCAGAATTTCACATCTTCCCTTGAGATCGGGATAGTTTACGGTTATTTGTCTGTCAAAACGGCCCGGACGCAAAAGTGCAGGGTCAAGTATGTCGGGGCGGTTTGTTGCTGCAATTACTATTACACCCTCATTGCTTCCGAAACCGTCCATTTCAACAAGGAGCTGATTTAAAGTCTGTTCTCTTTCATCGTGTCCGCCGCCAAGACCTGCGCCTCTATGGCGTCCCACAGCATCGATTTCGTCGATAAAGATTATGGCAGGTGCATTCTTCTTTGCGTTTTCAAAAAGGTCGCGTACACGGGAAGCTCCGACACCTACATACATTTCAACGAAATCCGAACCGGAAATTGAGTAGAAAGGAACTCCTGCCTCGCCCGCAACTGCTTTTGCAAGTAATGTTTTACCTGTACCGGGAGGGCCGAAAAGAAGTACGCCTCTTGGAATTCTTGCACCGAGCTCGTTGAAACGGGCGGGATTTTTCAAAAATTCCACAACTTCTTTAAGTTCTTCTTTTTCTTCGTCTGCGCCTGCAACATCCGCAAATCTGACTTTGTTTTTACTGTCAGACATAAGATGTGCACGGGATTTTCCGAAGCTGTTTATTCTGCCGCCCTTGCCGCCCATAGCCTGATTTATTGATACAAAGTAGATAACTACAATAAATACAAGAATGAGAAGATAGGGAAGGAAGGATACCCACCATGCGACCTGAACAGGCGCTTCGAGTTCATAAGTCAGAGTGCCGTTTTCAAACTGTTCGTCGATTACAGGCTTTAAATCCTGCATAAACCAGTCGGCACTGCGAAGCTTATATTCAATCTGTTCTTTTTTTGCCGAATCATTTCCGCTTGTTTCTGAAGATGCGGTTTTATTGTCTGCGTCGGTAGAATCGGCAGTATTTTCGCGAAGTGTGAGTATCAAGGTGTTATCGTTTGTTATAAGGAACTCCTCGACCTTTTCATCGTAAAAATACTGTTTGATGTCTGTATAGGTTAATTTTTCATCATCCGTACCGCCCAATATCCATGAGGAAACAATAATAATTGATATGAACAGTATAAGATAGAAAATAACGATTTTGATGTTCTTCTTCATTAACTGAATCATCACTCCTTAATTGAAATGCTGGAATTTATGCTTTATAAAAAGCTAAAGTAACTTTCTTATCCGATTTTTGCGGTTTTGCCGTATCGCAAGCTGACGAAAAAAGGGGAGTTGATATAACACTTCCGTTTTTATCGCATATTACAGGCAAAAGATTTCTTTCGGAAACAGCTATATGCTTTTCGGAATATACTTTTTTGAGTTTACGCGTAATACCGCCAAGGCGGATAAAATCCCCTTCAATTCTCGGTCTTGCAAATAAACTGTTATTAATTATATCAGATTGTACTTCACAAGTTATATACAATTTGTAAACAATATCTTCGTTTTCAATAACATTGCAAAGTACCGGAGCATTTTCCTCATATTCAGAGGACAGAAAAACCGCATATGTGTCATTTATGATATTTTCCCCAAAAGACAAGGGAATATTAAACTTAAAAGAGTTCTTTTTTGCTGTATCATCGCAATTTTCCATAATACGAATACCATTTTTTGAAATTACGGCTTTCTTTTTTCGGGGAAGAGAAATATCCCTTATAATTCCGTCGCGGGAAGTGGAAGCTACCGCTTGTGATATTGCGTCGACTCTTTCTGAAGAAAGACGCATAAGAGGATCGCTTTCTTCACATATAAAACGGATATATCGCGAAAGAGAAGACGGATGAAGCTGTGAAAGGTTAGTTATATCACAAAAGTTTTCTGACATATCTTTCATTTTTATGTCAAAATATTCTTTGTCCTTTCTTGCGCTTTCCGAAAGTCTGAAAACCGCTTCTTCAAAAGCGGGATTGAGCTCTTTTAATTTCGGAACTATGTTATGACGGATAAAGTTTCTCGAATACTCCTCATCGCAGTTGGTTTCGTCTGTCATATAATCTTGCGATTGCTCTGATAAGAATTTTTCAACATCGGCTCTTTTTAGTTGTATGAGCGGACGGATGAAAATATCCCTTTTCGGCGGTATTCCGCAGATGCCGTCCGGACCTGTGCCTCTTGCAATGTTGAAAAGCAGAGTTTCGGCGTTATCCGACATAGTGTGGGCTGTAGCTATAAGGCTGTTTCCGAAATGTACCGAAGCGCGTCTGAAAAACTCGTATCTCTCATTTCTTGCCACAGTTTCAACACTTCCTTTTTGTGTTTCACACAGCTTTGGAATGTCGATTTTTTCCGTATAAACAGGAACAGAAAATTTTTCACAAAGTGTCTTTGTGAAATTTTCATCCCTTATTGCACCGAGATCTCTTATGCCGTGATTAAGATGACAGGCGGAAACAGAAAAAGATAAATCTTTTTTGTCTTTGATTTTTAACAAGGACAATAAAAGTGCAACAGAATCAGCACCGCCCGAAAGGGCAACTGTAATTTGTCCGTTTTTTTCCGCAAGAGAATATTTTTTTATTGTTTCCTTTACCTTTTCGCAAAAGAAATCAGAAAAGTCATTATAATTATTCGGCATGGGATGTATCCACAGAAATAAATTTTGTATACTGTCCGTACCAGCCAAGATCGACTTTGCCCGTCGAACCGTGTCGGTTTTTGGCTATGATACACTGAGCAGTGTTTTGGTTTGCAGGGTCATTGTTGTAATAATCATCTCTGTATAAAAACATGATTATATCGGCGTCCTGTTCGATAGCACCCGAATCGCGAAGGTCGGAGGCCATAGGTGTTTTATCGGTACGGCCTTCAACTCCTCGGTTAAGCTGTGCAAGGGCAATAACGGGAACCTTAAGATCCTTTGCCATACGCTTTAAGTTCTTTGAAATATCGCTGACTTCCTGAACTCGGTTGTCGATATTTTTATCCGAGCTCATAAGACCGAGATAGTCGATGATAACAAGCCCCAGGTCCTTTATTCGGCGAAGCTTTGATTTCATACCCATAACAGATATACCCGCAGTATCGTCAAGATATATGTCTGTCTGGGAAAGTACGCCTGCGGCGGCGGCAAGTTTGTTCCAGTCCTCAGAATCAAGCTCTCCGCTTCTCATTTTGTAGCTGTCGATATAGGCTTCGCTTGAGAGCATTCTTTGTACTACCTGCTCATTTGACATTTCAAGCGAGAAAATTGCAACCTTCTTTTTGTTTGCCTTTGCAACATTTACTGCAATATTAAGACCAAAGGCGGTTTTACCCATACCGGGGCGTGCACCGACAACAATAAGGTCGGATTCGTGCATACCAACAATAAGCTTATCTATTCCGCTGAAATGGGTAGGCACACCCATAGCAGCTTCTTTGTTTGTTATAAGTTCCTGCAAATGGGCATAGTTTGCAAGAATAACATCCGAGATGTGTGCAAAGCCTTTGACTGTTGTACTTGATGAGATATCAAAAATTTTCTGCTCGGCACTGTCGAGAATTGTAGCAACATCGCCTTCTGCGGCGTATGCCATTTCATTTATCTCGCCTGCGACGGATATTATTTTTCTGAGGGTTGATTTATCTCTGACAATCTTTGCATAGTCAAGAATGTTGGACGAAGTGGATACGGAATCGGCAAGAAGCTTTATATACCCTTTCATTTCTGCTGTGTTTTCGCCTGCCTGGTCAAGTGCATCAAGAAGTGTTACAACTTCAATGGTGCGGCTGAAATTGAAAAGAGTTCTCATCGCTTCATATACGGTTTTGTTTCGTTCGAGATAAAAATCTTCCGCACTTATTATATTTGTTACATCCTTTATGCGCTCAGGGTCAAGAAGGATTGCCCCGAGAAGCGCCATTTCAGCTTCTGTTGAAACGGGCAAGGCTCTGGGGCTGTCAATATTTATGATGTCCTGTGCCATCACGCCACCTTAGTCCTTGGAAGCGACAACAACCGAAAGTTTGCCTGTGATTTCGGGATGAAGCTTAACATCAAGAGTGTAGCTGCCGTAGGATTTGATAGCAGAATCAAGAACTATCTTGCGCTTATCAACATCAATATTATGCTGCTTTTTGAGCTCTTCTGCGATTTCTTTTGATGTGATTGCACCGTAAAGACGGGAATCAGCACCGCTTGTAGCATAGATCTTTACAGTAATTGACTGAAGCTTCTGCGCATTTTCTCCCGCAAGCTTCTTTTCTTCAGCGAGTTTGTGAGCCTTTGCGGCTTCTTTGTTTTTAAGATCGTTGATTATTGTGGGAGTAAGTTCACATGCGAGTTTCTTGGGGAAAAGGAAGTTTCTTGCGTATCCGTCGGAAACATTTACTACTTCGCCTTTTTTTCCTTGTGCTTTTACATCCTGCAAAAGTAATACTTTCATTTTATATACCTCCAAATTGTATGTTAGTTATTGTCAGTTTTGTTTTTGATAATATTGTTTATTTCCGCCTTTAACAATTCGACAGCCTCGGAAAGCTCTGTGTCACGCAAAAACGCACCTGCGGAATCAAAATGTCCTCCTCCACCGAGAGCTTCCATAATCAGTTGAACATTTATCTTGTCTGTTGAACGGGCGGAGATATTTATATCTCTGCCGACTGTTGCAAGAACAAATACCGCATCAACTCCCGATATATTGAGAAGTCTGTCGGCGCTCTTTGAGGACACAACTTTAGTTTGTCCTGCATCGCTTGATTCTATATCGCTTGTGGCTATAATGATATTTTCGCGGTATATCGATATGTTGCTTTCTATATCGGCTTCATAAACGAATTCGTCGAGATTTGTACGGAAAAAGCCTTGAGCTTCATTCGGGTCTGCGCCTTGCGCCCTTAAATAAAGTGCGGCACTGAATGTTCCGACACCCGTATTCTTTTTGAAATTGTTGGTATCAAGTATAATACCTGCAAAAAGAAGCTCGGCTTCGATTTTTGTAAGGCTTCCCGAGGGAATGGCATATTCGGCGATCTCGCATATCATTTCAGATGCAGAAGATGCCGATGGTTCGATATACGCAAGCTTCGGAGGCAGAATATAATCCTCCTGAACTTTTCTGTGGTGGTCGATTATTATAAACGATACGCAGTTTTCATAAATTTCCCTTGATTCAAAAAGGTCGGGATTATTTGTATCGCAAATTATGAGAAGAGTATCCGACCGTATCATATCCTGAGCTGCGGGAGCATCTGTGAAAAGACCGTCGTAATAGTTATATCCTCTCATTTTTGAAAAAATGGGCTTTAAGTTTGTATCGTGAAGATTTACAACGATCTTTGCGGGTTTTCCGTAACTTGCTGCAATTCTTGCCATAGCAACACACGAAGCAATGCTGTCATGGTCGCTGAATTTATGACCCATAATAAGGACATTTCCGCTTTGTTTTATGTGTTTTACAAGGTCGCCGGCAACTGTTCTTGAACGGATCTTTGTCTTTTTCTGTACGGTTTTGGTTTTGCCGCCGTAGTATTCGGTAGTTTCTGCAGTCTTAAGAACAGCCTGGTCGCCGCCTCTTTGCAAAGCGAGTTCAAGCGCATTTCTTGCGGCATCTTCTTTTTCGGCAAGAGAACCTTTTATGTTGCTGATACCGATAGATGCGGTGATGGGGGATGTAAGCTCATCAAGCTCGGTTTCCCTTATGCTGTCAAGAATATCAAATTTTGAATTCAGAACCGACTGAAGATGTTTTTCTTCGAAAACAACGATGAATTTATCTCTGTCGTATTCCTTTACCATACCGCCGAGCGATTTGCCCCATTCGGAAACAAGTCCTGCGATATGGGCAGTTGCGTTGCGGTATTTATCTTGTGAAAATGTAAAGGAATCGCCCAAATTATCAAGTACAATAAGAGCAACAACTGCGTTTTTGTCTGCAAGTTGCTTTTTTGTTTTCACAAGTTCGCTTCTGTCGTCAAAAACTATCATACAGAAGTTTTTTCCGTTTGACTGGAGCGAATAACCGCTTATTTCATAATCGGTGTCCTTGTAGTTGAGAAGGAAAGTTGCGCCTTCCTTGAGCTGATTTATTCTTTGGGGAGAAAAAGCAGGGTCAATAGCATCGGCGGGAGTTTTTCCGAAGGAGGAAAGGTGAGATTCGTTTATTGCTACAAATGCTGTGTTGTACCAGTTTATAGTACCGTCAAAGCCGATGATAATAACAGGGGAACGGAGCTTTGTAACGAAATCCATTGTAATGCCGAGCATAGCGGAATTCTCAGACACAAGCCCGTCTGTTTTAAGGTCAAAGCGCAAAAGGACCATTGCCGCTATTATGTAAGCGATAATAAGGACAAGACCTATGGGGAGAATTCTTGCATCTATAAAGCCGGACAGAGCGGTATATATTACAAGAACGATTATTGCGCAAATTATACTCTTTCTCCAGGTCATCGCCCGAAGCTGTTTAAATAGCTCTTTCAAGCAGTTCACCTCCGTTTTAAAGGTTTTACATATTGTTGGGGGTAGAGGTTTTTAAGGTGTGGAAAACACCGAACATCATAAGAACCGAAAGTCCTATATCACCAAGAACAAAAGCGGCGAAAATGCTTATCAGCTGAACAAATGCCGATATAATTTTTGGTGTTCCTTTGGAATGTAAGAATTCGCCTATCTGTTTTATTCCGCAAAGTGAAAGTGCGGGAGCAAGAATTGATATAATATTTCTGAAAGCGACAGAGAAAATGCCTGTTCCGAATAAGGAACCGAACCAGGATATTAGATATACGACAACGGCTATTTTCGAAAGCTTTATTTCATAGCATATGTTGCCGAGCATTTCCTTTGCTCTTAAAAGCTTTGAGAAAAGCGGAAGCAAAGATGCCGAAATATACGAAATTATCATAAAGCAGATGATAATAACGGAAGGCAAAAGCGAACGGGAGCTTTGTGCAAAAAGTTTTGCTGCATTTTCAAGCTCTGCATCGCTAAGTCCAAGATCAATTCCGGATTTGGCCATTTCCGTATATATTCCCAAGGCTTGGGCTTCCATATTTTCGAAGAGAGAATTTATTGCAGACATAATTTCCCGTTCCGAAATTTTATTCATCAGATCTCCGATAAAATATGCCGCAAGAAGATATATGCCCATAGAAACGCAACAGCCTACAACCGCTGAAGTCTTTGCAGATTCAGGTTTGTTGTTTACTGAATAAAGCATAATATACGACATCCCGGTTGCAAGAAGTACACCGAGAGGCATAATAGGGCTTTTTGTAATAAAACCGCACGCAACAATTGCCGCAAGAGGTACAAAGAAAGAAAAATTGTTGCTTATACGGTAAGAAAATGTTGCGTATAAAGGAGCGGATATTATAAGAGCTAAAAACGAAACGAGTGAAAGACCGCATCCCGCCAAGGTAAATAAAAACATACATACCAGCATTATAAGAAGGTCAAAGGGAGTAAACCGTATTGTTTTTACTTTGAAGCCGCGGGCTTCCATTTCTTCCTTTGTCATATTGCTGTGAAAAGGGAAAAATTCGTTTATGGGAATATCCTTATCCCCGTTTTCGTTATTATCTTCGGTTGTTTCATCGCCGTTCTGATCGGAAGGGGTTGAGTTTTCGTCTTCGTTGTCAAATAAAAAGTCGTTTTGTTTTTTCAAATTGTATTAGTCCTCCGAAGTGGGATTAGAAAAGTTTTACCTGCTGTGCATTTATATCAAAGGCTTCGAGTAAAGTTCCGGTGCTCGGCAGCTTTGATTTTCTGTATTTTGCATACTTTTTCATTTCTTCTGAGCCGTCGTCGCAGAATACCGAAACATTCTCAACCGAAATTCCCTTTTTAAGGGTGAAAACATAAACGCCGGACGCTGTTCTCGTTGCTTTTGCGGCAAGCTGATCAGAGTTCATAATTATTGCTTTGCCCTGAGTCGAGCGGAGCAAAAATTCACAAACCGGTTTTTTGCCCTCTTTTTCAGGGACAAAGAATATTCCGACAGCCGGACTGTCATCGCTGTATGCGTTTGTAAGTTTCTTGCGGTTGAGCTTTGTAGCATACGAATTGAGAGGAACGCTGACTGCCTTTCCGTTTTTGAAGAAGAAGGCTACGGATCCCTTGTAGTCTTTTGCAAGAAGGGTAGCTACAACATTTTCACCATCGTCAAAACCAAGCTTTGCGGGAACATATTCTCCGAGCATTGATGCTTTATGGGTTTCAAAATCGTCTGCCTTTGCCTTGTAGCACTGGCATTTGTCGGTGAAGAAAAGAATTTCACATTCGCTGGTTGTTTCTTCTTTCAAAACGATAGAGTCGCCGTCTTTAAGCTTCTGCTCGTTGTTTTGGGGCAGATTTCCCTTGTAAGGAATAAGCTTTTTGAAATAGCCCTCTTTTGACATAACGACGATTACGGGATATGCTTCCTTTTCGGGCTCTATGATCTCCGGTTCGTCTTCTGTGTAAATAAGCTGGGTTTTTCTGGGCTTTGCATATTTTTTCTTTATTTCCTGAAGCTGTTTTGCGATGATGGAATGGATCTTTCTTGATGAAGAAAGTTTATCCTTTGTATCTGCAATATCCTGTTCAAGCTTTTCTGTTTCTGCAATACGCTTTAAAATATGCTCGCGGTTGAGATTGCGGAGTTTTATTTCAGCAATATATTCTGCCTGAATTTCATCAATATTAAAGCCTGCCATAAGGTTGGGCACAACCTGTTTTTCGCTTTCTGTCTCGCGGATTATCTTTATAGCTTTGTCGATATCGCAAAGAAGCTCGCGAAGACCGTAAAGCAGATGCAGTTTTTCTTCCATACGGCAGAGATTGTAATAAAGCTCACGCTTTACACAGTCTGTACGCCAAGCAATCCATTCGTTTAAAATATCGCGCACGCCGAGAGTTTTGGGGCTTCCGCATATAAGAACATTGAAATTGCAGGGGAAGGTGTCTTCAAGGGGAGTGGAACGGAAAAGCTTCTGCATAAGCTTTTCGGGATCGGCACCTCTTTTAAGGTCGATGGTGAGTTTCATACCGTTAAGGTCGATTTCATCACGCACATCCGAAATTTCCTTGAATTTTCCTTCTTTCATGGATTTGGCGATTTTTGCGATAACTGCTTCAACTGTTGTTGTATAAGGGATCTGTGTAACTTCGATGCAGTTTTCTTTTTTGTCATAAGAATATCTTGCTCTTACTCTAAAGGAGCCTTTGCCCGTTTCGTAAATGCCCTTCATCTGTTCGCGGTCGTACAAAAGAAGGCCGCCTGTAGAAAAGTCGGGAGCTTTTATGATGTCGATCAAATCCGCATCGGGATTTTTCATAAGCTCGCATGTTGCATCGCATATTTCACCGAGGTTGAAAGAGCAGATATTTGTAGCCATACCGACGGCGATACCGAGATTTGCCGAAACTAAAATGTTTGGAAATGCTGTAGGCAAAAGTGTGGGTTCTTTCATTGTGCCGTCGTAGTTGTCTACAAAGTCAACAGCATCTTTATCTATACCCCCGAAAATGGTTTCGCAAAAAGGATCAAGGCGGCATTCCGTATATCTTGCAGCAGCGTATGCCATTGTGGAATAACGCTTACCGAATGTACCTTTTGAATCTATAAAGGGGTGAAGAAGCGATTCGTTACCCGTAGTAAGACGGACAAGGGTTTCGTATATGGAAGCATCGCCGTGCGGATGAAGATGCATTGTAGCGCCCGCAACATTTGCCGATTTTGTTCTCGGACCGTGCATAAGACCCATATCGTACATCGTATAAAGAAGTTTTCTCTGAGAAGGCTTGAAGCCGTCGATATCGGGGATGGCACGGGAGATGATAACGCTCATGGCATACGGCATATAATTGACACGAAGTGTGTCTGTTATTGCCTGATCAAGAGCGGGGGCGGGGGGAAGTATTTCCTCAGCTACCTTTTTGCCTTTTCTTTTCGGTGATTTCTTTTCAGCCATTTTATATTCCTTTTCAAATGTTTATTCTATGTCAAAAAGAGATGTGTTCTCTGTTGGTGTGCATTTGCAGTTTTCGGTAAAGGGGATACCGAGATGCTCGTAGGCTCTTGCTGTTGCACATCTGCCTCTGGGGGTGCGGTTTAAAAAGCCCAGCTGTAAAAGATAGGGCTCGTAGACATCCTCAAGAGTTATTGCTTCTTCTCCGATTGTGGCAGAAAGGGTTTCAAGCCCTACAGGGCCGCCTCCGAAGAATTTGATGATCGAAGTTAACATTCTTCTGTCGATGCTGTCAAGACCAAGACTGTCGATTTCAAGAAGATTCAAAGCACCGTTTGCCATTTCCTTTGTTATAACTCCGTTACCTTTGACTTGCGCATAATCACGCACACGCTTCAAAAGACGGTTTGCAATACGGGGAGTTCCTCTTGAGCGGCGCGCGATCTCTAAAGCACCGTCTTTTTCTATCGGCATCTCTAAGATTCCTGCGCTTCTCGTTACGATATCTGCAAGGTCTTCAACGCTGTAAAGCTCAAGTCTTAAAAGATGACCGAATCTGTCTCTCAAAGGAGAAGTAAGCTGGCCCGCTCTTGTTGTCGCACCCACAAGGGTGAAATGCGGCAAGGGAAGGCGGATGCTTCGCGCGGAAGGACCTTTTCCCATAATTATATCAAGATTAAAATCTTCCATTGCGGGATAAAGGATCTCCTCGACCTGTCTTGGAAGACGGTGTATTTCGTCGATGAATAAAATATCGTTTTCCTTAAGGTTTGTAAGAAGTGCCGCAAGGTCGCCCTGCTTTTCAATTGCGGGTCCTGATGTTATGCGGATACCGGCACCCATTTCAGATGCGATAATTGCCGAAAGGGTGGTTTTGCCAAGGCCGGGGGGGCCGTGTAAAAGAATGTGGTCAAGACATTCTCCTCGCATCTTTGCCGCTTCCATCGAAATAGAAAGCTTTTCCTTGACACCTTTTTGCCCTACATATTCCGAAAGTGTTTTCGGGCGAAGTGATATTTCGTTTTCGCTGTCTTCCGTTATTTCTCTTGACGAAATTATTCTTGATTCAAAATCAAATTCGTTTTCGTCAAAATTTTCGTTTCTTGTACTCTTAATCAAATCTGTGCTCCTTTACTTCATCAGAAGAGCAAGTGCTTTTCTTATTAATTCTTCTACGCTTCCGTTACCGGCGGCTTTTACTGCCTTTGCTGCCTGTTGTTTTGAATAGCCCAGGACAACAAGTGCGGATATTGCATCGTTTGCATTTGCGGCGGTTGTTATGATTTCTCCCGTATCCTCATTTACAAGTTCGGGAACCGAAGAAACCGCTTTTGCAATTTTGTCTTTTAATTCTATGATTACCTTTTGTGCTGTTTTAAGCCCTATACCGTTTGCACGGGAGATTGCCTTTGCATCATCTGAAGCACAGGCAACTGCGATTTCAGCAGGAGTCATAACCGAAAGTATTGAAAGCGCACCCTTCGGTCCTATTCCCGAAACTGTGATAAGAAGCTTGAAGATATCTTTTTCTTCTTCATCATAGAAACCGAAAAGCTCCTGTGAATCTTCCTTGACCGAGAAAAAAGTATAGAGCTTTAATTCTTTCCCGTCGCATGAACCGTCGGGGAGTGTCTGGTGTTTTGCTGAAACTCTTGCATATGTTGTTGCGCTTATTGAAAGTCTGTATCCGACGCCGCCGCAATCAATTACGGCAAAATCGGAACGCAAAAGGGTAAGTTTTCCCGAAATGTAATAAAACATATTTACTCCAAAAATTTATTTTAATCCGAACAGCTGTGATGACGAGCTGTATGCGTGGCAAATGGCGGCGGCAAGTGCGTCTGCCGTATCATCGGGTTTTGGCGGGGCTTTAAGTTCAAGAAGGGTTGTTACCATCGAGATGACCTGATGCTTTTCGGCTCTGCCGTAGCCTGTAACAGATTGCTTTATCTGCAAAGGGGTATATTCAAAGACGGGGATGTTTGCTTTTGTTGCGGCAAGGAGAATGACTCCTCTTGCCTGACATACATTAACGGCGGTTTTGGCGTTGCTGTTGAAAAAAAGTTCTTCTATTGATATAGCGTCGGGATGAAACCTTTCGCAAAGCTCGCATATTCCGTCGTATATCTCATTAAGTCTTAATTCGGTTTTTACATGAGCAGGAGTTGTGACCGCTCCGTATTCGATGGGCGTGAGCTTCATACTTCTGTCATCATAACCGATAACGCCAAAGCCCACAATGGCGTATCCGGGGTCGATACCCAAAATAATCATAGGTACAAAACTCCATAATAATCCATATTATTAACTATATCATTATATCACCCAAATACAAAAAAGTAAAGTATTTTTTTACATTTAATTAAATAATATATAATTTATTGCATAAAAAAGAGCCTTGTATATTACAAAGCTCTTTTGGTAAAAAATATGGTTTTCTATTTTTTATCGGGTATTCTTGACGAAAGTTTTACTATTTCGTCACGCAAATATGCCGCACGCTCGAAATCAAGCTTTTTGGCACACTCTTTCATTTCTGCAGTAAGATTTGCAATAAGCTGTTTCTTGTCTTTTTCTGACATAGGCTTGTTTTTGCCTTTCTTGCTGTCTTTTGCCGAAATTTCGATGATATCTCTGACTTCTTTTATTATGGTTTTCGGGATTATAGAGTGCTTTTCGTTGTAATCCTGCTGTTTTTTCCGTCTTCTCTCGGTTTCGGTGATTGCGCGCTGCATAGAACCCGTAATTGTGTCGGCATACATTATGACCTTGCCTTTTGCGTTTCTTGCGGCTCTGCCTATTGTCTGTATAAGCGAGGTTTCGCTTCGCAAAAAACCTTCCTTGTCGGCATCAAGTATTGCAACGAGCGAAACTTCGGGAATATCAAGACCTTCACGCAAAAGATTGATTCCGATTAAAACATCAAAAACGCCGAGTCTTAAATCTCTTATTATCTCCATTCGTTCCATTGTGTCCACACCGAAATGCATATACCGGCATTTGACTTCGTTTTCCTCAAGAAATTCGGTTAAGTCCTCAGCCATTTTTTTGGTAAGGGTAGTTATCAAAACTCTTTCTCCGTTTTTCGCACGAAGCCGTATTTCTCCCATAAGGTCGTCTATCTGACCTTCTACGGGACGCACTTCTATTTCAGGATCAACAAGGCCTGTGGGGCGGATGAGCTGTTCGGATATACTCTGGCTCTTTTCCTTTTCATATTGACCCGGGGTTGCGCTTACGAAGATAACCTGATTAAGTTTTTCTTCAAATTCGTCAAAACGCAGTGGTCTGTTGTCAAAGGCTGAGGGCAGACGGAATCCGTATTCGATAAGGTTTGTCTTTCTTGCTCTGTCGCCTGCATACATACCGTGAACCTGAGGAAGAGTAACATGAGATTCGTCAATAAACATAAGAAAATCACTGGGAAAATAATCAAGAAGGGTATGGGGACGGCTTCCCGGCGCTCTTCCTTCAAGCACTCTTGAATAGTTTTCAACCCCAGAACAGTAGCCTATTTCCGATATCATTTCGATATCGTACATAGTTCTTTCTCGGATGCGCTGAGCTTCGATAAACTTATTCTGTTCCTTGAAAAAAGCTTCCCGTTCAAGCATTTCGCGGCGTATTTCCTCAAGAGCCTTCTCTTTTTTCTCCGCATCTGTCATATAATGAGTTGCGGGATGAACCGCGGCGTAGGAAAGGGGACGGATAACAGCACCTGTTACGGGATTAAATTCCGAAACAGAATCTATCTCATCGCCGAAAAATTCAACTCTGATACCGACGGTCGATTCACTTGAAAGACAAATCTCGACAACATCGCCGCGGATTCTGAACTTATTTCTTTCAAAAAGGATATCGTTTCTCTCATAATGAAGCTCAACAAGTTTTGCGATGAAATCATCCCTTGACATTTCGATGCCGGGACGCAATGAAATTACCGATCTGCGGTATTCTTCCGGGTCGCCGAGGGAGTATATACAGGAAACACTGGAAACTACGATTACATCTCTGCGCTCCATTAAAGCGGAGGTTGCACTGTGTCGGAGCTTATCTATCTCGTCATTTATCGAGGAGTCTTTTTCGATATAGGCATCTTTACCCGGAATGTATGCTTCGGGCTGATAGTAGTCATAGTAAGAAACAAAATATTCAACGGCATTTTCGGGAAAAAATTCACGGAATTCCGCACAAAGCTGGGCGGCAAGGGTTTTATTGTGAGCAAGAACAAGGGTCGGGCGGTTAACTTTTTCGATGATATTTGCCATTGTAAAGGTTTTTCCCGAGCCTGTTACACCTAAAAGCGTCTGAGCACTTTTTCCGGCTAAAATACCGTCTGAAAGCTCTTTTATTGCCTGAGGCTGGTCGCCTGTTGCCGAAAAAGGGGATACAAGTTTGAATTTTTCCATCTGTCTTTTCCTTCTTGAAAAATCTTATGTTTATTGTACCACAAAGTATTTGTTTTTTCAATCAGATTATTATTGCCGTTTTTATAAAAAGTTTTTGAAAGCTATATACAAATTTTAAAATTTGTGATATAATAAGAAAAAAGGAATAATAAGATGCTTTGTCGGTCAATTCGGGCAGAACTGCTTATATTTTTTTAATATCTTTCTATCCCTGCCGTCAAGCGGAAGCCGAAGCGAAAGGTGCAAAAGAAACATCAAAAAAGTTTTATCTTGCCGCACCTTTTCGGGGTGCGGTGTTTTTATGGAGGAATAAAATGGAAACAAGAGTAGCTGTGATGAGCATAATCGTCGAAAATGGTGATTCTGTAGAAAAGCTCAATGCGCTTTTCCACGAACACGGCGAATATATAATCGGCAGAATGGGTATTCCTTACCGTGAGAGGGGAATAAACATAATAAGTATTGCAATCGATGCTCCGCAGGATGTAATATCATCTCTTTCGGGAAAGGCAGGAAATCTTGCCGGAGTAAGCGTAAAAACAGCCTTTTCGGCGGTTACATCAAAATGAAAAATAATATAGAACTTGCAAAAAAACTCATCTGTGAAAAAACTCTTTCGAAAGATGAATTTGTTTCACTTATTGACGGAAGATGCGAGGAAACGGAAGAGCTTTTGAAATCCGAGGCGGTACGGCTTCGCAAGGAAATATACGGAAATTCGGTCTATATAAGAGGACTTATTGAAATAAGCAATATCTGTAAAAATGACTGTCTTTACTGCGGAATAAGAAAGAGCAATAAAAATTGCGAAAGGTATAGACTTGCCCCCGATGAGATATACGAGTGTTGCGACGAAGGGTATGAGCTCGGTATGCGCACCTTTGTTTTGCAGGGCGGCGAGGACGGTTTTTATTCTGATAAGATCATTTGCGAAACGGTTAAGAATATTAAAAACAAGTATCCTGATTGTGCGGTAACCCTCTCTTTGGGCGAACGGTCAAAGGAAAGCTACAAAAAACTTTATGATGCAGGTGCGGACAGATATCTTTTAAGGCACGAAACTGCCAACAAAGAGCATTATGAAAAGCTTCATCCGAAAGAAATGTCGTACGAAAACCGCATAAAATGTCTTTACGATTTAAAAGATATCGGATTTCAGACAGGCTGCGGATTTATGGTGGGTTCTCCGTTTCAGACGACAGAAAATATAGCAGAAGATCTGCTTTTTATAAAAGAATTTTCTCCCGATATGTGCGGTATCGGACCGTTCATTCCGCATTGTGATACTGTTTTTGGAGATAATCCTCCCGGAAGTGTAAATCTTTGCCTTTTTCTTCTTTCGGTTATAAGAATATTAAAGCCCAATGTGCTTTTGCCCGCCACAACGGCGCTCGGTACACTTCATCCGCAAGGGCGGGAGATGGGAATTCTTTCGGGTGCAAATGTTGTAATGCCGAATCTTTCGCCGAAATCTGTAAGAAAAAAATATGCGCTTTACGATAATAAGCTTTGCGACGGTGCTGAATCGGCGCAAAGTATAGAAATACTAAAAAAGAGGATGTCGGATATCGGTTACGAGGTTGTAACGGATGTCGGACATATCAAAAAATAAAGGAGATAAAATTATGGCAATTTATGACCCCAAATCTTTAAAAGCCGAAGAATTTATAAACCACGAAGAAATTCTTGATACAATAAAATATGCCGAGGAAAACAAAAACAACATTGAGCTTATCGACCGGATATTAGATAAAGCCCGCCCGCAGAAGACAGAAACAGGGTATGTTTGTAAAGGACTTTCACATAGAGAGGCGTCTGTTCTTCTCGCCTGCGAGATTCCTGAAAAAATTGAAGAAATCTATAAAATCGCAAACGAAATAAAGCTTGCATTTTACGGCAACCGTATAGTTATATTTGCGCCCCTTTACCTTTCAAATTATTGCGTAAACGGATGCGTTTACTGCCCGTATCACATTAAAAACAAGTGTATTCCGAGAAAGAAGCTTACGCAGGAAGAAGTAAAAGCGGAAGTTATCGCACTTCAGGATATGGGACATAAGCGCCTTGCAATTGAGGCGGGCGAGGATCCAAAAAACAACCCGATAGAATATATCCTTGACTGTATCAAGACGATATACAGCGTTCACCATAAAAACGGTGATATAAGAAGAGTAAATGTAAATATTGCCGCAACTACAGTTGAAAATTACCGAAAACTAAAGGATGCAGGTATCGGCACATATATTCTTTTCCAGGAAACCTATCATAAGGAAAGCTATCTTGAGCTTCATCCCACAGGGCCGAAACACGATTACGCATACCATACCGAGGCGATGGACAGAGCAATGCAGGGTGGTATTGATGATGTTGGACTCGGAGTTTTGTTCGGGCTTGAACTTTACAAATACGAATTTGCGGGGCTTTTAATGCACGCAGAGCATCTTGAAGCAGTGCACGGTGTCGGACCTCACACAATAAGCGTTCCGAGACTTAAAAGAGCAGATGATATCGACCCATCGCAGTTTGATAACGGTATTGATGATGATACTTTTGCAAAGATTACAGCTTGTATCAGACTTGCCGTTCCGTATACGGGAATGATAATCTCAACAAGAGAAAACGAACAGGTAAGATCAAGACTTTTGCATCTCGGTATTTCTCAGGTTTCGGGCGGTTCAAGAACATCCGTCGGCGGTTATGCAGGATACTCTGCCGATGAGCGCCCGCATGATACCGAACAGTTCGATGTTTCTGACCAGAGAAGCCTTGACGAAGTTGTAAGATGGCTTATGGAAAACGGACATATTCCGTCTTTCTGTACCGCTTGTTACAGAGAGGGAAGAACGGGCGACAGATTTATGAGCCTTTGTAAATCCGGACAGATATTAAACTGCTGTCATCCGAACGCCTTGATGACACTTACAGAATATCTTGTAGACTATGCATCCCCCGAAACAAAAGAAGTGGGATACAGAATGATAGAAAAAGAGCTTGAAAAAATCCCGAAGGAAAAAGTAAAGGGGATTGCAAAAGAAAATATTATTGCTATCAAAAATTCAAACCGTCGTGATTTCAGATTTTAAATGGAGGGCATATGGGACTTAATGAAACACCGTCATCCGAAAGAGTTCATATCGGCTTTTTCGGTGTCAGAAATGCGGGAAAATCAAGCCTTGTAAATGCCGTTACCGGTCAAAAGCTTTCGGTTGTGTCTGATGTTTTGGGCACAACGACCGACCCTGTAAAAAAAGCGATGGAGCTTTTGCCTATAGGCCCGGTTGTGATAATTGATACGGCGGGTCTTGACGATGAAGGAAATCTTGGCCTTATGCGTGTCGAAAAGACAAAAGAAGTAATGGCAAAGACAGATATTGCGGTAATTGTCTGCGATGCGGAAAAGGATATAGGAAAATATGAAAAAGAGCTGATAAAGCTCTTTGAGGATAAAAAAACTCCTTATATCGTAGCACTTAACAAAAGCGACCTTGTCGCCGAAAA
The DNA here is from genome assembly GCA_015064485.1 of Oscillospiraceae bacterium. Classification (GTDB taxonomy): domain Bacteria; phylum Bacillota; class Clostridia; order Oscillospirales; family CAG-382; genus UMGS1052. The sequence goes on along the minus strand of SVSD01000004.1, from coordinate 61,989 downwards.
AAGAAAAACACTTGAAAATGAAATATATGTAAGTGCGGCAAACGGCGAGAATATATATGAACTCAAGGAAAAAATTGCTTCATTTGCAAAAGACAAAAATGTAAAAAAGCCCATAGTTTCCGATATAGTAAAAAAAGGTGAGATCTGTATACTTGTAACGCCGATAGACGAATCGGCGCCCAAGGGAAGACTTATCCTTCCTCAGCAGATGGTAATGCGCGACCTTTTGGATGCACATACGGCCTTTGTGACCTGTCAGCCCGAGGAGCTTACGGCTGTTTTATCGGCACTTGCGGATAAACCCAAACTTGTTATAACCGACTCTCAAGTATTTGCAAAAGTTGAAAAAGACACTCCCAAGGGCGTTATGCTTACATCATTTTCGATACTTATGGCTCGTTTTAAGGGCGATCTTGAAGAGCTTATAAAGGGTGCGGCTGTTCTATCAAGCCTTGAAAACGGCGACAAGGTGCTGATTTCAGAGGGCTGTACCCATCATAGGCAGTGCAATGACATAGGTACTGTAAAAATGCCGGGTTGGATAAAGAATTTTTCAAAAAATGCTCCCGAATTTGCCTTCACATCCGGCGGAGAATTTCCCGATAAGGAAAAGCTTTCTGAATATAAAGTCGTAGTTCATTGCGGCGGATGTATGTTAAACGAAGCAGAGATGAAAAACAGAACGAAGCTTTGTAAAGACGCAGGTGTACCGATAGTAAACTACGGGATTGCAATAGCTCATATGAACGGCATTTTAAAAAGAAGCCTTGAACCTTTTTCGGAATTTCAAAATATTATATAAAAATAAAAAAGCTCCGTCAAACGGAGCTTTTTATATTGATTTTATTCTGCAATATGACAAACTCTCATAACATCTGCGCTTACCCAAACAGCAGGTCTTATGCCGAGATGTTCTTCGGGGGAGTATGATGTATAAAGCGAAGTGCCTTCAACATATCTCGGATAGCTTGACGAATCGGGTCTTACCCACCATTTTGCAGTCATAACAACTTCTGTTATCATTTCATCAACCGCGTCGGAAAGATCGGCGGCGGAGATGATAGCGGCAGGTGTAAGGTATGAAAGGTATTCGTCCATTTTATAGTAAACATCGTTTCTTGAGGGGATATTGATTTCAAAGTCACAGATGGCAAGTCTTTCGGGTTCTGTGAAGGCTGTATAGATAAAGGAATTGTTAAGCCATGCATAAAGGCTTGTTTCTTTCCAATCCTTGACATCTCCCGATTCTTCATAAGGAAGAACTTTAACAGAATTGTCGCAAACAAGAAGAATCTTGTCGCCGTCACCGGATATGTCAGTTACTGTCCATACAAGACTTTCTTCGACAGTTTCACCAAGTCCGTCCTGTTCAAAATGACCGAAATTCAGTTTGTCACCCTCGGAAAGGGAATAGAAGGAGATCTCGGGAGCGTAGTATTCTACAAGCCCTGCAACATCTTTATAGTCCTTGATGCTGTCCCAAATGTTCATAGCTTTTAAGTAATTCTTTTCTTCAAGATATTCTTTTGCTTTGTTATAAAGAACATCATTCTTTTTGTTTGCGGCTTCAATTGCCTTTTGAGGAGCGTCTTCGTATTCTCCGAGCGATTCGAAAAGGTGCTGAGCTTTTATGCAGTGCTCGTAAAGCTCGGAAAATTCGCTATATTCATATGAGAAATCGTCATCCTTATCGACAACTCTTATGTCGTAATTCCAAAGAATTTCGGATGCCGCAGACGAGAAGTTAGAGTTTTCCGTACCGTTTTCGAGAAGCTCGCAAGCTCTTTTGTAGGTGGCTTCGTTCAGCTTGTCGGATGCATCTTTATAGTCTTCGGGAATGTTGTAGAAGCATCCTTCTGCCGCAAGATTTTCGCCGAGTTCAAGATGCTTTAAACCTCTTAAATAAAGATGTTCATTCTTTAACTGCTCGATATTGTCAAAACCGCAGACATTTATTTCCTCGTATTCTATAGCATTTGCTACATTCGAGAAAAGATATTCGGCGGACGAGTAATCTTCGTTTTGGATGGCGGATTTTGCCTGTTCGAATTTACAGTCGTAAATTCTTTTGTAGCTGTCCTTGTAATTGAGTTGGGAAAAAGCCTCTATTGCTTCTTCGTACTGACCGTTTGAAAGAAGCTTTTCAGCACTTCTATATTTCATTGCGGGGACAACATTACTTTTGACAAAGCCTGTTACAAGCATTGCAAGAGTGGTAAAGATGAGTATAAAAACGATTATCTTGGCAATAATTCCAACAACCTTTTCAGATTTTGAAATGTCTTTTTTGTTTTTCATACCTATACTCCTTATAATTTGTTATATAAATATTTTAGTTTATAATTCCTGATTTGTCAATATCATTCATTTTCAGACATATTTCGGCTTGAAATAAAAATTTGTATCCCAACAGGGAATGTGAGGAAAATGACGGAAATAAAGCTCATACGAATCGTTTTGAGAAAAAATAAATTCGGGAATGGCGAAATAATCTTCGGTTCTGTGATAAGCCGCAACACATAAAGTAGGGGAGCATTCGCATATTAACCGTCTGCATCCGGAAAGCGCCTTGATATCCGCTCCTTCTGCATCTATTTTAATAAACTCGGCTTTTTGCGTTATACTGTCGGCATTTATTCCCAAAACCTCAATTGCCTTTGCATTTTTATGAGATGTAGTGTTTGCGCTGTTTCTGCCTGAGCGGGAGAAAAATGTGATAGTTTCGTTTTTGTCCCACGCTGCCGCATTATGGAGAGTCAAATTTTTTATACCGCAGTTTTCGGCGTATGCGCTGAGCTTTTTGAAATTACGGATATCGGGTTCGATTGCGTGGACTGTGATTTTATTTGTTGAATAAGAAGAAAATTCTCTTATCGTATCGCCGTTATACGCACCGATATCTATATATGTGCTGCCGGGATAAGGTTTTATGATATTTCTGTAGCTTTCATCCGCATCGGTTTCACATTCTCGGAGATATGAAATATCTCCGGTCAAGCGGAATTTCAGACAGCATATATATGCTTTTTTCGAGATATCATCAGATAGTTTGGAATAAACATTTTCAAATCTTACAAGGTTTTCTTTAAAGTATTCCAAATCTAAAATTCCGGATCCGAATACGGGGACATCAGGAGCAAAAAGGGTGTTTTCCTTGGAAATTTCAAGTATATTTTCAATAACATCAGAAATCTTTGTGCCGAATGAAACAAGAACAGTCATCCTGCCAAGGCGTCTTTTAATATCCGAATAGCTTTCGATCTCAAAGTCTCTGAAAAGTTTTTTCTTTTTCGGAACAAATCCGTCGCTTGCGAATATGCCTGCAACCGGGATGTTTTTTGCGTCGAGAACATCAAGTATTTTTTCAGCACCGTCGCCCATCCCGTATAAAACTATCGGATCTTTTGTATCCGACAGATTTTGCCACATATCGCATTTTATATCATTAAAACATTCCAAAAAATTCATTTATAAAAATCTCCGACAAAAAATGATTTCTAACGATCCTATTTTACTACTTTTGGAACAAAATGTAAATATTAAAAGTCCTATAATTTATAAAAATTTACTTGTATGGGTAAAATTAATGTTTGCATATATTCTCTATATATGATAAAATAATAAACAGAAATATTGAAAGGAAAATCAGATGACAAAGAAAATTGCAGCTTTTTTGACTTGTGCGGCAATGCTTTTTTCAAGCATCCCCGTATATGCAATAAAATACGACGAATATATGGCTGAAAGAGAGCAATATATGAGTGCGTCATATGAAATTTCGCCCGGTCTTACATATACCGAGACTCTTACAAAAAACGAGAAATACGGATATGAAAGAGCCTATATATACGAATACACACCCAATATGGGTACTCAGATAATCCCCTCCTGCGGAGATTATGTTTACGGCACAGAGTCGCTCGGAACACTTACAAAACGGCTTGAGGACGAAGGGAAAAGGGTTGTCGGCGGTATAAACGGCGATTTTTACAGTACATCGACGGGAGTGCCGATAGGTGCTATGATAATCGACGGTGAAATTATTACCTCCGATAATGACCGCACCGCTATGGGTTTTGATGAGAATGGAAACGCCTTCATTTCAAAACCCGGAATAGTTACAAAACTTTTAGGCGACGGTATTGATATAAATATAGAGCATATAAATAAATATCCTCTTGAGTACAGCCTTTATCTTCTTACGGATAAATTCTATCCTACTACAAAAACAACAAAAGCATCTGCGGAAATAGTTCTTATGCCTTATTCCGAATCGAAAACCTATCTTACGGAAGAGGAAATGCAAAAAGATGAGGAAATCATAGAAAACAAGGAAGAAACCTCCGATGCCGACGGAACAGATCAAGAGAAAAAAGAAAAATTTGTATATGTTTATCCGCTTGAAGAAGAAACTTTAGCCGAAGAAAGCGAAAACCCTGAGGAAACCGAAGAAACTGTAGAAGCTGAATTGTCGGAAGCAACGGAAGTATCAGAAGAAACAGAAGAAACAGAAGAAACAGAGGAAATCGAAGCAGCAGAAACTCCGGAAGAACCCGAAGAAACGGAAAATGTTGAGGATATAGGGGCTTCTGAGGATTCAGAAAACGAAGAAGTACTTTCCGCAAAACAGCCGTCATATTTTGCAAAACGATATGCTTTTGCCGATGAAAGGCTTAAAATAGGTTCTTCGATAAAGGTTGTTGTTACCGAAATAAGAAAGGACAGCATAAATTCAAAAATTCCCGAAGGATGCTTTGTATTGTGTGCTGAAAATGAGCTTCAATATGAAAGAATAAAGGAGCTTTCTTTGGGAAGCGAGCTTGAGATTTCTGTTACTGCAAACGAGGATTGGTACGGTGCTGTAAACGCTATCGGCAATTCGGGCGGTCTTATCTTAAAAGACAGCGAGTATTGTGATGATGTTGAGATAGATCATTATCCTTATGCCCATCCCAGAACTGCCGCCGGCATTACTGCCGACGGAAGGGTGATCTTTTATTGTGTTGACGGCAGACAGCAAAACAGTGCAGGTCTTAGAATAGACCAGCTTTCCCACGAGATGAAAGAGCTTGGCTGCGTTATTGCAATGAATCTTGACGGCGGCGGATCTACAACAGCATATGCAGCTCTGCCGGGAAATGAATTTTCAAGTCTTGTGAACTCTCCGTCTGTCAGCCCCGAAAGAAGAACTGCAAATTCGCTTATTTTCGTCAATACCACAGAAAAGCTTGATGAGGTATGGAGATATACGATCTTCCCTGAAAACCTTTATGTTCTTGCGGGCGGATCGAAATATACCCTTTCAGCGCCTATTCCCATTGACAAGAATTTTTACCCCGTAGATCTTCCCGAAGAGATAGAATATGAATATTATACATCTCCCGTTGCAACGGATTCTGTTATTATTGACGGAAACACATTTGTGTCAGGTGAAAAAAGCGGAATATGCAGTATATATTTAAAAGTTTACGACGGTGAAACAGAAAAGCATTTCAAGGCGGGACATATATTCGTTCTTGAAAGTCCCGAGGATTTTTCTCTCGGGGAGGAAGAATATACAATATCTCCCTTTGAAACTGTAAAGTTTGATTTTAATGCAGAATATCATACCGCTGATATTGTTTATGATAAAGCTTCGTTGAGATGGCAGCTTCCCGATGAAGCTGAAAAATCGGAAGAATCCGAAGCAACACAAGATACGGAAGATATCGGGGGAGAAAATACCGAAGCTGAGAATTCTGAGCAACAGGATCAGGAAAAAGATATTGCCGATATCGTTTATCCCGAAGAAGGAAAAGAGTATTTGCCTATTCTTTCCGATGAGGGAATTGAAAATGAAAAATTTCATCTGTCACCCGAACTTGAAATAACTCCGAAGGTTCAGGGGCAGACCCTTATCGTAAAGGCAAAGATAGGAACTGTCGAAAAAGAAATAAAATTTAATATAAAGGAATTCCCTTTTACCGACAGCTTTTCTCATTGGTCGGCAAAAAGCCTTTACGATATACATTCTTTTGGTATTATGAAGGGAGAAGCCGACGGGGAAGGTTATGCATTTTTCCCTCAAAGAACTCTTACAAAAGCGGAGTTTATAACTATTCTTGCAAGAATTCTCTACCCTGATATAGATGAAGAAAAAGAGGAAGTCATACCCGAATCCGAAAACGGCAAGGATGTTGAAACGGTACAGAATACCGAAATAACCGAAGAACCCGAATTGCCGTCGGATGACGGAAATGATGAGACCCCCGACACTGAAGAACCGGAACAAACAGGGGAAACAGAGGAACAGAAAGAAACAGAAGAAATTCAAACAGAAGTTGCAGAAACTTTTGAAGAAGAGAACACATCCGAGCATATAGCATTTGAGGAAATTCCGACATTTGACGACTGGCAGGATATACCCGATTGGGCTTTAAAATATTACGAAGCGATTCTGCCAAGCGGACTTCTTGAACTTGTGGCGGCAAAGGATGAAACTTCAAACGCTTTTATCGACCCGAATGAAAAAATAACAAGAAAAGATGTGCTTACACTTCTCGGTGCATTATGCGATGAGGCAAAAGCGGATTTTGTAGGAGCTTTTACAGATACGCAAGAGCTTTATTCATCACACAATATTTCCTTTATAAATAACGCCTTGTCTGCAGGCATTTTCGAGGGGTATGAAGACGGTTCATTGAGAGCTGAGGGTGAGCTCACAAGAGCAGAATCCGCAACGGTTATTTTAAGGTTTTTGGAAAACAGAGCAACTGAATAAAAAATAAGCCTCCGACAAATAATATTGTCGGAGGCGATTTTTTTGTATAATGGTATTTCTCATTTTTTATGGCTGACATTGGGATTTCTCATACTTATATGCGAACTTTATGTTCCGTATAAAATAAGAGTTTTTCTTTCTATTTGTATGTCGGCTTTTGTTGTTTGTTTTCTTTCTTTTTTCTTGACGGATATTTTTACCGAATCTGTTTTGTTTATAATTGCCTCTGCGTTTTTTTATTGTACATCGTATATTGTGTCGCTGTTTCAAAAGAAAAGAGAGGTTGTTTTTGATACCATAAGTCTTGACGATATAAATGAAGCTTCGTATGGGCGGGTTTACTGTAACGGAAAAACATATGTTATAAAAAATGACAGTGGAAAGTTTATAAAGAAAGGCGAGGTGGTAAAACTTGAAAAAAACCGCCTCGAAGGTGAAAGTCTTGTCGTGTGAAAAATATGTTTCAAAAAGAGCTGTTTTCAATTTTAAAAAGAAGATAAAGGTGATATCTTCTGCTGCGGTCGGCGGAGAATATGAGAAAAAAGGACCTTTGGGTAAATATCTTGATATATACTGTGAGGATGAAAAGCTTTCTGCCGATACCTGGGAGGGCGCAGAAAATGAAATGTGCCGGTTGGCACTTAATACGGCTTTGTCAAAAAAGAAGTTAAGGGATGAAAATATAGATATTCTCCTTGCTGGAGACCTTATGAACCAATGTACCGGTTCGGGATACGGTCTTTCGGAGTTTAACATTCCGTATATCGGACTTTACGGGGCGTGTTCTACCTTTGCAGAGGCAATAATGACGGCATCCTGTATGATCGAGGCGGGGGTTGTAAAAACGGCGGCAGTTGTCGTTTCTTCGCATTTCTGTACTGCACAAAGGCAGTTCCGTTTTCCGCTTGAATACGGAGCGTTTGCAGAATCAACCGCCCAAAGGACGGTCACGGGTGCCGGATGCGTTATTCTTTCGGAGTCTTGCAAGGATGAAAAGGGAGTATTCGTAACTGGTGCAATGCCGGGAATTGTTTTTGACAGAGGTATAAAAGATGCTTCGAATATGGGAGCTGCTATGTGTACTGCTGCGGCAGACACTATTGAAAGATATTTTGCATACACAAAAGAAAACCCTCTTGATTTTGATCTTATTGTAACAGGAGATCTTGGAAAAGAAGGAAAAAGCATGGCTCTTGAAATGATGCAAAAGAAATATCCCGGAATTGTAAATGTGTATGATGACTGCGGGGTTATGATATATGATACCGAAAATCAGGATGTGTCCTGCGGAGGCTCCGGATGCGGCTGTTCGGCTGTTGTGAGTACGGGGTATATCCTGAACAGCCTTGAAAAGGGGGAAATTAAAAAATGCCTTGTGGAAGGTACAGGAGCTATGATGAGCCCGCAAAGTCTTTTGCAGGGGAATTCTATACCTGCAGTGGCGCATCTTGTAAGATTGGAGAGTGTTGTTTGAGATGACATATTTATATGCTTTTTTGTGCGGAGGAGCACTTTGTGTAATTGCTCAGATTCTCATAAACAAGACGAAACTTACTCCTGCCCGTATTCTTGTATCGTATGTAATTGTAGGGGTTATTCTTTCGGCCGTCGGCATTTATAAACCCTTTTGTGATTTCGCAGGAGCAGGAGCAAGTGTGCCGATTATGGGCTTCGGACATCTTTTGGCACAAGGGGTTGAAAAAGCTATAGACCGCGACGGTGCGCTCGGAATTCTCACAGGAGGGCTTTCGGGGGCATCGGCAGGTATTTGTGCTGTTATACTGTTTTCTCTCATAGCATCCCTTGTGTTTAAAGGGAAGCACAAAAAATAGCGATGTGCTGTTGACAAAGAGACTTTTTAATGATATAATAACCAACACTAAGAAAGTATTTTAAGCATAGAAATACTTATTGCAAATTCAGTTTTCTTTGCTTTTTATCGGGCACTTTTTATTGTGCCCGTTTATGCTTTTCGGAGGAAACAGATGGATTTTAATTTCACATTCTTTTTCAACAGTATACTTCTCGGAATAGGTCTTGCGATGGATGCCTTTTCGGTGTCGCTTGCAAACGGGCTAAATGAGCCGTGTATGAAGAAGAGAAAAATGGCATGTGTGGCAGGCATTTTTTCGTTGTTTCAGTTTGCGATGCCTATGATCGGATGGATATGTGTACATACGGTATTACAGTACTTCGCAGCTTTTGAAAAGTTTATACCTTGGATAGCATTTATTCTTTTATCGTTTATAGGCGGCAAGATGCTTTATGAAGGAATAAACTGCAAATGCGACTGTTGCGAGAATAAAGGAGTCGGTATCGGTGCACTCGTAGTGCAGGGAATAGCAACATCAATAGATGCTCTTTCTGTAGGCTTTACAATTTCCGAATACGGTCTTTTGAATGCTGTAGTATCCTGCCTTATAATCGGTATTGTTACATTCTTTATCTGCCTTGGCGGTTTGTTTATCGGAAGGACTGCCGGTACTAAGCTTTCGGGCAAGGCGGGAATTTTAGGCGGCTCAATACTTATTTTCATCGGGCTTGAAATTTTCATAACAAGTTTCTTTTGATTTTTAATGGTTTTTATGCTGACTTGTTAAAAATGTGCAGAATAAAATAAGAACAAAATGTAAATAATAAAATTTTCGTTAAAATAATCAAAAAAACTCTTTACAAATGAAAAACCTTGTGGTATAATTATCACAAATAAGTTATTCAGGAAGGTGGTATATTCATGAAAGAAATGTACGTAAGTCCTGTAATTGAAGTTGTTGAATACGAAGTAGAAGATGTTATCACAGCAAGTGCTAACGAACCTCTCGCTAATCTCTCTGCAGATGACAACAATTTCTCTGACAAGTGGACAGTATAACTTAATTTCTAAAAAAGGCTCCGTTTTACGGAGCTTTTTTTATTTGTATAAATACACGATACTGTGTTTTTTAGTAATTCTTTAACTTTGTGCCGTTTTGAAGTTATATAAAGCTATATAAGGCTTATATATCAGCTTTGTTCACAACACCTGTAAAACTTGCTCAACAAACATAAAAACACTTTAAAACGGATATAAGAAGCCCTCCGGCAAATCGTTTGCCGGAGGGCTTTTGCGATTGTACTTACAACTTGAGTCAGTAGCTTATCTTACTCTGTTGCCCTTTTTCTTGAAGGTTGTCCACAAAGAACCTGCAAGGAATACGGATGAGTAAAGACCCGAGATGATACCCACGATAAGAGGAAGTGCGAATTCCTTTATTGACTGTACACCGAGGATGTAGATAAGTCCGATTGTAAGAAGTGTTGTTATTGTTGTGTTTATAGAGCGGGAAAGAGTCTGGTTGATGCTGATGTTAACATTTTCTGCGAATGTGTTTGACTGATTGCGCTTAACATTTTCTCTTACACGGTCAAAGATGATGATTGTTGCATTGATCGAGTAACCGAGAATTGTAAGAACAACGGCAATAATGCTTGAGCTTACAGGAATCTGGAGAATAGAGTAAGCAGCAAGAACGATGAAGATATCGTGACACAAGCAGATAACAGCAGCAACAGCTGAACTGAACTGGAATCTTATTGTGATATAAACAAGCATAAGGATTACAGCGATTGTTGTAGAAATAACAGCAGCATTTCTGAGGTCTTTGCTCACAGAAGCACCGACGCTGTCCATACCAACTCTTGTAACGAGCTCTTCGGGCTGGTCTTCAGCTTCGGGTGTTTCTTCAACAGGAGCTGTTTCTTCAACGGGGGCTGTTTCTTCAGCGGGTGCTGTTTCTTCAACGGGTGCTGTTTCTTCAGCGGGAGCTGTTTCTTCAGCAGGAGCTGTTTCTTCAGCAGGAGCTGTTTCTTCGGCAGGAGCTGTTTCTTCAGCGGGAGCTGTTTCTTCAACGGGTGCTGTTTCTTCAGCAGGTGCTGTTTCTTCAGCAGGTGCTGTTTCTTCAGCAGGTGCTGTTTCTTCAGCAGACGCTGTTTCAAGAGCAGCTACGATTTCTTCGATTGTTCTCAAAGGCGCTACGGGATCGCCGTAGTGTTCCTTCAAAACAGCGTCGATTGCATCAATTTCATATTCGTTGAGTTCCTTTGAACGGATGATAACTTCGCCGTCGGATGCAATAGCGTTGTTAATAAGGTCGGAATCGGAGCCTATAGCTGAAAGAGCTTCTCTTGCAAGACCGTTTATAACAGACGATTCTTTTGCGGCATCAAAGCTTTCCGCTTTGATGGAGTAGGTTATTTCAGTACCGCCCGCAAAGTCTACATCAAGGTAGAAAGGACGAACTATCATAGAAATCATTCCGAGAACGATAATAACTGCTGAGATAATGAAGAATATTTTTTTGTTCTGAACTATTTTAAAATTGAAATTCATTATTCATTACCTCCTTAAAGATTTTCATCGGCACTTTTTGCGCCAAAGAGTTTGATGTTTCTAACGCCTAAACCAACAAATGCGTTGAGGAGTGATTTTGTGAGAAGAAGTGCTGTGAAAAGAGAAATTACAACACCGAGGAAGAGGGTGATTGCAAAGCCCTGGATCGCGCCTGTACCGTAGATCCAAAGAACAACTGCAGCAATAAGAGTTGTAATGTTGGAGTCGATAACAGCGGTAAAGGCACGGTTGAAACCGGATTTAACAGCGGCCTTTAAGCTCTTTCCGAAATTGAGTTCTTCTTTAATACGCTCAAATATTACTACATTCGCGTCAACCGCCATACCGATTGTGAGGAATATACCTGCAATGCCGGGGAGTGAAAGATTTACTTTGAAAAGAACTATACAGATTGCTGTTATTGCAATATACGCAATAAGTGCGAGAGATGCAACAAGGCCGGGGAGGCGGTAAACCGCAATCATAAAGATCATTACAAGTATTATGCCGATTAAACCTGCAAGCATTGCTCTTTCAAATGCTTCAGCACCGAGAGATGCACCGACAGCTCTCTTTTCAACGACCTGAAGGTCGCAGGGGAGATTACCGGAGGAGATGAGATTTGCAAGTTCAGATGCAGAAGCTGCATCAAAATTACCGGAAATCACACATTCTGTGCTGTCGATTCTTTCACTTGCGACAGGCGCGCTGATAACAGCACCGTCAAGAAGAATGTATATGGGCTCACCTGTTTTTGAGGTTCTTTCGGTTGCATCCGCAAAGCTTGCTCTTGCGCTGCTGTCAAACTGGAGAGCAACAACATACTGCTGCTGGCCGAGTTCGTTTGCCTGAAGAGTTGCAGTAGCGTCCTTAACCTGTTCTCCTGTAAGGATGATGTCAAACATCTGCTCTTCTTCGTTTAATGTTGCAAACATAAGCTGTGCTGTTGTACCAAGGTAACGAGCCGCAACTTCAGGGTCGTCAACATTGGGGATATCAACTCTTACACGGTTGGAACCGCCTGTGGGGCTGGAAACAAGAGCAACCTGTGCTTCTGTGTAGCCTGCGGCAGTTACACGGTTTCTGAGGACAGCAACTACCTGATCCATCATTGCGGATGTGGCAACTGACGGTTCGTCAGATGTGCCGTCTGTGTTTTCTGTTTCGGGAATGACGGCTTCAAGTGTAATTGACGATCCGCCCACAAGGTCAAGACCGAGAGTTACAGCGCCTTCATCAAAAATGCCCTTTAATCCTTTATCTCCGATACGAACGCCGTATACTGCAGTAACCACAAGCAATGCGATCACAAGCAACAGAAGAATAAAGGAAGTTACGCTTTTCTTCATTGTTTTGCATCCTTTCTGCATTTAACTTCTTTGGGACAACACTTTTTAAGCCAAAAGTGCAAAATGCCCATTTACTGATTATTATACCAATTTATTCCCGTAAAGTCAACAGTTTTGAGAAAATGGCAGGCATAAAACAAGAAAAAGACACCGATTTAGGTGTCTTTTTCTCATTAAAATCAATAAATAAACATCTGAGCCCAGTACAATCTTCCGTCGGAACCTTTATGTACGCCGACGCCGATCTTTTTGAAATTGGGATTGAGAATATTTTCTCTGTGTCCTTCGGAATTCATCCAGTCTGTCATAACCGATTCGGCACTTGTCTGACCCATAGCTATGTTTTCGCCTGCACCGGAATACGAAACTCCGCATTCATCAAGGGCAGTAAAGCATCTTGATCCGTCGGGACGGGTGTGTGAAAAAGAAGTTTCGGTTTCTTTTGCACGGATACTTGCAGCACATGCGGCCCCCTTATCGTAGGAAAGGGAAGAAAGCCCGTTTTGAGCGCGGTATTTGTTTACAAGATCAATTACCTGCTGTTCAAGGCTGTCGTCTGACTGAGAAGTATCTGGAATCTCTTCTTGCTCGATTTCAGGTGTTTCAAAAATTTCCGGCGGAACGACAAAGATGTTTTCCCATGAATCATTTTCGCTGCCGCACGAACCGTCTGTACAATCGGAGTTTCCTGTATTTTCGTTACACGAACCGTTTGCACAACCGGAATTATCATTATTTGCACCACACGACCCTTTTGTTATCCACGAAAAATTTTTAAGCTTGTCTGCAAGGGAATTAAGATCAAGGCTTTCACAGTCAAAACTTTCACAAGAGTAAGTACCTATAAGCTTTTCGAGCGCATTTTTTATTCCGCATTCTTTGGCATTTGCACTTATTGCCATGGGAGCGGATATCATCGCAGATGCCAAAAGTATAGAAAGAACTTTTTTCATTTTTATTACCTCCTTTCTTTCTATGCATTAATTATACAGAACAGATAAATGCATTTCAATGGAAATCAGAGGGCATATATAAAGGCTTTGGCATACAAAGAAAATCAAGGAGATTTTCTGTTGAGAATCTCCTTGATTTTTCCGCTGTTTACTCAAATTACATTATGAATAAACGGAACTTTTACTTACATTCACACGAATTGGGAGGGAAAAAGTCATCCATAGGGAAGTTCATTTTCTTAAAGAGAGCGCAGGGATCTGAAGAATCGGAGCAAACTGTGCTTTCTTTGTCGGGAATGCAAAATTCAGTTGCGGAAAGTACAAGTGCCACAGGTCTTTCTATGCGTATAACGCTGAAAAGACCGAGCGAAACATAAAGGCACTTGGTTCCGAAATCGTCTGTCATTCCGCCGCCCAGGCATCTGCAGATGTTTTCAGGAATCTGATCGCAGGTGCAGCAGCAGCAACCGAATTTATACTGTTTTTCAACAAGTTTTACCGCAAGGCAAATAGGGGGAGCGACTTCAACTACTACTTTGGGCATATTTGTTTTAAAATCGCCGGGGATATCGCACATATTATGACAAAAATCGTTGCAGTACTGTTCTGATGTAAAGATGCTGACATTGCCTTCGCTTCCGAAGAGTACGCATTTTTTGTCGTAAACGGCAATACCGCAGAATTCCTGGCTCTTTCCGCCGGGAACGCAGGCTTCAAAAAGAAGCTTGAAATAGAAGCGCACATATACCGAATAATATCCTTTGTTGAAAGGAACGGTATCCACAGATATGCTTGTGTGGATAACTTCTGCACATTTGCAGCGGATGTTTGTTGCTCTGTCGATTATGTCCTGACCGCATTCGGTGAGAAATACTTTTATGTCTTCAAGACAATCTTTGTCTCTTACCGAATCATATATCTTGTCGCAGTCAACGCAGGTGGAGCAATTTGAAGGCTTGTTGTTTTGGTTTTGTCCGAAACCGAATGTACCGCAAACCGAAGAGCTGTCGCGCATACCTTGACAATTCTTTTCTGACATTGATGTTCCTCCTTGAAATACTGAATACAAGCGGAAATGCATTTTTGTACATCCCGCTCTTGTTATCATTCTATGACGGTATTAATAATAATGTTCTAAAAAATAAAAGAGGCGGAGTTTTTTGTTTAAACATATTGATTATTCCTTCAGGATATTATATAATAACTATGTATGAACATTTATGTGAAAGACGCGGTGATGCAAAAATGGGCGATATAAGTTCGGTAATTTCAAAAACTGTACAGCTTCTTATAATTCTTCTTATAGGCATATATGCAAGAAAACGAAAGTTTATAACAAGACAGACAGTAACTGATCTTTCAAAGCTTCTTTCTCATATAACAAGCCCTATACTTATTTTTTGTTCTTTCCAAAGGGATTATGACAGTAAACTTCTCGGGATGGGACTATATCTTATCGCAGGCTCATTTTTAATACATCTTGTTTCATGCATTATTGCGTATTTTGTTTTTAAACCTGAAAAGGGTTCGTGTGAAAATGCGGTTTATGAATTCAATACAGTATTTGCAAACTGCGCTTTTATGGGTTTCCCGATACTCCAATCGCTTTTTGGAGATGAGCTTGGAATAATGTACGGCTCTTTTTACAATACGATGTTTAATGTTTTTTTATGGACTTACGGCATTGTTATTCTTACCCGTCATAAAGGCGAGGGTAAAAAGATAGATATCAAAAAGTTTATATTTAATCCGGGTATTGTCGGAACGGTTTTGGGATTTATCTTGTTTGTATGCAAAATAAAGCTTCCCGCAACGCTTCTCGGCGGACTTAAGATGGTAGGGGACTCCACATTCCCGATCGCAATGATAATAATCGGTGCTCTTGTTTTTGAAATGAATTTCAAAAAAGCATTCCGCGATATAAAGCTTTATATATGCTGTAGTTTAAAGCTTATTATAATTCCGCTTCTTGTACTTATATGCTGTGTTTTATTCGGAGTTCCGAAAACCGCCGCAATGGTACTTATAATACTGTCGGGAATGCCGGCGGCTACTTTCGGTGCGATTTTTGCAGAGCTTTATGAAGTGAATTCCGTAAATGCTGCAAAGATAGTTTGTATAACAACAATTCTTTCTGTTGCTACAATACCTTTTGTGCTATATATTACGAAACTTTTTTATATATAAAAAATCAGATAGGAAGGTAAAATGTTTAATATAAGACTTGCAAATGAAAATGATGTTTTCGGTATGTTGGAAATCTACACCCCGTATGTAACCCATTCTTCGGTAACATTTGAGTGCGAAGTTCCGAGAACTTACGAAATGAAAAGAAGGGTAAATACCGTTATCAATAAATACCCCTGGCTTATTTGTGAAAAAGACGGGATGATAGCAGGGTATGCTTATGCTCATGAGTTTTCAAAAAGGGAAGCATACATTTGGGCCGCAGAGGTTTCCGTGTATATAAAGGAAGATTATCAGAGATGCAATATCGCCTCGGCTTTATATTATGCACTTATAGAGCTTCTTAAAAAGCAGGGCTTTTGCACGGCTTTTGCAAGAATTACAGTACCGAATGAAAAATCTCTTGCTTTCCATAATGCCTTCGGATTTATTGAGGCGGGGCATCTTCATAACGCAGGATATAAGCTCGGGGACTGGCATGATGTAAAGATACTTGAAAAATCTCTTATTGAAAGCTATATATCAGCTCCCAAGGATATCATCCCCATAACAGAGCTTGATAAAGACGAAATGAACTCTCTTTTCAGAATGGCAGAAAAGATTATAAGAGAAAGATAAATATTATTTTGATTTAAAAATCCGGAAGTTTAATCTTCCGGATTTGTTATATTTATGCAAGATAATAATATATTATATAAGGATTTATACTTACTGTATAAAATATTTTGGGAAATAGCAGATATTTTTGCGTAAAACCGACAAAATTCTTGACAATATATAGCTTATGTGGTATTATTTATATGAATGGAAACGCATCATATCAATGGTGCGGTTTCTGTTTTCCAAAATATATTTTACGGAGGAACAGATATGTTTTCAAACAAGACACGCTCGCGCAAAATGTGGGCGATAGCACTTGCATCATTCCTTATTTGTGCTTTGATGAGTGCTCTTATTCCCGCTTTTGCTGACGAAGCCTTTGAAATCGGCGATAACGAGTTTGTTGTTAGCGAAGCGGCAACAGAAGAAGCAGTAAATGCTGAAACCGAAGTATCTGCCGACAATATTGCGGCTCCTTATCTTTCGGGCGAAGAAGCTTTTGATCCCGATGCGGATAATGCTTCGGATGTGGCAAATGCTTTTCTTGCAGCCGTTGGCGAATATGATGAAAATGCTGCATATGCCGAAAACTATAAAGAAATCGGCCTTTGGTATGTTGACAGCTACACAGATCTTTTGGAGAGCGAACAGTTCGACGAAAATCTTGAAAAAGCAATAGCAGTAAAAAGACAGGATGTAAAATACTTTAACACATGGTTTGCTCTTTTGCCTCCTGTTATTGCGATAGGTCTTGCACTTATAACAAAAGAAGTTTATTCTTCCCTTTTCATCGGTATTATTTCGGGCGCTCTTCTTTACTCCAACTTTAACTTTACAGGAACACTTGACCATGCATTCACAAATGGTTTTGTTGCTTCTGTTGCAGACAGTTATAATATCGGTATTATCATCTTCCTTATCGTTCTCGGTGCAATCGTTGTACTTATGAACCAGTCGGGCGGTTCTGCTGCATTCGGAAGATGGGCAACAACCCATATCAAGTCAAAGGTAGGTGCACAGATTGCTACAATTATTCTCGGTATGCTTATCTTTGTTGATGACTATTTCAACTGCCTTACAGTAGGTTCGGTTATGCGCCCTGTAACCGATAAATTCAAGGTTTCCCGCGCTAAACTTGCTTACATAATCGACTCTACAGCGGCTCCTATCTGTATTATTGCTCCCGTTTCTTCGTGGGCGGCGGCAGTTGCGGGTTTTGTTTCGGAAGAACAGATCGGTGGATTTGAACTCTTCCTTCGTGCAATTCCTTATAATTTCTATGCGCTTTTGACAATCACTATGATGTTTGTGATTGTTGCTACAAAATTCGATTTCGGTTCTATGAGAAAACATGAGATCAATGCTGAAAACGGAGATCTTTTCTCGTCTGCCGATGCTGAAATGTTCAAGGCTGTCGAAGAAGCAGATACAGAAAAGAAGGGCATCGTTTGGGATCTTATCGCTCCCGTTCTTGTTCTTATTGCAGGCTGTATACTCGGTCTTCTTTACTCGGGCGGATTCTTTGGCGGAGATGCCAATATGGACTTTATAGGTGCGTTCTCGAGCGCTGACGCTTCTGTCGGTCTTGTACTCGGCTCATTCGGCGGTCTTATTTTCTCTGTGATCTACTTCCTTTGCAGAAGAGTTCTTACATTCAAGAAATGTATGGAAGCTATTCCCGAAGGCTTCAAGGCAATGGTTCCCGCTATTATGATTCTTGCTTGTGCTTGGACACTCAAGACAATGACAGACAGCCTTGGTGCTAAAATATTTATCGCAGAATTCGTAAGAAATTACGCAGTAAGCTTTATACCGCTTATTCCCGCCATCGTATTCCTTATCGCAGTTGGTCTTTCTTTTGCGACAGGAACATCTTGGGGTACATTCGGTATTCTTATCCCTATCGTTCTTGCAGTATTCGGCGGTTCTATCGACAACGAAATCAGCATTATTGCAATTTCTGCTTGTATGGCAGGTGCGGTTTGCGGTGACCACTGTTCGCCTATATCAGATACTACAATTATGGCGTCGGCAGGCTCTCAGTCTAACCATATCAACCATGTTTCCACACAGCTTCCCTATGCGCTTACAACAGCCGCAGTTTCGTTTGTATGCTATATCGCAGCAGGCTTTGTGGCACAGTCCGCTTCGTTTGCTACATGGTATCTTATGCTTCCCGTAAGCATTATTGTTATGATTGCTACAATCCTTGTTTTGAAGCTTATTCTCGGTAAGAAAAAAGCATAAGCTGGTATAATTTAAAAGACGGATGAATTTTCATCCGTCTTTTTTTTGTAATACGAAACCCGCACGCATAGCGGGTGGATATTTATTGTTGAACAAAGAAAACAACCCGAAAGATGACTCATTCGGGTTGTTTTAGTATTAATCAGAAAAGACCGGTTATCTTTCCGTTTTCATCCACATCAATGCGTTCTGCAGCAGGGGACTTGGGAAGACCGGGCATTGTCATAATATCGCCTGTAAGGACTACGATAAATCCTGCACCTGCCGAGATCTTAACATTTTTGATTGTAACTGTGAAGTTTTCGGGAGCACCCAGCTTTGTCTGGTCATCAGAGAAAGAATACTGGGTTTTTGCCATACATACGGGGCAGTTTCCGAAACCGAGAGAAGAAAGGGTTGCAATCTGCTTTTTAGCGGCAGGAAGAACAGAAATACCGTCGCCGCCGTATACCTTTTTAACGACTGCTTCGATCTTTTCTTCGATTGTGCCGTCAAGTTCATAAGCGTATGTAAAATCGCCCTTTTCTTCTTCGCAAAGACGGATAACTTCTTTTGCAAGCTCTTCACCGCCGCGTCCGCCGTCAGCCCAGACTGTGGAAAGAACCACATTAACGCCGAGTTCCTTGCATTTTTCAATTATGAAGGAAATTTCGTTGTCTGTATCTGTGGGGAAACGGTTTACTGCTACAACACAAGGAAGCTTATATACATCCTTGATATTTGAAACATGACGGAGAAGATTGGGAATACCTTTTTCAAGTGCTTCAAGGTTTTCTTCTGCAAGTTCTGTCTTTGCAAGACCTCCGTGCATCTTAAGGGCGCGGACTGTTGCAACAACAACGACAGCAGACGGAGTAAGACCTGCCATACGGCATTTTATATCAAGGAACTTTTCAGCACCGAGATCTGCACCGAAGCCTGCTTCTGTGATTGCATAATCACCCATCTTAAGAGCGGTTTTTGTTGCGATTACGGAATTGCATCCGTGAGCAATATTTGCAAAAGGACCGCCGTGAACAAACGCAGGAGTGCCTTCAAGTGTCTGAACAAGGTTTGGCTTGATCGCATCTTTCAAAAGAGCAGTCATCGCACCTTGTGCCTTTATATCCTTACAAGTTACGGGCTTGTCGTCGTATGTATAACCGACGATAATGCGGGAAAGTCTTTCCTTGAGGTCTGTGATTGAGGAAGCAAGACACAAAACAGCCATAATTTCGGATGCGACAGTTATATCAAATCCGTCCTCACGGGGCATACCGTTGGGCTTGCCGCCAAGACCGTCGATAACATTTCTCAATTGTCTGTCGTTCATATCGACACAACGCTTCCAGGTTATCTTTCTCGGATCGATTCCGAGAAGGTTGCCTTGCTGGATGTGATTATCAAGCATTGCCGCAAGAAGGTTGTTTGCAGCACCTATTGCGTGGAAGTCGCCTGTGAAATGAAGATTGATATCTTCCATAGGGACGACCTGAGCATATCCGCCGCCGGCAGCACCGCCCTTAATACCGAAAACAGGACCAAGAGAGGGTTCACGAAGGGCAACGGTAACATTTTTACCGAGTCTTGACATACCGTCTGCAAGACCGATTGTTGTAGTTGTCTTTCCTTCGCCTGCGGGAGTTGGTGTGATAGCAGTAACCAAAACAAGCTTTCCGTCGGGCTTATCAGCCTTATCCTTCAAAAGTGAAAGATCGATCTTTGCCTTGTATTTTCCGTAGTGTTCGAGGTATTTTTCGTCTACTCCTGCTTTTTTTGCGATTTCGGAAATGGGTTTCATTTCTACACTTTGTGCAATTTCTATATCACTCAAATAAGCCATGGTGCACTCCTTATTATTTAAAGAATTTTACAGCGGAACGGAACATACCGATATCATAATTGCCGGGAACATTCTTGTAAAGGCCGCATCCGACACGCTCGGAATGACCCATCTTGCCAAACACTCTTCCGTCGGGAGAGGTTATACCTTCAATAGCAAAGTCAGAGCCGTTGGGATTGCAACGGATGTCGGCAGTAGGTTCACCGTTCATATCGACATACTGTGTTGCGATCTGTCCGTTGGCGGCAAGCTTCCTGATAAGAGCTTCATCAGCAATAAATCTGCCTTCACCGTGAGAGATCGGAACAGAGTAAATGTCGCCGACTGAAGTTTCTGCAAGCCAGGGAGATTTGTTAGAAGCAATTCTTGTTCTTACAATTCTCGACTGATGGCGTCCGATGATGTTATAAGTAAGTGTGGGGCAGTTTTCGTCGGTATCAATAATCTTTCCGTAAGGAACAAGACCGAGCTTTATAAGAGCCTGGAATCCGTTACAGATACCGCACATAAGTCCGCCTCGGTTATCAAGCATATCGTGTACAGCATCTTTGATTTCTGCGTTGCGGAAGAATGCTGTAATAAACTTACCCGAACCGTCCGGTTCGTCACCGCCGGAGAAACCGCCGGGGATGAATATCATCTGAGAATCGGCTGTTTTCTTTGCAAATTCTGCAACAGATGCGGAAATTGCCTCAGAGGTAAGGTTGCGGATAACGAAGATCTCGGGTTCTGCACCGGCAAATGCGAGAGCCTTTGCTGTATCGTATTCGCAGTTTGTACCGGGGAATACGGGAATAAGAACTTTGGGCTTTGCACATTTAACTGTTGCGGAAACTCGTTCGCGTGCTTTATAATCAAGCTTTTCAATGGGTGCTTCGTCATAAGGAATATTGCAGGAGAAGATAGGTTCGAGCTTGTCTTCGTAAGCTGTAAGAAGCTTTGAAAGCTCAATCTTTTCGTCTGCAAAAGAAATCATATTGTCATCGGTTGTGTAACCGATAAGTTTTGCATTTTCAATATCGAAATCGCCGGAAAGTTCGAGAATGAATGCACCGTAATTATATGCGAAAATGTCAGAAACGGAAATGTCAGCATACTTAAAGCCGATATCATTACCGAAGCACATCTTCATAACGCCCTCAGCAATACCGCCGATTGTGGGAGTATATGCGGAAACGGCTTTGCCTTCCTTAATAAGAGAAGCAACGGTTTCATAAACTTTCTTCTGGGATTCCGGACAGGGAAGATTGTCTTTTGTATATTCGGGGGCGATAAGAACAACTTTATGTCCTGCTGCCTTGAAATCGTTTGAAATAACGCGGGCGATTTTGCCTGTTGTAACTGCAAAAGAAACAAGTGTAGGAGGAACATCAAGCTTTTCAAAGCTTCCGCTCATAGAATCTTTACCGCCGATGGAACCGATACCGAAATCCATCTGTGCCGAGAATGCACCGAGAAGTGCCGCCAAGGGTTTGCCCCAGCGTTTGCCGTCCTTTAAGGGCTTTTCAAAATATTCCTGGAATGTAAGATATACATCTTCAAAATCCATACCCGACGCAATAAGCTTCGATACGGATTCGACTACTGCAAGATAGGCTCCGTGATAGGGGCTCTTTTCGGAAATGAAGGGGTTGAAGCCGTATGCCATAACAGAACAGTCTTTAGCATCTCTGTCTTCAACAGATATCTTGTTTGCCATAACCTGAGAAGGTGTGAGCTGATTCTTGCCGCCGAAGGGAGCAAGAACAGTTCCTGCACCGATTGTGGAGTCAAAACGCTCGGAAAGACCTCTCTTTGAGCAGATGTTAAGGTCGGAGGCAAGTTCAAGATAGTTTTTCGTAAAGCTACCGTCAACTTTCTTTTCGTAACACTCGGGTTTTGCGGGAGCTATATTAATATGCTTTTCAGCGCCGTTTGAATTTAAGAATTCACGGCTGATATCAACGATTACAGTGCCGTTCCAATGCATAACAAGACGGGCTTCTTCTGTAACTTCCGATACAACTGTAGCTTCAAGATTTTCTTTGTCTGCAAGAGCTTTAAATGTTTCAACATCGTCCTTTTCAACAACAACAGCCATTCTTTCCTGGGATTCGCTTATTGCAAGTTCAGTACCGTCAAGGCCGTCATATTTCTTGGGAACTGCATTAAGGTCAACCTTAAGACCGTCGGCAAGCTCACCGATCGCAACAGATACGCCGCCTGCACCAAAGTCATTACAACGCTTGATAAGACGGGAAGCCTTTTCATTTCTGAAAAGTCTTTGAAGCTTTCTCTCCTCAGGAGCATTACCTTTCTGTACTTCTGCACCGCAGGATTCAAGAGAAGATACGCTGTGAGATTTGGAAGAACCTGTCGCACCGCCGCAACCGTCTCTTCCTGTTCTTCCTCCGAGAAGGATAATTATATCTCCGGGTTCGGGTCTTTCACGGCGAACATTTTTAGCCGGAGCCGCAGCTACGACTGCGCCTATTTCAAGACGCTTTGCCGCATATCCTTCGTGGTATATTTCGTCAACAAGGCCTGTTGCAAGACCGATCTGGTTACCGTAGGATGAATAACCTGCCGCTGCTGTTGTAACGATCTTTCTTTGGGGAAGCTTTCCGGGGATTGTTTCGGAAACAGGCTTTAACGGGTCAGCCGCACCTGTTACACGCATTGCGGAATAAACATATGCACGGCCGGAAAGAGGATCTCGTATAGCACCGCCGATACAGGTAGCAGCACCGCCGAAGGGCTCGATCTCAGTTGGGTGATTGTGAGTTTCGTTCTTGAAAAGAAGGAGCCAGTCTTCGTCAACACCGTCGATCTCGACCTTCATCTTAACTGTACAAGCATTGATTTCTTCCGACTCGTCAAGTTTATCAAGAAGACCTGCTTTTTTAAGATGACGAACGGCAAGAGTTGCAATATCCATAAGATTTATGGGCTTTGTTCTGCCGAGTTCTTTTCTTGTATTGACATATCTTTCGTATGCTGATTTCAAAAGTTCGTCTTCAAATTCCACACTGTCGATAGTTGTGAGGAAAGTTGTATGACGGCAATGGTCAGACCAGTATGTATCTATCATCTTGATTTCGGTGATAGTGGGGTCTCTCTTTTCCGAGCGGAAATACGACTGACAGAATTTAAGGTCGTCAAGATCCATAGCAAGACCTCTTGACTTCAGAAATTCGTCAAGCGCCGCTTCGTCCATTTCAACAAAACCGTTCAAAACTTCAACGGTTTCGGGAAGAGCATAGTCAGCTTTTAATGTTTTGTATTCTTCAAGAGAAGCTTCGCGGCTTTCAACCGGGTTTATAACATATTTCTTGATTTTCAAAATTTCTTCATCAGAAAGATCTCCTTCAAGAATGTAAACCTTTGCACTTCTTACTGTCGGTCTTTCCTTGCAGGAAATAATCTGAATACACTGAGCCGCAGAGTCGGCTCTCTGGTCAAACTGACCGGGCAGGTATTCGACAGCAAAAACTTTCTCTCCGTCGGAAATTTTAAGATTTGCCGATGTGTTGTCGAGCTGAGGCTCGGAAAAAACAGTCTTTACGGCGTAGTCAAAAAGTTCTTCGTCGATATTTTCAACATCATATCTGTTGATAAGGCGAAGGTTTTTGAGATTTTCGATACCGAGAAGAAGTCTGATATCCGAAAGAAGCGATTTTGCATCGTTTGCAAGCTGAGGCTTCTTTTCAACATATACTCTGTAAACCATTTTCAGTTCTCCTTGTTGTAAACGGCAAGGGCTTTCTTGCCGATATCTTTTCTGCAATATGCATTTGCATAATTTATTTTTTCCGTAAGAGCGTAAGCCTTTTTGATAGCGGTTTTAAGATCATCCGATTTTGCAACCGCACCAAGCACTCGGCCGCCTGCGGTAAGAAGCTTTCCGTCGCAAAGCTTTGCACCTGCAACATAAACTTCTTCGTGTTCTTCGTACTTTTCGGGTAAAGTTATTTCAAAGCCTGTTTCGTATTTTGCGGGGTATCCGTTTGATGCCATAACTACGCAGCAAGCCGCACCTTCAGAAAACTTAACTTCGGTTTCAGCAAGCTTTTCTTCTGATACTGCCTTCATAACTGTAAAAAGATCGCTTTCGAGAAGAGGGAGTACGACCTGAGTTTCGGGATCTCCGAAACGGCAGTTGTATTCGATAACCTTGGGACCTGCCTTTGTCAGCATAAGACCGAAATATAGGCATCCCGAGAAGGTTCTTCCTTCTTTATTCATCGCATCAATTGTAGGAAGGAAAATCTTTTCCATACATTCTTCGGCGATTTCTTTTGTGTAATAGGGGTTGGGAGCAATTGTTCCCATACCGCCCGTATTGAGACCCTCGTCGTTATCACAAGCCCGCTTGTGGTCCATAGAAGAGATCATAGGAACGACGGTCTTTCCGTCTGTGAAAGAAAGGACGGAAACTTCGGGGCCTTCGAGGAATTCTTCGATAACGATATTGTTACCGCTGTCGCCGAACACCTTGTCTTCCATCATAGAATGAACAGCATCATATGCTTCTTCGCGTGTCATAGCAATTATAACACCCTTGCCGAGTGCAAGTCCGTCAGCTTTGATAACTGTGGGAATCGGAGCTGTTTCAAGGTATTTTAAAGCGTCTGCGGCATTGTCAAACACTTCGTACTGAGCTGTGGGAATACCGTATTTCTTCATAAGGTTTTTAGAGAAAACCTTACTGCCTTCGATGATTGCAGCTTTCTTTTCGGGACCGAAACAGGGGATGCCGAGCTTTTTGAGCTCGTCTACTGCTCCGAGTACAAGCGGATCATCGGGTGCTACGACCGCAAAATCAATATTGTTTTCTTTTGCGAATCTTGCGATGCCTTCGATATCCTTAGCACCGATATTAACACAAGTTGCGTCTTTTGCAATACCGCCGTTTCCGGGAAGAGCAAAGATTTCTTCGACATCTTTATTTTTCTTAAGGGATTTAATTATGGCGTGTTCACGGCCGCCACCGCCGACTACCATTATTTTCATTCGGTGGTCTCCTTGTTTTTTCAGTGGTGGAACAAACGCATACCGGTAAATGCCATTGCAATTCCGTATTTATCACAAGCTTCGATTACAAGATCGTCTCTTATCGAGCCTCCGGGCTGTGCGATATATCCGACACCGCTCATATGAGCTCTTTCAACATTGTCGCCGAAGGGGAAGAAAGCATCAGAACCGAGGGATACATTTTTAAAGGAAGAAAGATACTTCTTTGCTTCTTCGTCTGTGAGTTTTTCGGGCTTTTCTGTGAAATACTTCTGCCAGATGCCTTCTGCACACACATCTTCTTCGTTTTTGTTGATGTAGCCGTCGATAACATTATCTCTGTCAGCTCTGCCGAGAGAGGGAAGGAAAGGAAGGGAAAGCACTTTTTCGTGCTGGCGGAGAAGCCATGTATCAGCCTTTGTTCCTGCAAGTCTTGTACAGTGGATTCTGGATTGCTGACCTGCACCGACGCCGATTGCCTGACCGTCGTATGCGTAGCAAACAGAGTTTGACTGAGTATATTTGAGTGTGATAAGAGAAATTATAAGGTCGCGGATTGCTTCCTCCGGAATTTCCTTGTTTGCGGTTACTATATTTGAAAGAAGTTCTTTGTTGATTTCAAAATTGTTTCTGCCTTGTTCAAATGTGATACCGTAAACCTGTTTTGTTTCCTGCGAAGCGGGTATATAACAAGGATCGATCTTTACGATATTATAACCGCCTTTTTTCTTTCCTTTTAATATTTCAAGAGCCTCGTCTGTGTAACCGGGAGCGATAACACCGTCGGAAACTTCTCGCTTCAAAAGAAGAGCGGTTGTCTTGTCGCAGATATCGGAAAGAGCAACCCAGTCACCAAAAGAGCACATTCTGTCTGTTCCTCTTGCTCTTGCATAAGCACATGCAAGGGGTGATTCGTCAAGACCTTCGATGTCGTCGGCAAAGACAGCTTTTTTAAGGCTTTCGGAAAGGGGAAGTCCGATTGCCGCACCGGCGGGAGAAACAT
This sequence comes from Oscillospiraceae bacterium, assembly GCA_015064485.1. Classification (GTDB taxonomy): domain Bacteria; phylum Bacillota; class Clostridia; order Oscillospirales; family CAG-382; genus UMGS1052. The sequence goes on along the minus strand of SVSD01000004.1, from coordinate 35,707 downwards.
GCTTAAAGGATGCAGCGGCAGGAATTCCAAAGGCTTTTTTGAGTTCAGCAACAAGCTGATATGAATTGAAAGCATCAAGGAAGTTTATATAGCCGGGTCTTCCGTTGAGAATTTCGATGGGAAGCTCGCTTCCGTCAGCCATATATATTTTAGAAGGCTTCTGATTGGGGTTACAGCCGTATTTGAGTTCAAATTCTTTCATTATTCTGTACCTCTTTATTTATTCTTGTTGATTATGATGTTTTCAGCTTCGCCTGTTGTAAGGTCAACTGTTCTTACAAAAAGAGAAACTTTATTATCTTCGTTAAGATTTGCCCATACGATGTCTGCAAGTTCCTTTGCGGAATCGGGAAGACTTACTTCCTCGGGTTCTCCGTAGAATGAGGGGATGGGATCTCCGTCGCATTTATATGTATGGATGAAATGCCCGATTCCGTTTCTCTTTTCATAATTATAGAAGAATCTGTTGCAAACAGAAGGATCGCCGTTTGCACTCTTTAAAATCGAAAGTTCATATTCGAAAGTCTTGTTTTCGGTGTCATAATAAGCGATACCGGAAATTCTGGGGGTATAATTGGGAGCGTCGGGCTCGAATTCGCGGGTAAAAAGTGCTTCCTCGAAGCTTTTGCCTTCAAGCATATGATCGTAGATCGTATTTGTCTGATCGCCGTTTGTGATTATATCGCAACCGGCAAGCTCAAGGTAAGGGTTATAGATTATAAGGCTGGGGTCGGAAAGCTTTGATTCATCAAAAGCCTTTGTTCTCATACCGCCTTCAAAGCTTTCGAAAATACGGTTGCGGCTGTTTTCGCTTCTTCCCATAATGAAATATGCGATCATTGCCTTTTTACCGTCGGCAGATGTGCCGATTACAATTCCTCTGCCGGGGTAAGTATTGTTTGAGAGCAATTCCTTAATATCGTATAAAGCCATAATGATCCTCCGTTATTTGTTTATAATTTCGCTGCAGACCTTTTCACAGGCGGCGGGAAGAATCTTCCATTCCGCTTCTTCCATAACCCGCTTCTGTAAAATTTCGGCTGTATCGCCGTCTTTGATTTCCACAGCTTTTTGTAAAATGATCTTTCCGCCGTCGGGAATTTCATTTACAAAATGTACTGTTGCACCCGTTACTTTAACTCCGTAAGAAAGCGCTGCTTCATGTACACGGAGTCCGTAAAAACCTTCTCCGCAGAAAGAGGGAATAAGGGAAGGGTGAACATTTATTATTCTGTCTGCGTATTTTTTTGTAAAATTTTCGCTCAAAATACACATAAAGCCTGCAAGGACAATTATATCGGTTTTAGCGTTTTCAAGAGCGGTTATTATTTTTTCTTCAAATTCTTCTTTCGTTGCACATTCTTTCTTTGATACAACAAAAGTATCTATACCTGCATTTTTCGCTCTTTCAAGTGCAAAGGCTGAAGGATTTGAGGATATGACAAGATTTATTTTTCCGCTTTTAATGATGCCGTCATTTTGTGCATCAATAAGTGCCTGAAGGTTTGTTCCGCCGCCCGACACAAGGACAGCTATATTTGCTGTTTTCAATGAAAACACCGCCCTTATTACTTGATGATACAAGCATCGTCGGATTTTATAACTTCGCCGACGATATAAGCGTCTTCTCCGTTTGCTTTGAGTATTTCAAGAGCTTTGTCTGCATCATTCTTGTCAACTGTGATGCTCATACCAACGCCCATATTGTATGTGTTGAACATATCGCGCTCGGGAACATTTCCGGCTTTTGCAATAAGGTCGAAGATGGGGAGAACTTTGATGTCGTTCTTGCAGATGTTTGCACCGAATCCTGCGGGAAGGCTTCTGGGAATATTTTCAAAGAATCCTCCGCCTGTGATGTGGGAAACACCCTTAACTGTGATTTCATCAAAGAGTGCAAGCATAGGCTTTACATATATCTTTGTGGGTGTGAGAAGTGTTTCGCCCACAGATTTGCCGCCAAGTTCTGCAACAGGCTTTTTGATATCTGCATTTTCAACATCAAAAACCTTTCTTACAAGAGAAAAGCCGTTTGAATGAACACCGCTCGAAGGAAGTGCTATGATAACATCTCCCGCTGTGATTTTGGAGTTATCAAGAATCTTTGATTTATCAACAACACCTACAGAAAAACCTGCAAGGTCGTATTCGTCAACAGGATAGAAACCGGGCATTTCCGCAGTTTCGCCGCCGATAAGAGAAGCGCCCGACTGAACACAGCCCTCTGCAACGCCCGATACGATAGCAGCTATCTTTTCAGGGACATTCTTGCCGCAAGCGATGTAGTCAAGGAAAAAGAGGGGTCTTGCACCTGCGCAGATGATATCGTTTACACACATAGCAACACAGTCGATACCAACAGTATCGTGCTTGTCCATAAGGAAAGCGAGCTTGAGCTTTGTGCCAACGCCGTCTGTGCCGCTTACAAGAACAGGATTTTCGATGCCTTTAAGATCAAGTTCGAAGAGACCGCCGAAACCTCCGATGCCGGAAATGCAAGCGGAAGTTGTTGTTCTTGCGATATGCTGCTTCATAAGTTCTACCGCACGGTAGCCTGCTGTAATATCAACGCCCGCTGCTGCGTAGCTGTCGGATTTAGAATTGTTATGCATAATAATTTTTCCTTTCAATACTCTTATTCCGATAGAAATCGGGTTTGAAAAAAATTCTTATAAAACCCACAAAAGAAGGACAGAGTCCCTCTTTGCGATGTTTAGATCAGTTTGATTCCTTGCCGTTCCAGCAATATGTGCAAAGCTTGCATTTCGGAAGCCCGATAGCTTCAATAAGACCGTCGAGCGATTGATACTCTACAGAATCAAAATTGAACTTTTCGCACAAAGCCTTTCTCAAAGCTTTTCCGCGCTCGGTTGTGGGATCGATATATTCGTCCATATACTTTTCGCCCTCTTCACCTTCAAGTTCGAGTATGATTCTGCGGGCAATAAGTTCCTTTTCACTTTTGCTGTTTGAGAAATTCAGATACTTGCAATTGTGCATAATAGGAGGACAAGCTGAACGCATATGTACTTCCTTTGCACCGTTGTTATAAAGAAATTCAACCGTTTCCTGAAGCTGAGTTCCACGAACTATCGAGTCATCAACAAAAAGGAGCTTTTTGTCCTGTATAAGTTCGTGTACGGGAATCTGCTTCATCTTTGCGACTTTATTTCTGTCGAGCTGGTTTTTTGGCATAAAGCTTCTGGGCCATGTGGGTGTATATTTTATAAACGGTCTTGCAAAAGGAATTCCGCTTTTACCCGAATAACCGATGGCGTGAGGTGTACCTGAATCGGGAACACCGCATATATAATCAATACCGTCGGTCATATTGTTTGCCATATCGGCTTCAGCCATAATGGCACCGTTTTTGTATCGCATACACTCAACATTTCTGCCTTCGTAATTCGAATTGGGATATCCGTAATATGACCAAAGAAATGCACATATTCGCATATCCTCTCCGGGCTGTGCAAGCTGAGTTATACTTTCCGGTGTAAGTTCGACTATTTCGCCGGGACCGAGCTCTTTAAAATCATCATAACCGAGTTTCTTATAAGCAAACGATTCAAATGAAACGCAAAATCCGTCATCGTTTTTTCCTATAAGAACCGGAGTTCTTCCGTATTTGTCGCGGGCGGCTATAATACTTCCGTCTTGTTTCAGAATGAGAAGCGAAATGCTTCCTTCGATAGATTCCTGAACAAATTTGATTCCTTCCATAAAATCGGTTTTTTGTGTGATAAGAGCGGCTGTAAGCTCTGTTGAATTTACAGCTCCGCCTGTCATCGCATCAAAATGACCGAAAGATGCGGAAAGATATGTGTCGATAAGCTTTTCCGAATTTGTGATCGCTCCGACGATACAGATAGCAAATGTTCCGAGATGGGAACGGATGAGCATCGGTTGGGGATCAGAATCGCTGATACAGCCGATGGCGGAAGTACCTTTCATTTCCTCGAAGATATGCTCGAATTTTGTACGGAACGGAGAGTTCTCGATGTTATGGATCTTTCTTTGAAGACCGATTTTTTTATCGTAGGCCGCAAGTCCGCCTCTGCGTGTGCCGAGGTGGGAATGATAGTCCACGCCGAAAAACACATCTGCAAGACATTCCTGCTTTGATGTGATTCCAAAAAATCCTCCCATATTTTCCTCCTCTTTAGGGTTACAGTTTCTGTTTATGCAAAGAAGAGTTCAGAAAGTGTCATAGGATCGATATATTCGCCGTTTTTATATACGCGCATATTGCCGGAGGCGATTTCATCGATGAGCATTACATTGCCGTCTTTGTCATAACCGAATTCGAATTTGATATCGTAAAGGATAAGTCCTTTTTCCTTGAGGTCATCAGCTACGATCTGAGTGATTTTCTGAGTCATAGCTTTCATATCGTCATACTGCTTTTCAGTCATAACGCCAAGGTCTACAAGACCGTCTTTTGTAACGAGGGGATCGCCCTTTTCGTCATTCTTGAATGTCATTTCAACATAAGCGGGAAGATCTGCGCCTTCTTCGATATAATCGCTGTAACGGCGGTAGAAGCTTCCGACTGCCTTGTGACGGCAGATAACTTCAAGACCTTTGCCGAAAACCTTTGCGGGAAGAACTTCCATTGTTGTGTTTGCAAGATCTGCACTTACATAGTGAGTGAGAATTCCTGCAGCATTGACCTTTTCGAAGAAATATATGGACATACGAAGATTAACATCGCCAACACCTTCGATTGTAAGGCCTACAGAGTTTTCTCCGGGATCAAAAACGCCGTCTTTGCCTGTACAGTCATCTTTGAATTTGAGAAGGTAGTTGCCGTTGTCAAGAGCGTAAACATCCTTGGTTTTGCCTGTGTAAACAAGTTTCTTTTCCATGATTATGTTCTCCTTTATGTGTTAAAAATTATTTTAAAATTGAGAAGAGATCAAAAGATCTTTTTCAAGAACTTTTTTAGCATCAGAGGCTCTTTTTGCATCGAGCTTTTCGGCGAGAGCCTTATCTTCAAGTGCAAGTATCTGCGCACACAAAAGTGCGGCGTTTGCACCGCCGTTGATCGCAACGGTTGCAACAGGAATACCTGTAGGCATCTGAACTGTAGATAAAAGTGCATCCATTCCTTCAAGATTGGAGGATTTGCAGGGAATGCCGATAACAGGAAGAGTTGTATTTGCGGCGATAGCGCCTGCAAGGTGAGCTGCCATTCCTGCTGCGGCGATGATTGCACCAAAACCGTTTTGCCTTGCATTTACGGCAAAATCACGGGCTTCAACGGGTGTTCTGTGAGCTGAATAAACATGAACTTCAAAAGGAATATCAAGTTCCTTTAATACATCAACAGCTTTTGTAACTATAGGGAGATCGCTGTCGCTTCCCATAATAATACCGATTTTTTTCATAAAAACCTCCAATTTGCAAATTACAAACAAAAAAGGGCAGTTCTATCCGTAGAAAAAAGGATGATAGAACTGCCCAGACGGTCGGCATTTGTTTGCAAGCTGTTCCATAGCGTTAAACCGCTTATTTCCGTCAGTAGCAGCTGCAATTAAAATACAAATATATTATACATAAAATGATGGTTTTCGTCAAGAGAAAAAAGGCAAAAAATTATTAAAAACCGCAAAAAAGTAAATAATAAGAATGACAGTATTTTGAAGGGGGTTAATATGCACAAAAAAAGACTTTGCCTGCTTTATTTTTTGTTTCTTTCTGCTATGCTTTTGATGAGTGCCAGACTTTACACAATATCAACACACGGTTCTTTTGCCCAGACAGTTCTTTCCGGCCAGTATTCTAGAAAAATAGATATAGCAAAAAGATGCGGTTTTATTTTCGACAGAAACGGCGATCTTACCGACCTTGAGAATGATTTATACGCTGTTTTTATAGATCCTTCGGAAATGCCGCAGAAAAACTATGAAGAATGTTCGGAAATGTTATCAAAAATTTCCCAAAACGAAGCATCATACTATTTCGAAAAAATGTTTTCATCTGTACCTTTTGTAACGGTTACAAAAAAGCCCTGCGAGGGAGAGGGGATAAGATGTTATAAATTGTATAGTGTTCCCGATACTGATTTTTTGTGCCATATTACAGGCTACTCGAATTCTGACGGAGTAGGCGTCAGCGGCATAAGAAAAGTGTATGACGAGTTCTTGCAGAATGAAAAAAAGGATGTTTTTGCAAGATATACAGCAAATGCAAAAGGCGCAGAACTGGGTGATTTCAAAACAGAGATATATGATGACGGATATTGTGAAGAAAACGGCATTTACCTTACGATAGATTCGGAGATGCAAAAAACGGTAGAAAAAATATGTGAAACAGAACTTGAAATGGGAGCGGTAGTGGTTCAGAATATCAGAAGCGGGGAGATACTTGCAAGTGTTTCAAAACCCACATACAATATCTCTGATGTTGTACCGTTTTTAACTTCTGACAAAGGGGAATTTTTAAATCGTGCTTTTTTAGGTTATACGCCGGGGTCTGTTTTTAAAACAGTTGTGGCGGCAGCTTTTCTTGAAAAGGATATTTCGCTTGTTGATAGGGAATACGAATGTACCGGTTATATAGAAGTTCAAGGAAATAAAATAAGCTGTCATAAGAAAGACGGTCATGGAAAAATAAAAATGCGTGAAGCATTTTCGCAGTCATGCAATCCGTATTTTATTTCTCTTGTTCTTGAATACGGGGTTGAGGAAGTTATTGATATGGCAAAAAAGATGGGTGTTTCAAAAAGCTCATATATAGACAAAGTTCCTGTATCAAAGGGTGTTTTGCCTGAAGGAGAAATAAGCCTTACGGATGCGGCAAATACGGCGGTTGGGCAGGGGAAAATTCTTTTAAGTCCCATTGAAATGAATACGGTTATGATGTGTGCGGCAACGGGATATTTTAAAGAGCCGGTGCTTGTCCAAAAGCTTGTTTCGGAGGGGGAAGAACAGTATAGCGAAACAGAAAAAAAAGAAAGAATTCTTTCTCCGAATACGGTTGCGGCTCTTCGCAGTATGCTTGAATCGTGTGTAAATAACGGTACGGGTTACAGAGTGAAAAATGAAAATGTGCCTTGCGGCGGGAAAACCGCAACTGCCCAAAGCGGACAAATAAAGGATGGTAAAGAGGTTATACATTCTTGGTTTTCGGGATATTTTCCCGCAGACGAGCCAAAGTATGCGGTAACTGTTCTTTGTGACGGGAACGGGGAAAGGAATTTGCATCCGTCCCTTATATTTAAAGAAGTGGCAGAAAGCCTTGCAAAATAAAAAAGGGAGCCTCGGCTCCCTTTTTTCAGTTCATAAGTTCGCAAACAGCCTTTGCGTATTCTATAGGATCGTCGATCTTGAGGCCTTCAATGAGAAGAGCCTGGTTATACAAAAGCTTTGTGTATTTTTCAACCTTTTCGAAATCACCGCTTTCATTTGCGTTTTTGAGTGTTTCAAAAATCTTATGGTTGGCGTTGAGCTCAAGCACTTTTGCACTTATCATTCCTTCGCTTCCGGGCATATTTTTAAGCACTTTTTCCATTTCTATTGAAACGGGGCCGTCGGATGAAAGACTCACCGGATGCTCTTTGAGCTTTGACGAGAGACGGATGTCGCAAACCTTGTCTTTAAGAGTGTTTTTCATAAGGTCGAAGAGGGACTTTGCTTCTTCGGATGCGTTTTTGAGTTCTTCTTTTTCTTCGTCTGTTTCGAGTCCGAGATCGCCGGTTCCGATGTTTTTAAAGTCCTTTTCCTTATAGTTTCTCAACATCTGCAAACAGAATTCGTCGATATCCTCGGTACATAAAAGAAGATCATATCCGTGATCGGTAACAGCCTCGGCACTCGGGAGCTTTGCAAGTCTTTCAGCACTGTCGCCTGCGGCAAAATAGATATATTTCTGTCCTTCGGGCATCGAAGAAACATATTCATCAAGAGTAATCATTTTCTCCTGTTTGGCAGAATAGAAAATCAGAAGATCCTGAAGCTTTTCTCTGTTCATACCGTAATCGGAATAAACTCCGAATTTTAACATTCTGCCGAAGGCTTTGAAAAATTCCTCGTATTTTTCTCTTTCATTTACAAGCATCAAAGACAGCTCATTTTTTATCTTTTTCTCTATGTTTTTGCTTATGGTTTTAAGCTGATGGTCTTTTTGGAGTATTTCGCGGCTGATATTAAGGCTTAAATCTGCGCTGTCTACAACACCTCTTACAAAGCTGAAATAGTCAGGAAGAAGATCGGCACATTTTTCCATTATCATAACGCCGGAAGTATAAAGTGCAAGCCCTTTTTTATACTCTTTGCTGTAAAAATCAAAGGGCGCGTGGGAGGGAATAAAAAGAAGCGATGTATAGCTTACAAGACCTTCGGATTCGGTTTTTATAACCTTTGCAGGTGCTTCGTAGTCATAGAAGGTGTCCTTATAAAATTGCGTATATTCATCATCCGAAACATCGGATTTTTTGCGTTTCCACAAAGGAATCATACTGTTTAATGTTTCAAGTTCCCTGTATGTTTCATATTCGTTTTTATAATTCTCGTCAGCATCCTCCGGACGGTCTTTCATACGGCTTTTTGTGCGTTCCATCATTATAGGATACCGTACATAATCACTGTATTTTTTAACGATTTCAACGATACCGTATTCTTCAAGAAAACGGGAATAGTTTTCGTTTTCTGTGTCTTCTTTAACTGTAAGTACGATATCTGTTCCGACGGTATCTTTTGACGCTTCTTCAATAGTATAACCCAAAGCTCCTTCGCTTTGCCATACATACGCCTTGTCTTCGCCAAATGCACGGCTTGTAACCGATACTTTCGAAGCAATCATAAATGCCGAATAAAAGCCTACGCCGAACTGACCTATAATGTCAATCGACTCATCCTTGTTTTCCTTTTTGAAATCAAGACTTCCGCTTTTTGCGATGGTTCCCAAATTGTTTTCGAGTTCTTCCTTTGTCATACCGATACCGTTGTCGGAGATTGTGATTGTTCTTGCATCCTTGTCGATAGTAAGAAGAATACGAAGCTCTGACGCCGAAATTTTAACAGACTCGTCGGTCAGACTCTTGAAACGGAGCTTATCAATAGCATCGCTTGAATTGCTTATAAGCTCACGGAGAAATATTTCCTTGTTTGTATAAATTGAATTTATCATCAAATCAAGGAGCTTTTTAGATTCTGCTTTAAACTGTTTTAATCTCACTTTTAAAAACCTCTTTTCTAAGGGATATGCCGTAAAACGACCGATAATAAATTATTTTACCATAATTTCAAAAAAATACAAGAGCAATAAGAACTTTTAAAACGAAAAAAGACCTTAAAAAGGTCTTTTCCGTTATTTTTTTATTTCATTGAAGTGCTGTTGTTTAAAATTATTGTACTGTACATAAAAAGCACATCGTCAGTGCTGTCCCAATCGATAAGAGAACAGGCAATATCGCCAACGATATATCTGAAATCAACAACAGTTATCTTTTTGTAGCTTTCGGCAAGTAAAGGAGCAAGACTGCTTCCGAAGGAGTCTCGGAAAATAACAAGCTCCTTGTCGGTTGCGGAATTCGGATTTTCAATGGTAATAAAAGCCTGAGTGCCGCCGAGGTACATTTCATACGGATCGAGTCCTTTTGTTTTTTCAAGAACATACATATCCATATCTACCATAGCACCAAGGTCGTTCATACGCTTTACAGTACAGCTTTTTATAGTTTCGTTTGTAAGATATTTTATCTCATCGGGCTTTGAGGGGATTGCCGCCTGGCTGTAATATGTGCCGTAAAACGGAACATCCAATTTTACGGTTTCGTAAGCGTCTTTTAAAGTATTCCCCATACCTTGAGAGATAGCAGAAGCTATAGGTATAATATTTTCCTGTTTCCAGTGCTGGTCGGTATAATAAAAATCGTCGGCACTGAGCATATCAAACACATCAATATATTTGACATTATCAAGTCTGCCTAAAATATCGCTTTCGAATTTCGCATAATCAAGCGAAAGTACGCCGCGTTTATCGGCAAGAAAAACATTCTTGTCGGGAATAAGCGAGAAATAGACATTACAGCCTTTGTCCTTCATATATTTTTCGACAGCAGAATTGATTTTTCCTGCAGCATAGTCAAGCATCTTGTCATTCTGCGGGTATTCTTTTTTTGAAATATGTCCATTTTGCATATAATACCCGTTGTTGTCAAGCTTTCCGAAAATGAAATATTCCGAAAGGGCCTTTATAGTTCTCATTCCGTCGCGGAGAGGAAACTGATCAAGGCTGTAGGTTTCGAAATGATCCATAAAATTGTCATCCTGTTTACTTATCGTTTCGAATGTAAGTTCAGGGAATTTCGCAAGATATCTGCGTTCGGAATTTGAATATTCGGTTTCTCCTTTCAGCAAGAATGCGGCGGAAAAGAAGCCGATAAATAAAGCACAGATCAAGGGAAGTATAATGTTTTTTATGTTGTTATTCATACTCTTATCTCCTTAAAATCTGAAATAAAGGAACGGATTAAATGAACCGTCAACAAGAAAAGCGGTACAAATAACCAGAATTGCGGGTATCACAACACATTCAAGGGCGTTTTTAACTTTAAGAATACCCTCGTTTTTATCAGCTTTTTCCGCAAGTATCTTAGCTGCGGGGGTAGCACCGAATATTGCTATAATCAAAGTTATGCCGTAGCTTCTGATATAATAAAGAGTTTCTGCCGAAAAGACGGGCAAATTTCCGAATCCGAACATCGAAACAGTATCCACCCATGCCTGCTTTACATCTGTAGCGTTGAATATCAAGAAGCTTATGATAACGACAATAAGAAGATATATTCTGCTGATGATTTTTGATTTTTTCAGGTATTTCATCAGGAAGAATTTTTCTATCATAAGAAGTATTGCGAAATATACTCCCCACAAAATAAAATTCCAGTTTGCGCCGTGCCAGAAGCCTGTCAGCATCCATACGGTTGAAATGTTTATGATCTGACGCCATTTGGGAACACGGTTTCCGCCCATCGGAATATATACATAATCTCTGAACCATGATCCGAGCGACATATGCCATCTTCTCCAGAACTCGGTAACACTTTTTGAGATGAAAGGGTAGTTAAAATTCTCAATAAAATCAAAACCGAACATATGCCCAAGACCGATTGCCATATCGCTGTATCCCGAAAAGTCGAAATAGATGTGCAAACAATAGCTTACAGCATAAACCCAGTAAAATACAACCGACTGCTCGCCGCTTGCTCTGAACATATCGCAAAGCTCGCCCAGACGGTTTGCCAGAAGAACTTTTTTAGCAAGACCGATCGTAAAGCGTCTTACACCAAGGGATGTTTTTGCCATACTGTGAGTGCGGTCCTTAAGCTGTTTTTCAACATCAGAATAACGGACGATGGGTCCTGCAATAAGCTGGGGAAACATCGAAATGTATGCGCCGAGGTCAACAGGGTTTCTTTGAGCTTTTACATCGCCTCTATATACATCGACAGTATAGCTGAGAATCTGGAAGGTGTAAAAGCTTATGCCGATGGGAAGAACTGTTCTTAAAAGAGGAACAGAAAGACCTGTTGCCGCATTAAAATTCGAAATAAAGAAATCGGCGTATTTGAAATAACACAGAAATGCAAGGTTTTGCGTTACAGAAAGAACGAGGAAAAGCCTTTTTAAGGCCTTTCCCCGTGTGTTTTCAATAAGCAATCCGAAAACATATCCGCATAAAATAGATATTGCAAACAATATCACATATTTCTGTTCTCCCCATGCATAAAAGAATAGACTGGATATAAGAAGCACAGAGTTTTTAAGGCTTTTCGGTGCAAGATAATACAGTATCAGAACACAAGGGAAAAAGAAGAACAGAAACGGTATTCCGGAAAATAACAAATTTATGTCCTCCGATTAAAGAGCCATTCCTTCGTCAGCGGGAGCTTCTTCAACAGAAGCGGGGCACATTACGAAGAATACGGTATTGCCTTCGTTTTCAACAACCATTTCATCAGCTGTTACACAGATGTTCCATCTGAGATTTGCATTGTCGGAAAGATCCTTCTTGAAAGCTTCAACATCAGCGTCTTCAGGAAGTTCGAAAACATAACCTACGAAGGGGATAGAGCCGATCATAGGAGCAAAAGCTGCACATTCTGTAAAGCCACGAACTTCGAAGTTGTCAAAGCCTGCGAGATAGCCTTCTTCCATAGGCATTACCATAGGACCGAAGGGAAGAGCTGCTTCTTCAACGATCTTATTTGCAAGAGCTTCTGCGCTTTCAGCGTCAGCCGCATTTGCCTTAAAGATTCCAGCAAGCTTTGCGCCGAGAGTTTCACCGTCGGTTTCAGCTTCGTTTCCTGTTTCGTCTTCGCCTTCAGCATCATATACGAATTCGTTGTCTGTGTTGTTTTCGGCTTCATTTTCGCCTTCGTTTTCAACTACGGGTGTAGTACAAGCTGCCATAGTCAGCACCATTGCGCCTGCGATGAGGCAGAGTAAAAGTTTTTTCATTTTTTGTCTCCTTTTTATTCGAATTAAGTGTTTAGACGACGGTTTTTCAAAAAAGTTCCGCCTTTTTGAAAAAAATTCCATCATCATTTTTCTAAATATACTATATCCGTATTTTTGCCATTTGTCAACAGCAAAATAAAGGGGAAATAATGGCAGTTTCTTATTGACTTTGATAAATTGTAATGTTATAATAATATATTGTAAAAAGTTTAATATGAAATAAATATACAGGAGAAAATCATGGCAAAAGAACTTGAAAAACAGTATAATCCCCATGGCACAGAAGACAGAATCTATGAAATGTGGGAAAATGGAGGCTATTTTACACCTTCGGGTAAGAAAGGAAAGCCCTATTCTATCGTTATACCCCCGCCTAATGTAACAGGTCAGCTTCATATGGGTCATGCTCTTGATGATACACTTCAGGATATCCTTATCCGTTACAAGAGAATGAACGGCTTTGACGCACTTTGGGTGCCCGGTACTGACCATGCGGGTATTGCAACACAGATCAAAGTCGAAGAAATGCTTCGCAAGGAAGAAAACCTTACGAGATACGATCTCGGTAGAGAAAAGTTCCTTGAAAGAGTCTGGGCGTGGAAGGAAATGTACGGTAACCGTATTATAAACCAGCTTAAAAAGCTTGGTTGCTCCTGCGACTGGACAAGAGAAAGATTTACGATGGACGAAGGTTGTTCAAAGGCAGTTAAAGAGGTTTTTGTAAACCTTTACGACAAAGGGCTTATATACAGAGGCCACAGAATTGCAAACTGGTGCCCCAGATGTAAGACAGCGCTTTCTGATGCTGAAGTTGACAATCCCGAACAGAACGGTTTTTACTGGCACATCAAGTATTTTGTCAAAGATTCTGACGAATATGTTGTTGTTGCCACAACAAGACCCGAAACACTTTTCGGTGATACTGCAGTCGCGGTCAACCCCGAGGATGACAGATACAAAGCTCTTGTAGGAAAGTGCGTTGTGGTTCCCTTTGTGAACAGAGAGATCCCGATTATCACAGATGAATATGCTGATATTGAAAAGGGTACGGGCTGTGTTAAGATTACTCCCGCTCATGACCCCAACGACTTCCTTGTTGGTCAAAGACACGATCTTGAACAGATCAATGTTATGAATGATGATGCCACATTGAACGAAATCGCAGTTCACTTCTGCGGTATGGACAGATATGAGGCAAGAAAGAAGATAGTTGAAGAACTTGAAGAAATGGGAGTTCTTGTAAAGGTTGAGCCTACAGTTCATAATGTCGGCGAATGTTACAGATGCGGAACTACCGTTGAACCCCTTATTTCCGACCAGTGGTTCGTAAAGATGGAACCCCTTGCAAAGCCTGCGATCGATATCGTTCGTGACGGAACAATAAAATTCATTCCCGAAAATCAGTCAAAGAAATATTTCAACTGGATGGAAAATATCCATGACTGGTGTATCTCCCGCCAGCTTTGGTGGGGACATAGAATTCCTGCATATTACTGCGACACCTGCGGATATATGGAAGTATCAAAAACCGATGTTGAGGTTTGTCCCAAATGCGGAAAGCCTATGCGTCAGGATGAGGATGTGCTTGATACATGGTTCTCCTCGGCTCTTTGGCCTTTCTCTACTCTCGGCTGGCCTGAGCAAACAGAAGATCTTGAGAAGTATTATCCCACATCAACTCTTGTAACAGGTTATGATATTATCACATTCTGGGTATCGAGAATGATATTCTCCGGCGTTGAACACACAGGTAAAGAACCCTTTGATACGGTTCTTATTCACGGTCTTGTAAGAGATGAGCTCGGAAGAAAGATGTCAAAATCTCTCGGCAACGGCGTAGATCCCCTCGAAGTTATCGACAAATACGGTGCGGACGCTTTGAGATTTACTCTTATTACAGGTAACTCCCCCGGAAACGATATGAGATACTCCGATAAGAAGGTTGAAGCATCCCGTGCGTTTGCAAACAAGATCTGGAATGCGGCAAGATTTGTACTTCTCAATCTTGACGACGATACAAAAGCGGAAATACCCGAAAAGCTTGAGCTCGAAGATAAATGGATACTTTCCCATCTTAATACAACAATAAAGGAAATGACATCCAATCTTGATAAATTTGAACTCGGCGTTGCGGCAAAGAAGCTTTATGACTTCATCTGGGATTACTTCTGCGACTGGTATATTGAACTTGTAAAGCCCAGACTTTTCGCAAAGGGCACAGAAACAAACAAAACCGCACAGCAGGTTATCACATATGTGCTCTCCAACACTCTCAAGCTTCTCCATCCTTATATGCCTTATATTTCCGAAGAAATATGGCAGACTCTTGCAATTTCCGAAAATCCCCTTATCATTGCGGATTGGCCTTTGTATGATGAAAAGTTTGACTTTGCATCAGATGCGGCAAATCTTGATAAGGTGATCGATGCTATCGGTGCAATAAGACTTCGCAGAGCGGAAATGAATGTTCCCCCCTCAAAGAAGGCGAAGCTTATAATCGTTTCCGATTACAAGGAAAGCTTTAATACTTCAACTGCAGTGTTCTTTGAAAAACTTGCAGGTGCTTCTGAGGTTGTCCTTGCAGACGGATGCGATGACGATACAGCGGTATCTATAGTTACAGACTCCGCAAAGCTCTTTATTCCTATGGCTGAAATTATTGATATCGAAAAAGAAAAGGCAAGACTTGAAAAGGAAAAGTCAACAACCATATCCGAAATCGAGCGTGTAAACAAAAAGCTTTCCAACAACGAGTTTGTTGCAAAGGCGCCAGCGGCTGTTATTGACGGCGAAAAGGCGAAGCTTGAAAAGTATACACAAATGCTTGCAAACATCGAAGAAGCAATCGCAAAGCTTTTGAAATGATATGAATATAAAAACACTTAATTTGGGTGCTCTCGGGACTAATTGTTATATTCTCGAAGATGCAGAAAACAAAAAGTGTGCAGTTATTGATCCTGCCGACAATGTCGGCAGGATTTTGCAAGAAACTGAAAGTCTTGGGCTTGAGGTTTCTTGTATTCTTATAACACACGCACATTTTGACCATATGCTCGCACTTAATGAACTTTATAAAAAAACGGGTGCAAAGGTTTATATCGGCTGCCACGATAAAAAAGCGCTCAAAGACCCGGCTTTAAATCTTTCGGGATATATGGGGGACATATTTATCTTTTCAGGTGAGTCGGAAGAGGTTTCTGAAGGCAGCAGGATAACTTTCGGAAATGTTTCCCTAAATGTTATAGAAGTACCCGGTCATACTCCCGGCGGAGTTTGCTATATCTCTGAAAAAGAAGAATGTATTTTTACGGGAGATACGGTTTTTGCGGAAGGCATAGGAAGATGTGATTTTCCGGGTGGCTCGTATAATTCTATATTAACCTCGCTCAACAGAATTTTGGATTACCCCGAAAACTATGCTCTTTACCCCGGTCACGGACCTTCGACAACGGTAAAAAACGAAAAAAGCAATAATCCGTATTATCGCAAAGGATGATATTTATGAGAAAAACAGGTTGTTTATTGCTCTTGGCTTTTTCGTTTTTGCTGTGTGCGTGTTCCAAAGCGGGATATAAGAGAAGTGATTTTTTTGTTATGGACACATACGCTTTTGTTATTGCGGATTGCAATGACGAGAAGATCTTATCGGATTTAAAAAACGAAGTTCTTCGTATCGAAAAAATATTTTCTGCAACTTACGAGGGCTCGGAAATTCAAAATCTTTTTTCCGAAAATAAAAAAATCTCAGACGAAACAAAAAACCTTCTTGAAAAAGCAGACGCCATTTCACAAAACACCGGCGGGTTTTTCGATTATACCCTCGGCAGTATTATAAAACTGTGGGATGTCAACGGAGAAAAACAGAAAGTTCCCGATAATGAAAAAATCATCAAGGAGCTTTCGAATTGCGGATATGAAAATATAACTTTTTCTGATGACGGAATAGTTTCTCAAAACCCAGATATCCTTATCGACCTTGGTGCAATCGCAAAAGGCTATGCGGGACAAAAAGTCTGCGAAATGCTGAAAAGCAGGGGAATTGAAAATGCCGCAGTGTCGCTTGGTGGAAATGTTACCGTTATCGGCACTTCAAAAGAAACTGACGGTGGATGGGATGTGGGAATAAAAAATCCCTTTGATGACTCATCCGAAATTATCGGAAAGGTTTTTGTTTCGGATAAAACGGTTTCGGTTTCGGGAAGTTACGAAAGATTCTTTGAAAAAGACGGTGTTAAATACCATCACATTTTCGACAGAAGAACCGGATATCCGTCGGATTCAGATCTTTCTTCGGTTGCTGTGATATCTGAGGACGGAGCTTTGGCAGACGCTCTTTCAACTGCTCTTTTTGTTATGGGGTATGAAAAGGCTTTGGAATTCTATTCATCCGGGATATATCAGTTTGAAGCAATATTCTGTAAAACAGACGGATTCGTTTATGTAACCGACGCAATTTTAGATAAATTTACTCCTCAAAAAAGCGTAAGTGTTAAATTTCCGCAATATGATTAAACTTAAATCATCCGTTTATAAGCGGATGATTTATTTGTTTCTACGGCGGTCTTTTCTATCGTTTCTGACGGTAAAAGCTCCAATAAAAGAAGATAACGGAAGTGCTGCGACAGATATTGTTTTAAAAACCATACCTTGAGGAAAATCGCCAGGGGTAAAAAATAAAGAGATGATAAGATATATAAGAACCATTATAAGTCCGCAAACGATACTGTAGGGCATAGGTCTTTTTGTGAGCCTGCAAGATGTTATACCGCAGCTCATACCGCAAATAACGCTCAGAAGTATTGCCGAGATTCCCATCAGGCTGTCGGGATCCGAAAGCTTTGAAAGAATGAAGGAAAAAACAAGCGCCGTCAAAAAGAAAACAGCAACTCCGATTGCAACAGACGGAATAATTGCCTGAAATACATTTAGCTGTTCGCCTTTTGATTTTTTACGCTTGTTTGAAGAAAGAGATGGTACATTTTTAGATTTTGGCATAAAAAACTCCGAATATGAAATATCTTTTGATATAACATATTCGGAAATTTTTGTTTTAGAATAATTATTCAGCTTTTTCTTCGGGTTTTGTTTCTTCTTTTGCCTTTGCAGCAGAAACTTTAAAGGATGAGCCTTTCTTTTCATCGCTGTTTGCTTTCTTGTCAACTGTTGCAATAGCTGTCTTTTTGAACTTTATCTTTGTTCTGTCAGCGCCTGTTTCGATAACGATATATTCGTCCTTTACTTTTACGATCTTTCCCATAATACCGCCGATTGTAGTGATTTCATCGCCGATCATAAGGTTGTTGCGCATTTCAGCAGTTTCTTTTTCCTGCTTCTTCTGAGGTCTGTACATAAAGAAATAGAAAACAGGAATAAGAAGAAGGAAAGGGAGAAAGCTCATAATTGTAGCCATAAGACCGCCTGAAGCTGCCTCGGGTGCAGGTGTTGTTCCGTCAAGAATAAAATTGAGATAATTCATATTAGTCCTCCGATAGTTAAAATAATAAACAAGCTTTATAATATCATTTAATTGTGAATTGATGATGAACAAAAAACTCAAAAACTTTAAGACTTATCAATCATCAACGCGTTTTGCAAGGCGTTCTCTCATTTCGCGGTAGAAGCTTTCATATCTGCCTTCCGCAAGAGCTTCTCTTATCTTTTCCATAAGGGTGTTATAGAAGTAAAGATTGTGAAGTACGCAAAGACGCATACCGAGAATTTCGCGGGCTTTGAAAAGATGTCTTATATATGCTCTCGAGTAGCGTTTACAAGCAGGACAGTCACATTCCGCATCAATGGGGCGGGGGTCACGCTCGTATTTGTTGTTGTTGAGATTCATATGACCTGCCCAGGTGAAAAGATTGCCGTGTCTTGCATTTCTTGAAGGCATAACGCAGTCAAAGAAATCAATTCCTCTGTAAACCGCTTCAAGAATGTTTACGGGGGTTCCTACACCCATAAGGTATCTCGGTTTATCTTTAGGCATATGCGGTTCTACTGTATCTATAATGTCATACATAACATCCGCAGATTCTCCGACAGCAAGTCCGCCGATTGCATATCCGTCAAGGTCAAGTTCTGCAATTTCTTTCATATTTTTTTCACGAAGATCGTGATATGTGCTTCCCTGATTGATGCCGAAAAGAAGCTGATTGGGGTTTACCGCATCAGGCTCTTTTTTGAGCTTTTCCATTTCTTCTTTGCATATCTTGAGCCAGCGGACGGTTCTGTCGCTGGAATTTTTAGCATATTTGTATTCGGCAGGGTTTTCAACACATTCGTCAAAAGCCATAGCAATAGTAGATCCAAGATTTGCCTGAATTCTCATACTTTCTCTCGGCCCCATAAAAATTCTCTTGCCGTCCATATGGGAATTAAAATATACGCCATCTTCGGTTATTTTTCGAAGCTTTGCAAGAGAGAAAACCTGAAATCCGCCGCTGTCGGTAAGAATCGGTCCTTCCCAGTTGAAAAACTTATGAAGACCGCCGAGCTCTTTAATAAGTTCATCGCCCGGACGGATATGAAGATGATATGTATTTGAAAGCTCGACCTGACATTTTATATTCATAAGATCGCCTGTTGAAACACCGCCTTTAATTGCGGCTGAGGTTCCGACATTCATAAATACGGGTGTTTTGATTGTGCCGTGAACGGTTTCAAATTCGCCGAGGCGAGCTCTGCCTTCCTGTTTGATAAGTTTGTACATTGCTGATTCCTTTCAGTATATATTTATGTACGCTTAAAAGTGCGGTACATTTTTTCTTTAGTAAATTCTGTAATGACCGGTCTTCCGTGCGGACAATATAAAATTGCTTCGGAAGAAAATATCTTTTGAGCAATATATTCATCCTGCAGATGAGAGTTTCGCTGTCCCGCCTTGACTGCCGCTTTGCATGCCGCCGAAAACAAGGCTCTGTCAAAGAGATCTCCTGCGGCATTGCCGTTTCCTTCCGAAAGCTTTGCGGCAAGGGCAGAGAATATGTCCGGGAGGTCTTTTTTGTCAAGCATCATAGGATATGCTCTAACAAGAAGTGTGCTTGTTCCGAAAGAGTCAAAAGAGAAACCGGTATTTTTAAAATAATCGGAATTCTCGGTTATAACAGAAAATTCTTCAGTGGTCAGCGGAATTCGTACAGGTTCAAGAAGCGTTTGAGAACCCGAAACATCCGCATTTTTAATCTCTTCATAAATAATTCTTTCATGGGCGGCGTGCTTGTCGATGATATAAAGAACATCATCCTTTTCGACAAGAATGAACGAATCAAAACATTCGCCTATAACACGGAAAGAGATTTTATCTTGTTTTTCTTCGGGGAGCTCGAAGGATACCTGTTCTTCCGAAAGCTCTTTTTCTGCTTCATTTTTTACTTCTTCCTTTTTCGGAGGAGCAAAGATATCCATATTCTCGACAGGTATAGATGCTTTTACAAACATTTCCTCGGAGAATTTCGCAGACGAACTTTCTGTAAGTCCCTCGCTGTCGCCCAAAAAAGCATTTTTAAAATCGGGAACGGATTTTTCCTTTACAGTTTCCGCTGCCGTTTGAACTTTTCCGAATGGGACATCGTTTTGTACTTCTTTTTTTCTGTCTTCTGTTTTGAAGGTTTCTGTTGAGGTCTTTGGTAAAGCTTCGGGAGTTATTCCTATTGCTTTTGACATTTCGAGAGGAGAAACCTTCGGTTTTTCGAAATTTTGTGTATTTATGCTTTGAGGGGGAGGGGTTACAATATTATTTGTGACTGTATTTTGTGCTGGGGGAGCTTGATAGGACGAGCCTTTATTTAATGCAGTTCTTACAGCAAAAAGAACAGCTTCAAACACAAGCTTTTCTTCTGAAAATTTGACTTCTGTTTTTGCCGGATGTATATTTACATCAACTCTTGAAAAATCAAGGGTACAGAAAATTACGGCCGCGGGAAATTTTCCTGTCGGACAAAAAGCCCTGAAGCCCTCCTCCAGTGCGGCACATATCGTACCGGAGCGGATGTATCTTCCGTTTATAAAGAAGTTCTGCATACTTCTTGAAGGGCGTGCTGTTTCGGGTTTTCCGATATATCCTGAAATTGTGATACCTTCGTATGTATATTCAAGCGGAATAAGTTTTGCGGAAAATTCCTTGCCAAGGCAGGAATATATTGCGTTTTTGAGTATCCCGTCGCCTGCGGTACGAAGCTTAATATTTCCGTCGGAAATGAAGGTTACTGCAATATCGGGGCGGGAAAGAGCAAATTTTTCTGTAACGGCAAGACAGGCATTCGCTTCCGAAACATCTTTTTTCAAGAATTTTCGTCTTGCAGGAATGTTCATAAAAATATTTGAAGCGGCAATAGTTGTGCCGTCGGGACAGCCGGCTTGTCCGTTTTCGATTATTTCACCTGAGTTTATATGAAGCACATTCCCGAATTCGTCCTCGCGTCTTTTTGTGAGAATCTTAAGGTCGCAAACTGCGGCAATGGCAGCAAGTGCCTCTCCTCGGAAGCCGTATGTACCAATAGAAGAAAGGTCGGCGGAGGTGGCGATTTTGCTTGTTGCGTGGCGAAGGACCGCTTTCGGAAGATCTTCCTTTGACATACCTGTGCCATTGTCGGTTACACGAAAATACGAAGTGCCGCCGTTTTTGATTTCGACAGTTACTCTTGTCGCGCCTGCATCGGCCGAGTTTTCGAGCATTTCCTTGATGGCAGAAGCGGGCCGTTCAACAACTTCGCCTGCGGCAATAAGATTTGCCGTATGCTTGTCAAGTATATTTATTGCCATTTTTTCACCGCCTTTCGGATGGTTTAAAGAAGATTTTTAAGTTCGTAAAGCTTAGTTAGTGCTTCGATGGGAGTTAGGGTATTAAGGTCGAGTTTTTGGAGTTTATCTGCAACCTCGAATTTCCCGAGATCATCAATGGATATTTCTCTGAATCCGTCATCGTTATCCTTCTTTTTTACAGAAAGCTTTGATTCGGGAATGTTTTTGCCATCATTGAGGCTGTCGAGAATTACCTGCGCTCTTTTTGTTACTTCCTTTGGAATTCCTGCAAGCTTTGCAACTTCAATACCATAGCTGTCGTCCGCCGCACCTTTTATGATTTTACGCAGGAATATGAGCTCATCCCCGCGCTTTTTTGCGGCGATATTGTAGTTTATAACACCTTGGCATGTTTCCTCAAGTTCGCAAAGCTCATGATAATGGGTTGCAAACATAGTTTTTGCCGCAAGTTTTTTTCCTGCGGTATATTCGGCAACAGCTCTTGCTATACTCATACCGTCAAAGGTGGAAGTACCTCTGCCGATTTCGTCGTAGATGATAAAGCTCTTGTTTGTTGCATTTTTTAAAATGTAAGCTACTTCTGTCATTTCAAGCATAAATGTTGATTGACCTGAAGCAAGATCGTCGGATGCCCCGACGCGTGTAAAAAGCTTATCAACAATTCCGATCCGGGCTTCTCTTGCGGGTACAAAAGAGCCCATCTGAGCCATAACGACGATAAGTGCCGACTGACGCATGTATGTGGATTTACCGGCCATATTAGGGCCTGTTATGAGCATAAGGCGGGAATTGTTATCAAGCTCCACATCATTAGGAATAAACATTCCCTCGGGTAAAAAAGTTTCAACGATCGGATGTCTTCCGTCTTTTATATAGATCTTGTCGGAATAATCAACCTCAGGACATACGAAGTTGTTTTTCTTGGCAACATCCGCAAGAGATGCAAAAACATCAAGACGGGAAAGAGCCGCTGCGGTTGAGCGTATTCTTGAAATGTTTTCTGCTATATATTCTCTTATTTTTTGGAAAAGCTCGTATTCAAGGGCGGTAACCTTGTCCTTTGCACCGAGAACACGGGATTCCATTTCCTTAAGTTCTTCTGTTATATATCTTTCAGCCCCTGTAAGAGTCTGCTTTCTTATGTAGCGGTCGGGAACGAGGTCCTTGTAGGAATTTGTGACTTCAAGGTAGTAACCGAAAACACGGTTGTAGCCGATCTTAAGATTTTTAATACCTGTAGCTTCTCTTTCCTGCTGTTCTATCTTTACAAGCCAGCTTTCGCCCTCGCCCATCATGGAACGAAGCTCATCTATCGCCGCATTATAGCCTGATCTGAAGATACCGCCTTCACGAACCGAAAAAGGAGGTTCGTCAACGACAGCTTCGCTTATAGTTTTTTCTATATCCGAAAGAGTGTCGATAGAATTATAAAGATCGCACATTTCGGTGCTTGAAAAGGCTGAAAGCATAGTTTTGATAACGGGAAGCTGTTTTGCAGTATTTTCAAGAGATTTAAGATCTCTGCCGTTTGCAGTGTTATAGACTATTTTTGTCATAAGACGCTCAAGGTCGCTGACCTTTGAAAGTCTTTCGGCAAGGGTATCCTTTGTAATCATATCGTTGAAAAGCTCCGAAACTGCCGACTGACGGCGTTCGATAAGATTTCTCGAAACAAGGGGCTGTTCTATCCATTTACGCAAAAGTCTTGCACCCATGGCAGTTTTTGTTTTGTCAAGCACCCACAAAAGAGAACCCTTCTTTTCCTTTGAACGCATAGTTTCGCAAAGCTCAAGATTTCTTCTTGTATTTATGTCGATTTCAAGAAATTGCTCGTTGCTGTAATAATTGAGCTTGTTGATAAAAGAAATATCGGTCTTCTGAGTTTCTGTTATGTATGAAAGAAGTGCACAAAGTGCCGGAAGCGCCGCCGAATCTTCGGAAATTCCGGTATGATGCATAAATCCTTCTCCAAACTGATTTGAAAGTACGGCAATGTCGAATTTAAATCTTGCCTTTTCGCCGGATGAAAGGCTTGCACCAAGGCGGATATTTACAAAGTCCCTAATCGTTTCGCAGTTATCTGCGGGAATATTGAGTATAACCTCGCTGGGGGTATATATTCCAAGTTCGTTTAAAACTTTTACATCGATATTGCCGTCGGCAAAATCTGTGGCATAAACATCTGCGGTGGAAATATCGCAAAGGGCAATTCCTGCGCGAAGTCCGTCTATATATACGGCACAAAGATAGTTGTTTTTTCCGTCGACAAGTAAACTTCCCTCGGTAACCGTACCTGGTGTTATTATGCGGACAACCTCTCGCTTTACAAGCCCTTTTGCGGTTGCAGGGTCCTCGGTCTGCTCGCATATTGCGACTTTATAACCTTTTTTTACAAGTCTTGCGATATACTGGTCCGCCGCATGATATGGAATTCCGCACATAGGCGCACGCTCTTCCATCCCGCAGTCTTTACCCGTAAGAGTGAGCTCAAGCACACGGGATGTTGTTATCGCATCGTCGAAAAACATTTCGTAAAAGTCCCCGAGACGGTAGAAAAGTATATGGTCTTTATAATTTTCTTTTGTTTCAAGATACTGCCGCATCATAGGAGTATAGCCCATTTTATTACCTCTTTGCTGAATTGCTTTTAATCAGTGGCATCCGCTGCAGGTGCTGCAGTCGTGGGTGCAGCCGCCTTGCGCCGTTGCAGGCTGTTCGGAAATGTAAGAAGTGATCGTCATATTGACTGCGTTTAAAAGAATATTGAAATTGTCTTCCGCAACGGTAAACTCCTTCATAAGGTCTGTTGCATAAATTTCCTCGTAAAGAGTGTCGAGTCTCAGCTTTATTACAGAAAGCATTTCCTCGTCATGACCTTCGCGGGCAAATTCTGTGTCGTAAACTTTTTTCTGGATTTTGAATTCATTTATTTTTTCTTCGAGTTCGTGATTTTCACGGCATTTTTCGCGAAGCTCCTGGTATTTTTTGAATTCTTCGCTGTTTCTTAATTCCTCACCGAGCTGTCTTGAGAGTTCGAGTAATTTCATATTATAATACCTGTCCTTTTTTATTTTTCGTATTCGCCGTACAGCTGCGCCGCTGTTGAGCGTGTTATTTTGATATCTATATTTTTTCCGTAAACAGAATTTATATCACCGTTAAAGTCAAAAAATACTGTTTTGTTGCCGGTAGTCTTTGCTGCATATAAGCCGTTTTCAAGCCTTTTTCTTGTATCACAAAGAGCAGACACTGTCTTTCCGACAAAGCATTTGTTGATTTCGGCGGAGATTTCTGTTTGCAGAGCAATAAGTCTTGACATTCTGTCAGTCTTTTCTTCTTTTGTCGCCGGATCTTCCATTTGAGCTGCGGGAGTTCCTTTTCTCGGGGAATAGATAAACGAGAAAATAGAGTCGAAGCGAAGCTTCTCAACAGCCTTATATGTTTCAAGAAAATCTTCCTCGGTCTCACCCGGAAAACCTACGATAATGTCTGTGGTAAGCGATACTCCGGGGATTTTTTCTTTTATTTTTTCTGCAAGGGCAATATATTTTTCAGCAGTATATTTTCGGTTCATTCTTCGAAGAATTTCCGTGCTTCCCGACTGCATGGGAAGATGAAACTGCTTTGCGAGTTTTTTGTTTTCTGCGATAAGGTCGATAAGTTCGTCTGATGCATCCTTCGGATGGGATGTCATAAATCTTAATGTAAAATCCCCGTTGATGGCGCAAAGATCCTTTAAAAGATCAACAAAGCCGTACTCTTTATCTCCGTAGGAGTTTACATTCTGTCCGAGCAGGGTGATCTCCCTGTAGCCTGAATTTACAAGCTCTTTGACTTCTTCTATTATAAATTCCTTTTTTCTGCTTCTTTCTCTGCCTCTAACATACGGAACAACGCAGTATGTACAGAAATTGTTACAGCCGTACATAATAGAAACATACGCCTTTATATCGTTTTCTCTTAAAACGGGAACGCCTTCTGTAATTTCTGATGTAACATCCTCTGTTACATAATATCTCCGCCTGTCGTTTACCATAACATCGCAAAGAATTTCGGCAAGTCTTGGGAGCATATTTGTTCCCGCAACAAAATCAACATAAGGATAGCTCATCTTGACATCGTTCATTCTGTGATTTTGAGTTACCATACATCCCCAAAGACCGATAATGAGATCTTTGTTTTTTTCTTTAAGATGCTTGAGAGCTCCTGTTCTTGAAAGAGCTCTGAGCTCTGCGTGCTCACGCACAGCACAAGTGTTGTAGATTATAAGGTCGGCAGATTCGGGATCGTCTGTCTTTTCGTAGCCTAAGGAAACTGCCTGTCCCATAAGTCTTTCGCTGTCTGCTTCGTTTTGCTGACAGCCGAAAGTTGTAATATAGCATAAAAGCTTTCTGCCTGATTTTTCCTGTTTTTCTTTTATTAAGCTTCTTACTTTTTCGGCATACTTTTCCTGTTCGGAAAGAGATATTCCGCAATTTTTGATATCGTTCATTTTCTGCTGTCTCTGATTTCTATAAGTTCATCAACGGAAAATTTATAAATGCTGTCGCAGAAACGGCAGGTCATTTCAATCTCTTTTCCGTCGTCGATCATTTCCTGAATGTCTTTTTCGGGAAGGCTTAAAAGAGCTTTTCTTGTTCTTTCTCTGGTGCAGTCACATTCATAGCCTATATCGTTTTCATCAAAAAGGTCAAACGGAATGTTGTCGCCGAGGATTTCTTTTATGATCTGCTCGTTTGAAAGACCTCTGTCAAAATATGCGGAAACGGAATATACAAGTGTAAGACGCTTTTCAAGCTCTGTAATAAAGGCGTCATCCGCACCTGGCAAAAGCTGTATCATAAAACCGCCCGAAGCACGGCAGGAATGATCCTTTTCGATAAGGACACCAAGACCGCATACTGTCGGAATCTGTTCGCTTGTAACAAAATAATTTGTTATGTCCTCGGCAATCTCGCCCGATACAATGGGGGTAACGCCGACATAAGGCTCTTTTTCTCCCACATCTCTTACAAGATACATCATACCGCGGCCGACAGCCCCTGCAACATCAAGCTTTCCTAAAGAATTCGAGGGAAGGTCAGCCTCGGGAACTTCGATATATCCCTTTACATTTCCGATATAGTCGGAAACGCCGATGATCTTTCCGCAAACACCGTCACCTGCAAAAGTAAGTGTGGCGGAGTCATTTTTATTCTTAAGCATAACACCTATCATCGAAACTGCGGCAAGAGTTCTTCCGAGAGCGGCAGACGCCGTCGGGGAGAGCTTGTGATATTTAATTGCAGAATTTGTTATATCGGTTGTATTTACGACAATTATTCTTGCGTTGCCGTCGCAAGTCATAGCACGGGTTATAATATCTTTTTTCATATTTTCCTCATTTTTTCAGAATGTAATAAAGTCTTTCATCGCAATTCTCATCGCCGCTTGAAAAATCAAAACCGCTGTAAATACCGCAAAGCGTAAATCCGGTTTCTTTTATTATAGATTTCATCTGCTTTACCGTATACATTTTTTCTCTCTGATGCTCATCACAGCGGACATAATTCAAATCCTTATCCTGTGAGAAGATGGAAAGATAAAAATCACAAATCTTAGTTTTGGGGTTGTAAAAATTTTCCCAACCGCAATATATGTTTTCGGATTCGAGGATATAAGAATTATCGGCATAAATATTTTCAAATTTGAATTTTGAATTCATATCAAAAATAAAAAGACCGCCGTCTTTAAGACTGGTATGCACACTCTCGAAAGCAGAAACAATATCTTCCCGCTTTGTAAGATAATTCATACTGTCAAGAAGACAAAGCACAAGATCTTTTTGCGAAAACATCTTTGTATATCTCATATCCTGAAGGACAAAAAGTATAGAAAGACCCATTTGCCTTGCTTTCATTTCAGCAGAAGTAAGCATATCTTCGGATATATCGCTTGCGGTTATATTATAGCCTCTTTTTGCAAGTTCGCACGCCATACTACCCGTACCGCATGCTGTTTCGCATATATTTTTAACGGGAATATCAGAAAAACGCCTGATACATTCTTCGATAAAATCAGCCCATTTTGCGTGGTCTATACCGTCGTTGAGCAAATCATACGCACCTGCCATAGCATATCCGTACTGTTTGGTGTTCATAGCAACTCCTTAAATTAAAAATAAAAGCAAAAAAGCGGCGCAATGCACCGCTTTTATTTTACTACAAAAACTTCAATAAGTAAATAGAAAATACGATTTTTTTACAAAAATATCATATAGATATCTCAAATTTCAACAGGAATACATTTTGATATATGTCCTTTGTAAACCGCTGTTCCTGTAGATACTATCTTAACTCCGGATTTTTCGGCGTTTTCAGTATACTTTTTAAAATCCGCATCGGTAATAAGGATATCGATGTCTGACATTGTACAGAAGGAGTAGGGGAATTCCTTTTCGAACTTTGATGAGTCTATTAGCATAATTACTTTTTTGGCGTTTTTTACAACATAGCTTTTCAGTTCACATTCGCTGTAATTTCCGCAGGAAAAACCGTTTTTTTCGGAATAGCCGGACGGAACTATAAACGCAGTATCGATATCAATCGCTTTAAGTGATTCTATACTTATGTCACCTGTTACGGAAATACTGTCGCGGTTTAATATCCCGCCGATAAGAGTGACTATGGGATTTCGTTTTTCAATCAGCTTCAAAGATACATTGGGTCCGGGAGTTACAATATTCATAACTTCGTCGGGCATTAATGCCGCAAGCTGCATAATTGTTGAACCGGAGTCCAGAAAGACACATTTTCCGCTTTCAAGATAGGGGAGAGCCGCCGATGCTATTGTGCGCTTTGATGCCTCATTTTCCTTTTCGCGGCGGCGGTAGGTTTCATCCGCGGTAGCCGTTATAAATTTCATAGAGCGGGCGCCGTTGCGGACTTTTATAAGCTCACCCTGTTTTTCAAAATGTTCTATATCTCGTCTTAATGTCATAGTTGTAACATCGGGAAACATTTCCGCAAGTTCTTTCAGCGAAACGAAAGGTTTTGTCTGTAAAAGCTCGTGGATCTGCTGTCTTCTTGTTGCCTTCATCAGAAAAGTTCCTCCTTGGACTTCTGTATATGCCGTATGATAAATTTAACAATGTTAAAGATTATCATTTTTCTATTTCATTTTAACATATATCACATAGTATGTCAATGATATTTATGTATTTTGTGCAAATTATACAAAAACTTTTTAAATTTTGGTGAGATTAAAAATGTGTTAAAGTGCAAGAAAAATGCGCTATTGTGTTAGAAAGATTGTTTACAAAGTTTTTTTGCAATGTTATAATATTACTAAAGCAGAAATAAGGAGTCAGGTTATGACAAGAGATGAAATTTTAAGTATTTCCGAGCAAGTTAATTCTTTAAAAAAGGATGCAAATTGCGAACTTCCGGACAATTCATATTTTTTGGATGAAGCAAAAATCTTATGTTACCGCAGAAAATACGGAGATACCCGTTATCCTTATCAAAACGACGGATTGGTGCTTTTTGCCCATGCTGACGGCAGAGTTGACTGCGTTGAAGGTATGTTTAATATATTTAAGAAACAGGATTACAGCGAGGACTCTCCCATTTGTTTTTTTGCCGGTGAAAAATATAAGGACGGTTTTTTTCCTTATTCCGTAACGGGTGCTGACTGTCAGCTTTTCGAATCGGAAGACACAGTTCGCTATACGGTTTATACTCCTGCTTGTGTTTATTATTTTACAGAAACAGACAAGGCTGTATTTGCCGCAAGAATATATGTTGATTCAAGAAAGCATCTGCGCTTCAGCGTTGGTGCGGTAAATAAGGCGGAAAAGCGTGAAATTTATCTTTCAAGCTTCTTTGAGCCGATATTGAGATACGAAGACCACGAAGGTTTTTATTTCCGTATGACAAAATTTTCCGAGCATTATGACAACGGAAACTATTTGATGTATACAAGAAATAAAGTGCTTGACTGTATGGCGGTAAAGGTTTCGTATACGGGCGAGGTTTTGGAGAAACATTCAACAACTGCAAAAAAGACTGTTCTCGGCCACAAAGGCGGAAATCTTACAAACGCATATGCCTTTAAAAACGGCTTTTTTGATGCTCAGATACCTGCAACAAATACAACAGATCTTGCCTGTGTTTCCGATATTTATCATTTCAGCTTTGAAGAAAGCGGATTTGTCGGTATAGATTACGATATTTTTGTTACAGATGACAAAAATAAGGCGGAAGAATTTCTTGCTGCCCCAAAACTTTACGAAAACGAAGAAGAACAGTTAAAACTTGCCCTTGAATCTGAAATCTCGACTCTTAACCGTATGAAGATAAGTTTTGAAGATTGGCATAATGAAAAGATAAATGCAAATGTACTTAATAAATTCCTTACTTGTGTACGCAAGCAGGTAAGTTTCTGTGCTCTCGGAAAGAACTATGCAGAACCTTTTCTTGGAATACGAGATGTTTTCCAGCAACTTGAAAACGCTCTTATGTGGCAACCTGAGGATTCGAGAAGACAGATAGTAAAAGTAATGGATTATATGCTTGATTCGGGAAGAGCTCCGAGACAGATCTCTTTTGTTACAAAAGAAAAACCGATTCCCGAGATGGATCTTCGTCCGTTTATCGATCAGGGCTTCTGGATAATCGGTGCGATTCATAATTATCTTGCATTTACCGATGATAAATCTTTGCTTGATGAGATTTGCGGATATTATACAGCCGAAAAGACATTCGGTCCTCTTTCAAGAAGCAGCGAAAGGGATAGTATTCTTTGCCATCTAATAAAAATTTCCGAGTTTCTTGTTTCAAATGTTGATGAAACTACTCACTGTATACATACCCTTTTCGGCGACTGGAACGATGCGCTTGATGCACTTGGTAAAACTAAAGATAAGAATAAGGAATACGGCGACGGCGTCAGTGTTATGGCGACACAGCAGCTTTACCTTGCCCTCGGACAAATGTGTGATATTCTGAAGTACGCGGGGCAGCATAGCGAACTTATCAAAAAATATGAAGCTCTGCGTGAAATTGTGGCAGACGGCGTCCGGACATATGCTATAGCCGAAAAAGACGGCAAAAAGCGTGTGATACACGGCTGGGGCGAAAACCGTTCCTACTTTGTCGGAAGCTACAACGATTATGACGGCAAGGATCGCAAGAGCCTTACATCAAACTCATTCTTTGCAATATCGGGACTTTACAGAAAATTTCCAGAGATGTGTGATGACATTTGCGAAAATATAATATCAATGGATTCCAAATACGGACTTTTGACCTTTGATAAACCTTTCTCGGAGTATTCCGAAAAGATAGGAAGACTTTCTACAATTACTCCCGGAACATATGAAAACAACTGTGCATATGTTCACGCAAGTACCTTCGGAGTTATGGCACTTTTTCTTATGGGACGCCCGAAAGAAGCTTGGAATTTTCTTGAAAAAGCGATGGTTATTACAAACAAAAACGCTACAAGAACCACCTTTGTTATGCCAAACTCATACTGCTATACAGAAAAGTATTCAGCAGACGGAGATTCTATGGGCGATTGGTATACGGGTAGCGGAACCGTTCTTATTAAGGATATTATAAAGTGCGGATTCGGTATAAATCCCACAATGGACGGACTGGTACTTTGTCCTGCGTCATATATGCCCTCGGAAAAAGCTTCCGTTGACTTTACTTTAAAGGGCAAAAATATTCGCGTATCTTATGAAAACAATAATTCGGGTAACCGCGAAATCTTCCTTAATGATCGAAAACTTGATCTTTTGTATGACAGTATCTCGAAAAACTACAGAACATTCCTGAAAAATGAAGAATTTAAAGACGGTGATGTTCTTTTGATAACCGACTGATTTTGAGGCTTGTGTTTTAAAACAATCTGAAACCGTGTCAAATAAGGTTTTAACGGCAATTTTTAATCGGAACCAAATTCTATTATTTGATATTAAAAAGCCTTTACAAAAGCGTGTTTTTGTGATATAATCAAACTTAATCACAAATCGCATTTATGCGATACAAATTGCAATTTAACATAATGCTTTTTAGTAAACTTTGTTGAGGAAAGGAATAATATGAGTACCAATAAAAGAAACGAAGAACTTATATCCCGCGCAAAAGAAACGCTTATGTCAAATGTGTACGAAAAGGAAGGATACCTCTGGAGTCCTTATATATGTATAAGCCCTGCAAGAAACCGTTTTCACGGTATCTGGAATTGGGATTCGGCTTTCCACGCAGTTGGTGTGGCAAGATGGGATACAGCCCTTGCAAAGGATTGCATACTCGGTTTTTTCAAATTCCAGCGTGAAGACGGACTTTTGCCCGATGCGATAATGGAAGACGGAACTATTGCAGGCGGCTATTCAAAGCCCCCCGTGTTTGCCTGGGCAGCACAGCGAATTTATGAAACAGACGGCGATATTGAGTTTATAAAGACACTCTATCCTATGCTCAAGAAAAACATAGCATATATGGAAGAACATCGCAAACTTGACGGACTTTACTATTATGATGCGGAAGGTGAGGGAACAGAAGATTACCTCCTCCATGTAAAATGGGAATCCGGCTGGGATAATTCCGTAAGATGGGATAAGGGAATTCTTGATTACTTTGCAATCGACCTTAACTGTTTTGTTGTTATGTATTATCGTTCTTTGGGCTTTATGGCAAAGCTTCTCGGTCTTGACGGCGACACAGCTGAATGGGACAGGAAAGAAAAGGAGCTTTCTGATAATATAAACAAAAAAATGTGGGATGACGAAAATAAATATTACGCTGATGCAAATAAGCACACAGGCGAAGTTTCTGATGTTTTGACTCCTGCATCCTTTATGCCTCTTTATATCGGTATTGCATCCGATTATCAGGCGGAATGTATGAAGGATGTTGCGGAAACAAGATTTAAAGGCAAAATGCCCACAGTATCCTTTGATAACCCCGAATATTCCAACGATTATTGGAGAGGCCCGACATGGCTTAATGTTGCATATTTTGCGGCAAAGGGACTTAAGAATTACGGTTTTGAAGTTGCTGACACAATAAAAGAAAATATTCTTGATATGTGCTATAACGAAAAAGGCGGTATTTTTGAAAACTACGATTCCGTAACAGGAAAAGGACTTTGTAATGATCAGTTCAGCTGGAGCTGTGTGTTCATTATGGAATTTATCTATAATTGGTAATTTGAATTTACATAAAAGAACCCAATCCGAAAAGGATTGGGTTCTTTTGCCATATATCATCTTTGTGAATTTGAATGGGAAATAACTCTAATTTTGATAAAATGCACCCCCTACAAGAAATTTTGCACCCCCTTGTAGCGAAAATGCACCCCCTTTTTTAAACCTCAAACAGCTATTATTTATTTTCTTTCATCTTCAAAGAAGTTCTATATTGTTCTGCCTCTGGAATTTCAATAAACTCAACAGATTTATCAAAATTCTTCATAACAACTTCTTTAATTTCATCAAGCGTTACATTAAAGAACTCTCTACGCTGATTAACCATATTAAGTTTTTTGTTTTCAAACGCTCTATGAAGTGCTGTCTCCAATGCAGGAGCATTATCCGAAAATATCATTGCGTGAATATCAAAATTGAAAGGCACAGATGCATCGCTAAGTTCATAAATTCGCTCTTGTGGGTCTAATCTTCTTGTCATACCGATTTTATATATGTTCTCTCCAAACGCTCCGATATTTGAAATAATATAAACATATCCAGCCTTTGCGTTAGATTCTCTATAATCTATATCTTTAATGTTTTTATCAATTTCATTCAGTTGAGCCTCGATTTCGGCTTTTTTCTGTTCCAAGTCTGCTTTTTGTTCATCAGTGGCATTGAGTAATTGCTTATTTATAGAATCCAAAGCGTTTTGATAGTGCTTTTGTTCTTTCTGTATCTTTTTTCTTGCTTCTTCTATCTCTTTTTGAAGTTTTGCCTCTTCTCGCATTTGTGCACGAAGTTCTTTCTGTTCTTCCTTTTCTTCTTGCTTTTTCTGCTTATATTCAAAGGCTAAATATAATTCTTCAATTTTTGCTTTTAAATATTGATGTGTAATTGCAACGCTCATAATTCTTCCAAGTTTTGAAATTGCTTCAAAGGAGGAGTGTAATCTTTTTTCCGAAAGTTCAATATTGGCATATGTAACACGGTTAATAACTTCATCACATTCACTGTTAAATGCACGCAACAGAAGTTTTTGCATATCCTTAACCATTTTTTTGCCTTCGGATTTGCTACCATTTACAGTCCAATTCATATTTCCTGTAACGGCTTGATCTTTTTTTATCAATTCCTTTTGCGTTTCACGAATTTTATTTAGTCTATCTTTATATGCATCAGAATTTACCATATCGTATTTTGGTTTATATAGGGCAAAGTCCTGATATAATATCTGCTCATCAACATCAACAAGCATTTTCTGTTTGTTGACAATCGTTGCTTGTATTTGATTGAGCGTTGTGTTCGCTTTATTTATGTTGTTATTTACTGCGGTTTCTTTATCCTGTAACTCCTGAATGTGTTTTTCTAAATTACACGCATCCATCATTTCTGGAGTCAACAGTTTTTTTGCACTCTCTAATTCTGCCAATAGTCTTTCATTTTCTTTTTTTATTTTTGAAGCATTAAATATATCCATTATTCCCATCGCATAGTCTCCTTTGCTACACATTAATTGTATTTTAATCATATCATATAAATATTAAAAAATAAAGATGTTTGAAATTTTGTTAACTATCTGAACCCTTTTCATGTCATCTGAACCCTGTTTAAGGCATCCGAACCCTTTTACATTTCTAAAAAATCATAAAAACAAGGAAAAGATACTTGAACTCATCTTTGAATCGGTGAAATTTGGAATGCAAAGTGCGAAAAAAGCCTTATTTTAAGTCAAAAACAAACAACCCTAACTTTTTATCAAAGTTAGGGTTGTAATATGGTCGGGAATACAGGATTTGAACCTGCGGCCTCTTCGTCACGAACGCGCTCTAAAGCCTGATATATAGCGTTTTTTGCTTTTTTTAGCCCTTGCCGCTACATTCAACATACTCTTTGGACATCTTATATCCACTGTTTCCATATAGTCTAAATCTAATTGTGGGATAACATGTGTTCAAAAACTCTTCCGCAGTAGGTCACAAATAAACTTTTTGCAGAAGTTTATCAAAAAATTAACATATCAAAATTTAATGTACATTAACCAAAGAAAAGACGGTTATTACGAATAATATATTTTTATTTGCTAAAAATAAAGATAAAATATTGCAATTGGAGGGAATAATATGTTTAAACATGAAAAAATGATTTTTCATCCGGTAGAAGTTGAAAGACCAAATCCACAGTATGCCGTACTGCTTCAGGAACAGCTCGGCGGAGGAAATGGAGAACTGAAAGCAGCTATGCAATATATGTCGCAGAGTTTTCGTATCAAGAATCCCGAAATTAAGGATTTATTTTTAGATATTGCTGCTGAAGAGCTTGGACATATGGAAATGGTTGCACAAACCATCAATTTGCTCAACGGACATGATGTGGATGCGACAAAGGTACAAGCAGGAGAAATACAATCTCATGTTCTTATGGGACTGAATCCAGGTCTTATAAATTCATCTGGCTACTCTTGGACAGGAGATTATGTTACTGTAACAGGAGATTTGTGTGCTGACCTTTTAAGCAACATTGCATCCGAACAGCGTGCAAAGGTAGTATATGAATATTTGTATCGCCAGATTGATGATAAAAAAGTAAGAGAAACCATAGATTTTCTCTTAAACCGTGAAGAAGCACACAATCAAATGTTCCGTGATGCCTTTAATAAAGTACAAAATAGCGGCTCCAACAGGGATTTTGGAACAACGAAAGCTGCTCGAATGTATTTTTCAATGTCTGATCCCGGTCCAAATGTTTTTGCAAATAATGAAACGGTAGCACCTTCTTTTAGTAAATAGTATTTTATTGTGCAAAAAAATCAGGACTGACTCACTTTTTAGTGAGACAGTCCCTTTGGTGTATCTGACGATATGATGATAGCAAGAAATAACTTACCTAAATTGCAATACAGTAGAGATAATTAAATTAAACGGAAATGAAGTTGAATGATTTCAAACTCGTTTCCGTTTGTTTTTTTATAAACCCAAATTTGCTTACAACAGAAAATATGGGTCCCACCTGCCTGTATTTTTGTGTGTTGTATAAATGTATCCACCAAGATCGTATTGGAAAGGAATGTGATATTTATGTCAGGATATATTACATTTGAAGAAAGATTAGAGATTGAGAGTAAATAACAGAGATATATTGGAATCAACTAATAATGCACCGCTTTGACGAAATTTAAAGTCAAAAGCGGTGCATTTATTTTCAGAGATAAGTTTCATTGTGAATTGAGAAAAAGTGTCCTGTGGCAATATTTCCTCCCAATAAACGTATATAAAATCACGAAGAAACTTTTCTTTTTTTGAGA
>SVSD01000019.1 GCA_015064485.1 Oscillospiraceae bacterium | reverse complement strand
TTTTGATGACATTGCGGGTGTTGTTAATAGTGATGACATTGATGAAGAGTATTTTGCCGGCTGCCGATTGGCAATAATCGTTTTCGATAATTTAACCCCCTTGAGGGGGTGTGGGGGTGGGAGTGGGGTGTCAAAGAGGGGTGTGCGATAACACCCCTCTTTAATAATCAATATATAAAATTTTCGAAAGGTGATTTTCAAGAACCAAGAACAATAAAATATAAGCGGGAGCATAATATGCTCCCCTGCGATATATTTATTTTGCTTTTTAATACAATAGATTTCTATATAAAATCATTTCAGTTTATCAAGATGCCCCGAATAATCACAAAGCTCAAACGAAAAATTTTCCCCGTCGCATTTCACAACGCTGACAGAAGCGTTCGACGGCCAGCTTACTGAACCGAGGTTTGAAAGGTCACCGTCTTTTGCGTATGCAATAAGAGATCTTAAATGTGTGGAATGATAGACAACGGCGACGGTTTTGCCGTCGTTTTCCCTTGCTATTTTTTTAAGAGTATTTGTTGTTCGTTCAAAAAGCTCATATATTGATTCTCCTTCCGGACATCTGCAATTTGAAATATCGTTCATCCACATAGAATACTCCAAGGGAAATTTCCCCGGCATTTCGGAAAAGGTCATATTTTCCCATTCGCCTGCAAATATTTCACGAAGGCCGGTATCTGTATGTATCGGCATCATCCCGAGATGAGTTGATACGGCGCACGCCGTTTCGTATGCCCTCAGAAGATCGCTTGAATAGAGTTTGTCTATTTTAAAATTTTCGGCGACATATTTCCCCGCAAGATCCGCCTGTTTTTTGCCGAGGGGTGTGAGAGGATAGTGGCTGTGTCCTGTGAATATATCAAGTTCGTTTGCCGCACTCTGTGCATGGCGGATAAGAACGAGAGTGGTCATTTTTATACCTCTTTGCCTTAAAAACTTAAGATTACTGTAAATATTATATTCTAAAAAAACTTAAAATTCAAGAACAAACCTCCGATGATCAAAAAATTGTCAAAAAAGTACGGTTTGCCCTTTTGTGTTTGAAATAAACACTTGACAAACGGTTAAAGTATATTTATAATGAAATCAAAGCTATAAAAAAGACACGAACAGTAAAACCCTGTACCCAGAGAGGCTGCAATTTGGTGTGATGCGGCTGTAGAAGGATTGCTGTTTACCGCTTTTTTGCTCCGGAGAGGAAATGCTCCGGCGTATTGCCTCGTTACGGCTCCGAATGAGGGTGTTTTTAACACCGAAAACGGGTGGAACAGCGTGAAATCACGCCCCGCGGATATTTCCGTGGGGCTTTTTTGTCCCCGAAATATTCACATAACTATATAGAAAGGAGCAATGAATATGCTCAAAATCACACTCAAAGACGGCACTGTTATGGAATTTGAAGGCGGAAGTGTATTTGCACTTGCCGAAAAAATCAGCGCAGGACTTGCAAGAGCCGCTCTTGCAGGCAAAGTAAACGGAAAGGTTTGCGACCTTTCGGCAGAACTTACATCCGACTGCGAAGTTGAAATACTCACTTTCGATTCGGAAGAAGGCAAAAAGGTTTATAACCATACCGCAGCCCATGTACTTGCTCAGGCAGTAAAAAGACTTTTCCCCGAAGCAAAACTTACAATAGGACCGGCTATCGAAAACGGCTTCTATTACGATTTTGATTCGGATATCTCCTTTACCGCAGACATTCTCACAAAGCTTGAAGCGGAAATGAAAAAGATAATCAAGGAAGATCTTGCGATAACAAGAAGCGTTCTTCCTAAGGACGAAGCGATAGATTTTATGACGGAAAAGGGCGAAACATATAAAGTTGAACTTATAAATGAGCTTCCCGAAGGAGAAGAGATCTCCTTCTATACTCAGGGCGAATTTGTCGACCTTTGTGCAGGAGCTCACCTTCCCTCCACAGGAAAGCTTAAGGCTGTAAAGCTTACACAATGTACAGGCGCTTACTGGAAGGGCGACGCTAAAAACAAGATGCTTCAGCGTATCTACGGTATCGCTTTCCCCAAGCAGGCGCTTCTTGACGAACATCTTGAAAGAATAGAAGAAGCTAAAAAGCGTGATCACAATAAGCTCGGCCGAGAACTTGAAATTTTCACAACAGTTGATACTATCGGTCAGGGTCTTCCCATTATGCTTCCCAAAGGTACTCAAATTCTTCAGACTCTTCAGAGATTTGTTGAAGATATCGAAGCCGAATGGGGCTGGGACAGAACAAAAACTCCCCTTATGGCTAAATCCGACCTTTATAAGATATCGGGACATTGGGACCATTACAAAGAAGGTATGTTTGTTATGGGCGACGAGGAAGACGGAAAGGAATGTTTTGCACTCCGTCCGATGACTTGTCCTTTCCAGTATCAGGCGTATTTAAACCGTGCCCGTTCTTACCGCGATCTTCCTATGCGTCTTGCTGAAACATCAACTCTTTTCAGAAATGAAGATTCGGGTGAAATGCACGGTCTTATACGCGTTCGTCAGTTCACAATTTCCGAAGGTCATCTTATGTGTACCCCCGAACAGCTTGAGGATGAATTCAAGAGATGTCTTGAACTTTGTATCTTTATGCTCAAGACGATCGGCCTTTATGATGATGTATCCTACCGCTTCTCACAGTGGGATCCCGAAAACAGAGGAAAGTATATCGGAACAGACGAACAGTGGAATGAAGCTCAGGGTATTATGAAGAATATTCTTGACCATATCGGCATAGAATATAAGATAGGTGTGGGCGAAGCTGCATTCTACGGACCTAAGCTTGATATCCAGATAAAGAATGTTCACGGCAAGGAAGATACTCTTATCACAATCCAGATCGACCAGATGCTTGCCGAAAAATTCGGTATGGAATATACAGACCGTGACGGTACAAAGAAGAATCCTTACATCATCCACAGAACTTCCATCGGATGCTACGAAAGAACTTTGGCTCTTCTTATCGAAAAATACGCAGGTGCCTTCCCCACATGGCTTGCACCCGTACAGGCAAAGATCCTTCCCATCAGCGAAAGTCAGCATGAATATGCGGCAGAAGTATATAAAAAGCTCCGCTCACTTGGTGTGAGATGTGAGCTTGATACAAGAAACGAAAAGATCGGATATAAGATCCGCGAAGCACAGCTTGAAAAGGTTCCTTATATGCTTGTTATCGGCGAAAAGGAAATGGCGGCGAATGCTGTTGCGGTCCGCTCAAGAAAAGAGGGCGACAAGGGTGCGGTTTCGGTTGATGAATTTACATCACATATCTTAAAGGAAATCGCAGAAAGAACTCTCAACATCTGAGTTTTATAAAACTTTAATAATGAACAGGGCTTATGGTTATTACTGTAAGCCTTGTCGCAGTTTGTCTGAAAATTAAGGACAAGTAAGATATAATTTCAATTCGTGTTTTTTGGTGACTTTGTTGCCGAAAAACACTCCGATATGAGTCGTTTTTGGTGAAAAAACGGCTCATGGGGGGAGAACACGAGGGGGAACCCGGTTCCCCTTCGTGAAGCTTGGAGCTGTTGCTACAAGCTATAGCAGGGCTTATGGTTATTACTGTAAGCCTTGTCGCAGTTTGTCTGAAAATTAAGGACAAGTAAGATATAATTTCAATTCGTGTTTTTTGGTGACTTTGTTGCCGAAAAACACTCCGATATGAGTCGTTTTCGGTGAGAAAACGGCACAGTTAGGGAGAACACGAGGGGAATCCGTTCCCCTTCGTAAATCAAAGAAAGGCGGCAAAATGGCACTACTGAAAAATGCGGCGGCACATCTTCTTGTGAACGCCATAAGAAACGAAAAGGAATATAAAAAGCTGTCAGAATCCTTTTCGAATTTCAAAATAGAAAAATACCGTCAGCCCGCCGCTTTTGTGACAGGTCTTTCGGGCACACCTTTATCTATCCTTGCGGCATCTCTTTTTGAAGAACTTTCAAAGATCAAAAATCATAACGGAACATCCCTTATAATCGTTCCCGACGAAAAGACCGCATCAAATATGAAGCAGGTTTTATCGCTTTGCTGTGATGGAGTATATCTTTTTCCGATGCGTGATTTTGTTTTTCATAATATCGAAGCGTTTTCCCACGAAGCCGAATACGAAAGACTTGAAATTTTAAGAAAAATAAAGCTTGGCGAGGCAAAGATCATAATCGCCGTTCCCGAGGCGGTTTTATCGCTCCTTGTGCCGGATGAAAATATCGGTGTAAGTATAAAGCTTTCTCAAGGATGCGAATATCCGATGGAAAAGCTTATGGAAAAGCTTGTTTTATACGGATATACCAGATCAAATTCGGACGCCGTTGAGGGAAAGGGCCAGTTTTCACGCCGAGGGGATATTATCGACATTTTTCCGCCCGATACGGAATACCCCGTGCGAATGGAATTTTTCGGTGACGAGGTGGATGCCTGCGGATATTTTGATGTTTTGACACAGCGAAGAATCGAAAATATAAACGAATTTGAAATCACTCCCGCAAGAGAGCTTGTTCTTTCATCCGCTCAGAAGGAAAAATGCCTTGAAGCTTTAAATGAGCTTATACTGTCAAACGAAAAAAGAATAAAAAAAGCAAAAAAAGGCGAGGATGCGGTTGAAGTTTTGGCGCTTGAATCGACTCTGTCAAAGCTTATAAAAGAAAAGGATGTCCTTGAAAATTCGTCAATCCCGAACATTGACAAATATCTTCCGCTTTTGTCTGAAAAGGAAAATACGCTTTTGTCTTATGTAAAAGGCGCGGTCTTTGTTGTAGATTATCCGCATATTGCCGAGCGTATAAAAAGCAGTATGTGGCAGATGACAGAAACCGTTACCTCTTTTATTTCAGCGGGAGAGATACATCCGTCCTGCTGTAATTTTATGCTTGATGAAAATGCGCTTGTAGCTGTACTTTCAAAGCATCCGTCTGTTGTAACAAGCAATTTTACATCAAGGCTTGATTTTGAAATATCGGGACTTTACAATTTTGTATCCAAACAGACGATGTCCTTTTCAAAAGAACCCGAAATGCTTGTTGATGATATCGGAAACTATAATAATCTTAATTATAAAACAGTTATAATGGCATCGAACGAAAGGGCGGCATCCGAAATTTGCGATCTTTTGGGTTCGAAGGGTGTGAAATGCATCCTTTCGACGGTAGAGGGAGCGGCACAGGACAAGGAATTCGATGGTATATGCTATTGCGTCGGAAACGGAGATGCACATAATTTTTCCGAAATTGCGGGATTTGAGCTTTCCCGTTCCGGGTTTGCACTTGTGACTGAGGGAGGCTCTGTACTGTCCCAAAGACGGGCTTTGCCGAGAAAAAGTTCTTTAAGAAACAAGAGTGCCGGGCAAAAGGTTCTTTCGTATCAGGAGCTTTCCGTCGGCGATTATGTAGTACATTCGGTACACGGTATTGCAAGATACGAAGGTCTTAAGACGATCACCTCGGCGGGAGTTACCCGCGATTATATAATGCTTCAGTATGCCGGAAACGATGCGCTTTATATACCTGTCGGACAGCTTGACCGTGTTTCAAAGTATGCGGGTTCGGGCGAGGCGGTAAAGCTTTCGAGTATGTCGTCAAAGGATTGGCAGAAAACGAAGGCAAAGGCAAAAAAAGCGGCAAAGGATATGGCAAAGCAGCTGATCGAGCTTTATGCCGCAAGAACTAAGATAAAAGGATATGCTTTTTCTCCCGATACCGAATGGCAAAAGGATTTTGAAAGCGGATTTGAGTTTGAGGAAACCGAAGGACAGCTTTCCGCCATAAACGAGATAAAAGAGGATATGGAAAAGGAATATCCGATGGACAGACTCCTTTGCGGAGATGTGGGCTTCGGAAAGACGGAGGTTGCGCTCCGGGCTGTTTTTAAATGTGCCATCGAAGGAAAGCAGGCGGCAATCTTAGTGCCGACGACGATCCTTGCAATGCAGCATTATCAAACGGTGCTGTCGAGAATGAAAGGTTTTCCTTTCAAGATCGAAATGCTTTCCCGCTTTTGCAAACCGAAAGAAGCTCAGGCGATAATAAAGCGGTTGTCAACCGGAGAGACCGATATTGTTATCGGAACTCACAAGCTTTTCGGTAAAAACATCAAATTTAAAGATCTCGGACTTTTGGTTGTAGACGAGGAACAGCGTTTCGGCGTTGCACACAAGGAAAAATTAAAGGAACTTGCCCGTCAGGTTGATGTTCTGACACTTACCGCAACTCCCATACCGAGAACCTTAAATATGGCGATGGCGGGAATTCGTGATATGTCGGTGCTTGAAGAAGCGCCGACCGACAGATATCCCGTGCAGACATATGTGCTGGAGCACGATGAATTTTTAATACTTGAGGCGATAAAAAAAGAGCTTCGCCGTGCAGGTCAGGTCTTTTATTTGAGAAACCGTGTTGAAGGTATTGAGGAAACGGCGGCAAAGCTTCGCGAGAAACTGCCCGACGCGGTTATCGCCTGTGCTCACGGAAAAATGAGTCAGGAAGAATTGTCCGATATCTGGGCATCCCTTGTGGCGGGAGAAATTGATGTGCTTGTATGTACTACGATTATCGAAACGGGTGTGGATGTACCTAATGCAAATACCCTCATAATAGAAGACGCCGAGAAGCTCGGTCTTTCCCAGCTGCATCAGATAAGGGGGCGTATAGGCCGTTCAAACCGCAGAGCGTATGCGTATATTACCTGGAAAAAGTCAGCCTGCCTTACCGAAATTGCTACAAAACGCCTTGAAGCCTTACGCGAATTTACAGAATTCGGCTCCGGCTTCCGCATTGCGATGCGTGACCTTGAAATAAGAGGAGCGGGCAACATTTTGGGTTCCGAACAATCGGGACATATGGAGGCTGTAGGATACGAAATGTATATCCGAATCCTTGAAGAGGCGGTTCTGGAAGAAAAGGGACTTCTTACAAAGCCCGAAGCGGAAGCGACAATCGACCTTAAGATAAACGCATATATACCCGAAAAATATATCCGTCTTCCCGGCGGAAGAATTGAAATGTATAAAAAAATAGCCTCTGCAAGAAGTACATCTGAAATGGATGAGGTGCGTGACGAGATGCTTGACCGCTACGGTAATATCCCGAAAGAGACCGAAAACCTTTGCAAAGTGGCACTTTTGCGTGCAAGATGCGAGGATTGCGGTATAAAGAAGCTGGAGCAGAGGGAATATAAGCTTATAATATATCCCGATAAGGTTGAAAAGAGTGTTGCGGTAAGCCTTTCACTATTTTTCAAGGGAAGGGTTCTTTTGTCGATGGGGCACGAGCCGTGCTATAATATTAAGCTTCTTTCCGGAGAAGATCCTCTTGAAATGGCACAAAGCTTTTTGACCGAGTATGAAAAGCTCAAAAAGGAAAAGAATGAA
Organism: Oscillospiraceae bacterium; assembly: GCA_015064485.1. GTDB lineage: Bacteria > Bacillota > Clostridia > Oscillospirales > CAG-382 > UMGS1052. Next base: position 24,614 of record SVSD01000019.1, on the reverse strand, counting down.
GCAGTAAAAAACTAAAAATGTATACCCGGTAAATTTTTAAAAAGTCATTTACAAAATGCATAAAATGTTGTATAATAGACTAAATAAATATTATCCTGTAATTTTTGTGCAATAAAAGACATTTTTGCCATTTGTTTTGCAAGAAAAACGAAACAGGATAGTGTTTTCAGATGAAATCTCATACAACAAAGGAGAAGCAAATTTGTTAGTACAGTTGGAAGAGGCTTTGCAGAGCACATCAAAGCTCGATGAAGAAATAAAAGAGCTTAGCATTTCTCTTGAAATAGATGACCTTCGCAAAAAGGCGGAAGAACTTGAAAAGATAACCTGTGAGCCCGGTTTCTGGGACAATGCGGAAAATACTCAGACCGTTCTTACATCCCTTAAAAACACAAATCAGACAATTGAGGATTATCAAAAGCTTTTTGACGGCGCAGAATCCCTTCGTGCACTTATCGAGCTTGCTATTGAAGAAAACGACGAAAGCTTTACCGATGAAATTTTAGACGAACTTAAAAAGCTTCAGAAGGAAAGCGATTCACAGCGTATCCGCGCACTTCTTTCGGGCGAATATGACAGAAACAATGCAATTCTATCTATTCATCCCGGTGCCGGCGGAACAGAAGCTCAGGACTGGGCTGAAATGCTCTACCGTATGTACAGCCGCTGGGCTGAAAGACACGGCTTCAAAGTAAAGGTCCTCGATTACCTTGACGGCGAAGAAGCAGGTATCAAAAGCGTTACCATTCTTGTCGAAGGAAACTATGCTTACGGATATTTGAAGAGCGAAAACGGAGTACACAGACTTGTGCGCGTTTCTCCCTTTGATTCCTCCGGACGCAGACATACATCCTTTACATCTGTTGAAATACTCCCCGAACTTGACGACAATACAGATATAGAAATCAAAGACGAAGATCTCGAAATCACAGCTCACCGTTCAAGCGGTGCGGGCGGACAGCATGTAAATAAGACCGACTCGGCGATCAGAATCGTTCATAAGCCTACGGGAATCGTTGTCGGCTGTCAGACCGAACGAAGCCAGCTTCAGAACAAGGAAACCGCGCTTAAGATGCTCAAAGCAAAGCTTGTTGAGATCAAAGAAAGAGAAAACCTCGACAAGATCGAAGATATCAAGGGCGAAAAGGCAAATATCGAATGGGGTTCGCAGATCCGTTCTTATGTATTTATGCCCTATACCCTTGTTAAGGATAACCGTACAGGCTACGAAGACGGAAACATCTCGGCTGTTATGGACGGCGACCTTGATGAATTTATGAATGCGTACTTGAGAGCAAAGGGCAATTTCAAAAAATAAATTTAAAACTTGCGGCATAAAAGGAGTGATAAGATGAAAAAATCTTTAAAAAAGATTAAAAAAACAAGATTATTTTTTATCATAGCGGTGGTTGCACAAATAGCCTCTTATATCGCTTCTTTGACGATGCTTTATAAAAAGCAAAAGGATGCAGCGGGAATTTTTGCGGGTCTGGGCCTTTTGGGCACAATTGCTGCCATTGCTTTGTGGAAACACGATGCAGACGGTATAGTCCCCGAAAAAATAAAAAGCAAAATAAACAGCAAAAAGAATAAAGAAGTCTCCGAAAACGAAGAAACAGTTTTGAAAGAGCTTTCGGAAGAGGAAATAGAAAAGATGCTTTCCGAACTTAAGATCGAGGAAGAAGAATTCGAAGACTTTGAGGAGGATTACAAAGATTTCGAAGGGCTTGAAGGCGCTTTTGACGATCTAAAAAAAGCGGTGGATGAACTTTCTGCCGAAGACGGGGAAAACGAGGAAATATTAAATGAAGTCGAATAAAAAAACAAATATCGTTCTTTCGGTGCTTGCCGTTTTTCTTGCAATAGTCGCTACGGCGCTTATTGCAGTTTCTGCAAAATCCGCTTTTGTCAGCAGCCGGTATGAGCCTCCTGTTATAGAAAACGATCAAAAACTCCCCGAAAAAGAGGAGGAACAGGAACCTTTTGAGATGTGGTTTGATGAAGCTTTTGCGGTGTTTTACCCCAAACAGCTTCCCGACCTTTATCCTACAAGAGCCGTTTTCTACGGAGATCTTGATACAAAACAGCCTCCGTTTTGCCTTTGCAGCGAAAAGATAACCGATATCGAAATCTTTTCTGTCGCAAACGGCAAAAAAGATAAAGAGCTTATGAAGGTTGAATATCTTGAACCTATGGAAGCCATCATTTTGAAAGTCGAGCTTTCGGAAAACCCCGATATAGGCATCAGTTTTAAGGATGCCGGCGGCAAAAAGCACTCTTACGGCATCGCAAGAAATGCGGACGACAGTGAAGTTGTTCTTACAAAACTTGCAAAATAAAAATTTAGGGTGTAAAACTGCTTTACACCCTTTTTAATATTTTTTAAGACAGATAAAAACCAAATATTTAACTGTTGTGAAAGGTACGAAAAAATGACATCACGCAAAAATACAGCTCTTAAGGCTGTAATGCTTATACTTTTGACAAGCTCGGTGCTTTTTGCGGCATCCTGCTCAAATAATAATGCGGACGGAAATTATATACTTGCAGAGCCCGACGGAAAAGATTATTCTTACCACTACCCTGTCGGCTGGAAAGAGCTTCGCTCAGACAGCCTTGTTGCTATCGAATCTCCCGACGGTCTTGCAAATATCAGCTCTTCCTGGTATCCTTTGTCGCTTGCGGATGTGGATCTTTATGCCGTTTACGGCGAGAGCGAAGATCCGGAGGGTGACCTTCTTTCCGATTATATCGTAAAAGGAATCGGAGAAAACTCGACAGGATATATAGAAGGACTTCGCGAAAACTTCGGGGAAAATATTGTTTTTGAAGGTGAGCTTCAAAATGTGGAAGTCGAAGGCGGAACGCGTCCTGCAAAGAAGCTTGTTTACCATATGAAGGTCGGAGATGACGAATATTTCCACGAAACAGTATTCGTTTTACTTCCCGACGACCGGGATAGATGCTTTATATATGTGCTTCATTACACAGCCGCAGACGAAACTGCGAAAGAACAGCACAAAGCAGTTTTTGATACTGTGATAAATACCTTTAAGTTTACAACACTTTTCGGCAGTAATGAAGAAGCACAAGCAGAAGCACCCGAAACAGTCGCCTGAAAAAATATAAAAACTGGGGGCTATTATGTCTATAATTACAAAAATATTCGGAACACACAGCGAGCGTGAAGTAAAGAAGCTTACAAAAACGCTCGATATGATAGATTCACTTTCTGAAAAGTATAAAACAATGAGCGAAGCTGAGCTTCGCGGAGTAACGGAAGTTTTCAAAAACCGCCTTGCCGAGGGGGAATCTCTTGACGATATTCTTCCCGACGCTTTTGCTGCAGTAAGAGAAGCTTCGTGGCGAGTGCTCGGCAAACGCCATTACAGAGTTCAGCTTATCGGAGGCATTATCCTTCATCAGGGCAGAATTGCAGAAATGAAAACAGGTGAAGGTAAAACCCTTATGGCAACGCTTCCCGCATATCTTAATGCGCTTTCGGGAAAAGGAGTTCATGTTGTAACCGTAAATGATTACCTTGCGCGCCGTGACAGCGAATGGATGGGAAAAGTATATAACTATCTCGGTCTCTCTGTAGGCCTTATTGTAAACGGTCTTCGTGCATCAGAACGCAGACAGGCATACTCCTGCGATATTACCTACGGTACAAATAACGAATTCGGATTTGACTACCTCAGAGATAATATGGTAGCCTATAAAGCCGATATGGTTCAGCGCGGACACGCTTTTGCCATCGTCGATGAAGTTGACTCAATTCTTGTTGACGAAGCAAGAACTCCTCTTATCATTTCAGGTGTGGCTGAAAAATCCACAGATCTTTATACAACCGTTGATAAGTTTGTAAGAGGACTTAAAGTTTTTAAGATAAAAGAGCTTGACGATAAAGAAGAAAACGATCAGATGGACGGCGATTATATCGTCGATGAAAAGGCACATACAGTTGTGCTTACTGCATCAGGTATCAAAAAGGCTGAGGAACATTTCGGCATCGAAAATCTTTCCGACCCCGAAAACATTACCCTTTCCCATCATATCAATCAGGCGATCCGTGCATACGGAATTATGACATGTGATATTGATTATATGGTAAACGGCGATGAGGTTATTATCGTCGATACCTTCACAGGAAGACAGATGCCCGGAAGACGCTATTCAAACGGCCTTCATCAGGCGATAGAAGCAAAAGAAGGGGTAAAGATCAAAAACGAATCGAGAACCCTTGCAACAATCACATTCCAGAACTATTTCCGTATGTATAAAAAGCTTTCGGGAATGACCGGTACTGCTCTTACGGAAGAGGAAGAATTCCGTGAAATATACGGTCTTGATGTTGTTGAAATTCCCACAAACAGACCTATGATAAGAAAAGATATGTCCGATTCGGTATTTACGACCGAAAGAGGCAAAATGATGGCGATCCTTTCTCAGATCAAGGAATGTCACGAAAAAGGACAGCCGGTTCTTGTCGGCACTGTTTCGATAGAAAAGTCAGAACAGCTCTCGGCGCTTCTCAAGAAAAACGGTATCCCCCATACGGTTCTTAATGCTAAATACCACGAAAGAGAAGCCGAGATCGTAGCTCAGGCGGGAAAGCTCGGCGCGGTTACCATTTCTACAAATATGGCGGGCCGAGGAACAGATATTATGCTGGGCGGCAACCCCGAATTTATGGCTAAAAACGAAATGAGAAAAGAAGGACATACCGACGAGGACATAAGTGCCGCAACAAGCTATTATGTGACCGCTGATGAAAATGTTCTCGCTCTTCGTGAAAAATACAACACTTACCTTAAAAAATTCGAGGAGGAAATCGCTCCCGAAGCTAAAAAAGTGGCAGAAGCAGGAGGCCTTTTTATCCTCGGTACAGAACGACACGAAAGCCGCCGTATAGACAATCAGCTCCGAGGCCGCGCAGGCCGTCAGGGCGACCCCGGTGCATCCCGTTTTTGTCTTTCGCTTGAAGACGATCTTATGCGTCTTTTCGGAAGCGAGAGGGTGCTCGGTATGGTAAAGGGACTTGGAATCGAGGAAGATACTCCTATCGACGCAAGACTTCTTTCCGGCTCTATCGAAGCGGCGCAAAAGCGTCTTGAAGGCAATAACTTCGATCGCAGAAAAACGGTTCTTATGTATGATGATGTAATGAACCAGCAGCGTGAAAAGATATACGGTCAAAGAAGAGAAGTTCTCGAAGGCTCGGATATAAAGGGAACTATCCTTTCGATGATAGAAGAATATGTAAGAAGTACAGCTTCTCAGTTTATGTATGATGATATTCCCGATAACTGGAATTTCGACGGTTTAAGAGGCGCCTTTATGGGATATCTCACAAGCGAGGAAGACTTCCGCTTTACAAGAGAAGATTTTGATAAGATAGAAAGACAGGATATCGAAAACGAGCTTGTTGAGCGTGCGATGAAAGTCTATGAGGAAAAGGAAAAGCTTTTCCCCGAAGGTGTGCTGCGTGATGTTGAGCGTGCAGTTCTTTTGCGCGCGGTTGACCAGGCTTGGATCGAGCATATTACAGCAATGGACGATTTAAGAGGAAGTATCGGCCTTCGTGCATACGCTCAGGTAAGTCCCATTGTGGCATACCGCAAAGAGGGTGCGGATATGTTTGATGAAATGATAGCAAACATCCGGGAAGAAACCGCCAAGAGAATGCTGACGGTTATGCCGGTAACAGAAGTCGAAAGACTCGATATTTCAAAGACTATAATCGGTCAGAAGCGGTCGGAGGATAAGCTTCAGCCTGCGGCTCAGCAAGAAAGCGTATACGGTTCTGCCGCAAAGCCCGAGGTTAAGAATTCCGCACCCGTAAGAGTTACAAAAATAGGCAGAAACGATCCTTGCCCCTGTGGAAGCGGCAAAAAATACAAAAAGTGCTGCGGCATAAACGAGGGCACAGAACAATAACCTATAAATTTAATATGAATTAAAGAGAAAATCCGTTTTCTCACCCTTCGGCGGAGGAAATGACCTCCGCCGAAAGTTTTAATAATCAAAATTGTTTAAAAGTGTGCAATAAAAACGGAGTAGAATATATATGGGATTTGGATTGCTTATCATAGGATATTCGGCATTGTTGCTGCTTAGAATAGTACCTATAGAAATAGTAGGATTTTTTATAATGTATCTTGGACTTGAAAAGCTTTCAAAGTACGAGAAAAAGCTTTCGTATGCCAAATATGCGGCGGTATTTATGTTTGCCGAATCGGTTTTATCTTCGCTTATGTGGATAGAAAAGAGCTTCGATATTTCGATTGGTTTTTTATCGGCAGCTTATATTGAAACGGTAGAAAATATACTTTATCACGCAGGGCTTCTTGTTTTTCATATCTTGCTTTATTATGGATTATCGGCAATTTCGAAAGTGTCGGGATATGACAAAGGCGTAACAAGATCAAGATTTGCAATTGTCACAACAGGAGTATATTATGTTGCGGCAATCTGCGGTTCTCTTATTCCAAACTCGGCTCAGTTTATGGCAAAGCCCATCTGGATTATGCAGATAGTCTGGATGCTTGTAAACTTATGGCTTTTACTCGGATGCTTTATGATGATAGTGACTGACGAAATGCTTGAGGATGAAAATAAAAAGTACGCCGAGTTTATCGAAAAAAATCCGAAGCTTGCTTCGGAAAAAGAAAAAAAGCAAATAGAAAAGGCTAAAAAAGCTCAAGCTAAGAAAAATAAAAAGAACAAAAGCGATTCAAAGAAATTCACAGCTACAAAAATCAAGTAATTATACCTGAAAGGTAGGGATATAATGGGATTCAAACTTATACTTGCGGGTCTTGTATTTTTTTTCAATCCTTGCATCAATCTTGTTGATATACTTCCGGACTTTATAGGTTGTATTCTGATCAGTGCAGGGCTCTGTAAACTTGCCGATATAGAGGACAGATTTGCATATGCAAGAAAGATCATAAATTATCTCATTCCGATATATATCGGAAAACTTCTTCTTTCCTTTATGCTAACAGCAAGATGGAAGGACGGGCTTTTGCCGTTTACATTTGCCTACAGCGTAGGCGAGATCATCTTGATGATAGTATTTTCCGTATCGCTTTTCGGAGCGATTGAAAATATGGCAAATCTTCATGACGGTGAAAAACACCTTACCGCATCGGGAAACCTTTGTAAAGTCAGCATAATTTTTGCGGTTATCAAAAACATACTTGCCTTTATTCCCGAAGCTTTTGTGCTTGTAAGACAAGATCCCGATCTTAACCTTTCATATAATGCCAGACCGTCGCAGACGCTCCTTCAGGCAAAGCCGTTTGTCATACTTTTCTTTACTCTCGTTGTGCTTGTTGCGGGAATATATTTTCTTTCTGAAAATATAAAGTTTTTCGGAGCGATTTCAAAAGACAGAAAATTCATCAAAAATCTTTCTGATATATACAGCGAAAGAATACTTGAAAACGAAAAGCTTATGAACCGAAGGGCATTTTTTAAATTCATAGTTTTTATGATAATCGGTTCGCTGGTTTTACTTGACCTTGTGGTTGATGCTGTAAATATTCTTCCAGATGTTTTTTCATATTCTGTGATGCTTTGGGGAATGTTTTCTCTCGGAAACCGGATAGAATTAAAGGATAAAAGAAGAATTACGGCACTTTTTATACCACTTTGCGTAATATCTGTCATTTCCGCCGGTGTACGAATCTGGCTTGATATGGGTGTAAACTATATGATGGGTTACGAATCATATTTGGTTAGTAGGAATATTTTGATTGAAAACGGCTCGGCAATTGCTTTGGGAACGGTTCTTTCTGCGGCCGAGGGTGCTTTGGCGGTAGTATTTATCGGATATATACTAAGATCCGCAAACAAGTTTTATAAAGAAAAAACAGGAGCAGGATACTCTTCAAAGTATACGGTAGTTTCGGCAACACTTGTTGCAATTTCAGGCGTTTTTTCATATATAACCCCTATTGTCAAAGCTTACTGCTACGGAAGATATATTGACAATACGGTAAAAAATATGGCATTCAAAACATTTTCGGACAATTGGGAACTTGCACAGGGATATGCAAATATTGCGCTCATAATTTCGGTGGCACTTCTTGTCCACAGCGTTATTAAAATAAACAGAAAGGCAGATATCGAGCTTTAAGGCTCGATATCGTTTTGCGTATGGAAAAGATAAATAAAACGGTCAAGCTTTATGATACAGATGCCTATTTAAAAGAATTCGAATCTGTCGTAATCTCGTGCTCTGAAAATGAAAAAGGGCAGTTTGAAGCGGTGCTTGAAGCAACTGCGTTCTTTCCCGAGGAAGGCGGCCAGTCCTGCGACAAGGGAACTCTTAACGGCTGTGAAGTTATAAAGGTGACGATAAATGACGGCGTAATATATCATATACTTTCCGAACCGATAGATGCAGGAACTGCGGTTTGCGGTAAAATTGAATTTGCACATCGCTACAGAAATATGCAGCACCATTCGGGTGAACATATTGTGTCGGGGCTTGTACACAAGAACTTCGGCTATACAAATGTTGGATTTCACCTCGGAAGAGGAGATATGACAATGGACTACGACGGCGAGTTTGACGGCGAAAAAGTCGAATATATAGAAAAGGCGGCAAACAAAGTAATTTACGAAAATATAGAAATCATAGCAAACTACCCTGAAACAGATTCGCTGGAGAATATACAATATAGAAGCAAGATCGATATTAAGGAAAATGTGCGTCTTGTAACTATCGGCGAATATGATATCTGTGCCTGTTGTGCTCCCCATGTGAAACAAACAGGAGAGATAGGTATAATAAAGATAGTCGATTATTACCGCTACAAAGGCGGAACAAGAATTCATGCACTCTGTGGATTTGATGCCGTTTGTGATTACATATCAAAACACAAGGATTTAAAATCTATCGCGGAAAAGTTCTCCGTCAAGACTGAAAAGGTTCCAGATGCGATAGCAAGAATTGTGGAAGAAAATCTGACGCTTTCTATGAAGATATCAGAGCTTACAGAGAAAAATGCAAAGCTTATAGCTGCCTCTGTTGCCGAAACTGAAGATATAGCAATAATTTTCCAAGACAATATGTCGCAGAACGAAATGAGAGCAGTTGCAAATTCAGTTGCGGAAAAAAGCTGTGCTTCCGCAGTGTTTTCAGGCGATGATAAGTCGGGTTACAGCTTTATTATAGCATCCGAAAAGCTAAAGGCAAAAAAGGTGCTTGATGAACTAAAGGCCGGACTTGTCGTAAAAGGCGGCGGAAGCGACAAAATGGTTCAGGGAAACATTAATGCTCCGAGAAAAGAAATAGAAAAAGTTTTAAAACATACTTTTTAAATATGAAAACAGGTGTATGCAAATGATGAAAATGATATCCGGATTCATAAAAAAGAATATGGTGCTTACTATTGCGATAGTTGCGGCGGCGCTTACCTGTTTTATCATACCGCCGGACAGAGAATATTTAGGCTATTTCGATTTCAAAACGCTGACTTGCCTTTTTTGTGTACTTGCTGTGGTTTGCGCTCTTAAAAATGTGAGGTTTTTCTACATTCTGGCACAAAAAATCGTAGAAAAATTCCGCAATACACGAAGGTGTGTAATTGCACTTGTATACATAACATTTATCGGTTCGATGTTTATTGCAAACGATATGGCTTTGCTGACCTTTTTGCCGCTTGGGTATCTCATACTTACCTCAACGGGAAAAGAAAAGTATATGGCAATAACATTTATTTTGCAAAACATATCAGCAAATCTCGGAGGGATGCTGACGCCTTTCGGAAATCCTCAAAATCTTTTCCTTTACACAAAATTCAACATTCCGACATTTGAATTTGTTCAGATAATGCTTCCGCCGTTTGTTTTTTCAATGCTGTTGATAACTGCGTGCTGCTTTTTGGTCAAGCCCGAAAAACTTGAGTTTATGGGAGAAGCATACAATTTAAATAGGAAAAAGACAGCTCTTTACCTTGTTTTGTTTGCGCTTTCTATTATAATAGTGTTCAGAGTGATCCCTTATCAGATCGGTCTTGTTATTATTCCTGCCGTTTTGATTTTTGCCGATAGAAAAGCGCTTTTGCAGGTAGATTACGGGCTACTCGGAACTTTTGCCGCTTTCTTTGTTTTTGCCGGTAATATGGCAAGAATTGATGCGGTCCGCAACTTCTTTTCCGCTCTTCTTGAAAAGAGCACTCTTGTGTTTTCGATACTTTCCTGCCAGATAATCAGCAATGTGCCGTCAGCAGTCTTGCTTTCGCAGTTTACCGAAAACTATAAGGAGCTTTTACTCGGAGTAAATATCGGCGGCGCGGGAACGCTTATTGCCTCACTTGCAAGCCTTATTACATTCAGAGAATATATCAAAAGCAATCCGTCGGAAGGTCTTTATTATATTGGTCTTTTCTCATTTTTCAATTTTGCTTTTGTTATTATTTTGACTTTGGCAATGCTGTTGATTATATAACATATAAAACAAGTAGGAAAATATGAAAAATAAAACAAACGCTATGCGTATACTTGAAAATGCTAAAATAGAATATACGGCTCTTGAATATGAAGTTGATGAAAATGACCTTTCGGGGATGCATATTGCAAAACAGCTTTGCCTCGATCCCGATATGATGTTTAAGACGATAGTTGCAAAAGGTGAAAAACGGGGTATTATGGTTTTTTGTATACCTGTTTCGTGTGAAATAGATCTAAAAAAAGCAGCAGCTGCGGCTGAAGATAAGCGCGTCGAGCTTTTACCTGTGAAGGATTTGCTTTCTTATACCGGCTATATAAGAGGCGGGTGTTCTCCTGTCGGTATGAAGAAAAAATACCCCACCTTTATTGACGAAAGCTGTACTTTGTTTGATAAAATAACGGTAAGTGCGGGGGTGCGGGGCTGTCAGCTTCTTCTCGAAACACAAAAGCTTGTGGAGTATATCGGCGCTGTTGTTTGTAATATTACGAAAGAATGATGTAATTTGGAACTTTTAACCTTCATATTTCGTCTAAAATATAACAGGAGAACCTAAAATCTTTTTTTAGAAAGGATGGTTTTTATGAATAGGAAAATACTTGCGTGTGTTCTTGCGCTTGCACTTGTTTCTCCCGGAGTTGTAAATGCGCAAACCGAAACTTATGAAAAAGAAACAGCTTATGAAAAGTTGCAGTCAAATGAACCCACAGTAGAGGAGCTTGAGGCTGTTATAAAGGCTGTAAAACCTCTTTTTGACATTCCTTCCGAATACAGCGAGTTTACTTGGGATTATTACGGCGGAAATGAGTATTCCGACGCATACTGGACTTTGCGCTGGTCAACACCGGGAGATATTACTCCATATGGCTATGCAGCACTTTCCTGCGATGTTTTCGGCAGAATAAAAAGCTTTAATACTTATTCTGACGATGTAAAAAACAGCTTTCCGCGGTATACAAAGGCAGAACTTATCGATACTGCAAAGGCTTTTGTTGAAAAGACAGCACCCGACGCAAATTATGTTTTTGATAAAGCAAATGATGCATACGGCAGATTTGCAAGAGAATATACATATTCGTTCAAAAGAGTTGAAAACGGTATAGAATATCCTGAAAACGCAGCTACAGTCAGCATCAATTTTACTTCGGGAAAGGTTACATCCTGTAATTACAGCTATGATTACGATATTCCGGTTTCAGATTCCGAAAACATAATATCTAAAGAAGAAGCGGCGAAAATCCTCGGCACAGAACAGAAAATGGAGCTTTCTTATTCTTATCTGAGAGAGAAGAAAGATGACGGTACATATCTTAACCGTGCAGTGCTCGTCTATTCCCCACTTAAATCGTATGTTTCGGTTGACGCCAAAACCGGCGAAATATATTTTGAAAAGACGGAAATAAAAGGGCCGACATTCGGAGCTACCGTCGGCGACAAAAATATGGCACTTGAAGGTGCGGAGAGTGAGTCTGAAGGCGGTTATGTGCTTACAGAAGAAGAACTTGCACAGCTTGAGGTTCTTAACGGACTTATAACAAAGGAAGAAGCGGTAAAGCGTATAACTGATAACAAATCCCTCTATCTCGATCTGTCGCTCACAGCAATATCCGGCGAACTTTCAAAGAGCTATAATGCATATTCAGATAATGAGGATGAAAAATATGTTTGGCATATATATTTCTCGGATCCGACAGGCGGAGAAAAATATAATTATGCATATGCCAATGCATCAATAGACGCAAAGACCGGAGAAATAATAGGATTTAATTCTTCGCTTCGCAATTCATACTATTACCAGCAAAACGAGATCGTTCCTCCCGAAGTTAAATATACCGAAGAGGAATGTGAGAAGGTATTTTCCGGATTTGTAAAATCAAATATTCCCGAAAAATTTGAGAAAACCGAAAAGGAAGAGGTATATCAGACCAACGCCATAAAATATCTTGAAAATGATTTTGACGGCGTTATACAAACAGTTCCTGTTTTCGGGGCATACGGATTTACTTATGTCCGCACAAATGACGGCCTTAAGTTTACTCCCAACAGAATCCGCGGTGTGGTTGACGGGGTTACAGGCAAAATTTCTTCTTACGGTTACAGCTGGACCGAAAACATAGTATTTGAGTCGGTTTCGGATGCAATGAGCGCGGATGAAGCATATGAAATTTATCTTACTCTTTCCGGCTTTGATAAATATTATGAAAGATATGACGAGTTCAATTTTAAATCCCCCGAAAGTTCAACGCCTGAGGAAAAATTCCGTGCGTTTGTTCTTGCTGTAAAACAGTATACCGAAAGGTATGAGGAGATAGTAAAAACTTACGCTCCCGATATTGACATCGAACTTCTCAAAAAAGCAATTCTTGCAGACGACGAGAATACAATAGTAGAGCTTTCTGCCGAATATTTCGGAGTAGAAGTACCCGACAGCTTCTATTTCTATGACAGCATAGAAAATCTTTACGATAAAAACTCAACTGCAAGACTTGTATATAAATCTGAGAACCCTTCTGTAAGAATTTCGGCTCTCAGCGGAAGCAAGGTCAATTATTCAGGCAAGGTTATCGAAGATGAATTTGAAGGCGAATATACCGATATAGACGGACATTGGGCACAGAGATATATAGTTATTATGGCGGATCTTGGAATTCTTGAAAGATCGGAAAAATTTTATCCTGACGAATATATCGAAAAAGAAGATTTCCAAAATATAATGTCATCTGCGGGAATGTATTTTGATGCATCGGAAGAAACCGTTCTTGAGGTCACAAGACTTTCGGCGGTAAAACATATTGTGAATTCTCTCGGATATGGGAAAATCGCATCAATCGAAGGTATCTATAAAACAGAGTTTGCCGACAACCCCGAAATCTTAGAAAAGGATGTCGGATATCTCGCCATCGCCTACGGACTTAATATAATAGACGGAGATGCGGGAACAGGAACTTTCCGTCCCTCCGAACGCATAACAAAAGCCGAAGCCGTTAAACTTGCGGTAGAGGCGCTCAAAGCGGCAAAGTAAAAGGCATAAAAAAACGAACCCGAAAGGGTTCGTTTTTTTGCTTTTTACTGTTCTATCATCTTCATATATTCTTCAAGGCATAAGCCTTCCTGCATAATGATTTGTGCGTGATATCTGCCAACATAACGGTAATGCCACGGTTCAAACATTATTTTTGTTATATCGGTTTTATTCTTCGGATATCTGAGAATAAAACCGAATTTTGCACAGTTCTGGGAAAGCCAGGTATATTCCTTTGTATTTGCAAATGCCTGACTTGCGGAAGGAAGATTATGAAGGTCGGCGCAAAGCCCGGACTGATGCTCGCTTGTGCCGGGAAGTGCTACTGCTTCGGTTGCCTTTTCCTTTGCCTTGTCGCCGTATATCGGCCGGAGCGCCGCAACTTGATTGTTATATAACTGCTGCTGGTAATTATACGAGCGGTAGCCGCTTGTGATGCTTAAGGAAGTATATCCGTTTGCGGCGGCCTCCTTCAGCATTGCCTCCATCGCCTTTGCGGCATAAAGGTCAAGCTGCTGGGTGGTTCTGCCGTCTTTTCTTGTATGAATAAGGTCGGTAAGCTGAGAAGGCTTGTAGTCCTTATCGAGAAAGTTTTCGTAATTTACAAGGAACAGAAATCTGTCTTTATCGGCAGGGTTCATATATTCTTCGTATTCGGAAAGGTCAAGCTTGAATTCGGGAGAGGATTTTGCACCGATCGCATCGAAATAATCACCGAAGGAAAGAGGAGTATCGGTAATTGTGCTATTTGAAATAAGGTCAAAATCTCCCGAAATAACATCTATATCGACAACAAGCTTTGTCTGAGTCGGAGTTCTTGAAATCTTAAGACCGCTTATGAAATCCTCGTAAAATGAAAGGGGAACATAAACCGTTTCTTCTGTTATGACACATTCGTCGGACAGGAAAAGATGGTCGGAATTGAGCTCAAAGGAAGATGCATTTCTGAACTGTGCATAGCTTCCGTCGGGGAAAACTATAGTTTTTCCTTTTGTATCTCCTGCGACGCCGTATGAACAGTACTGAGAAAGAACATCAACCGAAATCAAAGGTTCGCCGTCTTTAATTATTGCCTCAGAGCTTTTTAAAGCGCGGATTCTTTTGTCGCCCCGTCTAAGATATACCGTAAAGGGAGTTTCCTCATGGGGCTTATTTATATCGTAAACGAAAGCACCGAAAAGAGAGCCCGCAAGTATTAAAAAGGCTGCAAGTATTAACAGAAGCATCGAAAAAGGTGCGGAAAGATGCCGTTTTTTATTTTCAGACATGGAGTGTCCTCCGTGAAAAATTTATATATTTTTATACATTATAGCATATTTTGAGCAGTAAGTGAATATAATTTTTAAAAAACTTTAAAAAGATGTGAAAAGGAGAATTTTATGGACAAAAACCGCCGCTTTTTTGAAACGGATATAAATTTTTCAGACGCAATTTGCGACGAACAAGAGGCTTTATACTGCGATCCCCTCGAGCGTGAATCCGAAACGGGAGAGGCGAGGTTTGTTCCGAAAATCAAAGCAAAAAAGAGAAATAACGAGAAAAAGCAAGAAAATTAGGGTTATTTCTCATAAAACCGAGCAAAAAAAGCTTAGTTTGACTTTCTTTGACTTTGACTTTCTTTGACTTTCAAGGTACAATAATGTCGTAAGGTCAAAGAAAGTCAAAGGTGAAAATATATGCTTATAACAGACAGGATCGCAAAAATGATCGAGGAGATGCTCGAAGAACAAAACGGAACGGCGGAAATAAAGCGGAATGATTTTGCAAACAGAATAGGCTGTGTACCCAGCCAGATAAATTATGTTATCGCCTCCCGTTTCAGCAATCATCACGGTTACATAGTTGAAAGCCGCAGAGGCGGCGGCGGATATATAAAGATAACAAGGGTGCGGATGGAAAAAAGCGAGTATCTTATGCATATGTTTGCAACCGTCGGCAATTCCCTTGATACGGCAACATTGCGCGCCTATCTTATTTCTCTTACGGAGAATATGATAATTTCCGAAAGAGATGCAAAAATTTATTCTGCAATGCTTTCAGATACGGCACTTTGCTCGGAGCCCGACCGTGTTTTGAGAAATATGATAAGGGCGGATATGTTCAAAACGCTTCTTCTCAATCTTATCTAAAACGAAGGATGTGATATTTATGATGTGTGAAATATGCGGAAAAAACGCAACTTTCTTCTTCAAACAAACTAAAAACGGATATACCGTAGAAAAGGCACTTTGCTCGGAATGTGCATCCAAAAAGGGTCTTACAAGCCCCATAAGCCTTTTTGATGCGGTACAGGACGATTTCTTCGGAGGACTTTTGGGAAGCTTCGTAAACAAAGAACCGAAGCTTGTTTCAAACCGCCATTGCGACGGTTGCGGAATGACTTTGGGCGAGCTTTTAAACGGCGGAAAGGTCGGATGCTCAAGGTGCTATTCTGTTTTTGAAAAAGCCCTTACCCCGACTATATCAAAAATTCACGGAAATGTTGCTCATTGCGGGAAATTCCCCGAAAATATGGGCGAAAAGATAGCTTCCGATGAAAAAAATCAGGAACCTGAATTTACAGAGAATAAGCCCGAAAACGACAAAGAAAAGCTTGAAAGGCTGAAAAAGGAATTGAATAATGCCGTAGAAAAACAGGAATACGAAATGGCGGCAAAACTGAGAGATGAAATAAAAGCTCTTGAAGTTAAGCTCTCCGAAGAAAAGAATAACGAGAAAGGGGGAGAAAATATATGAAGTGGTATTACGGCAAAGCCTCATCCGAAGGAGTTGTTTTAAGCTCCCGTGTGCGCCTTGCAAGAAACCTTGAAAATTATCCGTTTCCAAAGAAATGTTCTCCCGACACGAAAAAAGAGATCTGTCAGAAGATAAAAAATACGGTCGAACAGCTTGCCTGCGAGAGATTTAATTACATAAATATGGAAGATCAGTCTGTGATCGACAAGAATATTCTTCTCGAGGACCATCTTGTCAGCCGCGAGTTCTGCGAGGGCGACTGTGCGGGGAAACTGCTTATCACCGACGAACAGAATACCGTATCTGTGATGATAAACGAGGAAGACCATTTAAGAATTCAGTCAATTATGCCCGGACTTGATATCGAAGGAGCCTACGAAAGGGCAAACTATATTGATGACATAATCTGTCAGGGCGAAAAAGTAGCTTTTGACGAAAAGCTCGGGTATCTTACCTCCTGCCCCACAAATCTCGGTACGGGAATGAGAGCTTCTGTTATGCTTCATCTTCCGGCGTTGACTTCCTGCGGCCAGATAAAGAATCTTGTGGTACTTATGACAAAGATAGGTCTTACGGTAAGAGGTCTTTACGGCGAAGGAAGCGAGGCGGAAGGATGCCTTTATCAAGTATCAAACCAAATAACACTCGGTGTTTCCGAAAAGGATGCTATTGAAAAGCTGACAAGCGCCGTAGGACAGATAGTTGAAAGAGAAAGACAGCTCCGCGAGACATTGCTTTCGGGCGGAGGGCTTGATTTTGAGGACAGCATCTGCCGTTCCTACGGTATTCTGAGATATGCAAAAAAACTTTCGTCAAAGGAGTTTTTAAAGCTTTGGTCGGATGTGAAATTCGGTGTGGAATCGGGGGTCATCCGAGATATACACGATATAAATCTTACCCGTATGCTTGTGGAGGTAATGCCTGCACATATTCTTGCAAAATACCCTGAAGCTGCACAAAGCTCCAAACGCGATGAAAAAAGAGCTGAAATGATTAAAAATTACCTGATGTAATAAAGGAGGTGGCAAAATGTCGGACAGATTTACAGACAATGCCGAAAAAGCACTGGGTGCGGCATATACTGCCGCAAGAAAATTGGGACATACAAGCGTCGGAAGCGAGCATCTTTTGCTCGGTCTTCTTTCAAGAACGGAATCTATTGCCGCAAAGCTTCTTGACAAACACGGAATAACCTTTGATATGCTTAGGGATATGATAATAAAATCCTGCGGTATAGGAGAAGAAACAGAAGAAAATATCGATATGAGCCCGAGGGCAAAAAGAATTTTGCAAAATTCAAGAGCAGAAGCGATCTCTACTTCTCAAAACTATATCGGAACAGAACATATCCTTATGGCGATCCTTCATGAAGCCGACTGTATGGCGGTAGGCCTTCTTGAAAATGAAGGAGTGGATCTTGAGGAGCTTTACGCGCAGACTTCAACTGTTGCCTGCGGTTTTGAACCTTCGGGAGTACAAAACTCCGGTTCATTTGAAAAACAAAACCCGAAAAACAAAGCTAAAAAAGGGAATGCCAAAACCCCTACTCTTGACAGCTACGGCAACGATTTGACAGAAGCTGCCCGATCGGGAAAACTTGACCCTGTGATAGGCAGGGAAACCGAGATGGAAAGAGTGATACAAATTCTTTCAAGACGAACCAAAAACAACCCTTGCCTTATAGGTGAGCCGGGCGTCGGAAAGACTGCTGTTGCGGAAGGACTTGCTTCGAAAATAATTTCGGGCGAAGTTCCCGATACCATAAAAAACAAAAGAGTTGTAACCCTTGACCTTTCCGGAATGCTTGCGGGGGCAAAGTACAGAGGCGAATTCGAAGAGCGTATAAAAAATGTTATGTCAGAAGTGAAAAACGCAGGCGATGTAATACTTTTTATCGACGAGATACACACACTTATCGGTGCGGGCTCGGCTGAAGGTGCAATTGATGCGGCGAATATCTTAAAACCCGCCCTCTCAAGAGGTGAGATACAGGTAATCGGAGCCACAACCATCTCCGAGTACAGAAAATATATCGAAAAGGATGCCGCCCTTGAGCGCCGTTTCCAGTCGGTAAGCGTCGGAGAACCTTCAAAAGAAGAAGCGATACTTATCCTTTCGGGACTTAAAGACAAATACGAGGCGCATCATAAAGTAAAGATCACAGACAGCGCAATAAAAGCCGCAGTTGAGCTTTCATCAAGATATATAGCCGACAGATTTCTTCCCGATAAAGCCATAGACTTGATTGACGAAGCGGCATCAAAGAAGCGTATTGCAGAAATTACTTCTCCCTCAAACCTTCGTGATATAGAAGAGGAAATAAAGCGCCTTGATGCGGAAAAAAGCGAGGCGGTCCGTGCTCAGGAATTCGAAAGAGCGGCGGAAATACGCAATCGGGAAAGGGAACTTAAAAACAAGCTTGAAGACGAAAGAAAAAAGTGGGAAGAAAAGAAAAATTCAAGCTATCCCGAAATTTACGAAAGCGATATTGCCGAAACTGTTACAGGATGGACAGGGATTCCCGTTTCAAAGCTTTGCGAGGAAGAATCGGAAAAGCTTTTAAAGCTTGATGAAATTCTGAAAAACAGAGTTATCGGTCAGGACGAGGCGGTATCGGTTATTTCCCGCGCGGTAAGACGAGGAAGAACGGGACTTAAAGATCCGAAGCGTCCGCAGGGATCATTCATCTTTTGCGGTCCGACGGGTGTAGGTAAGACCGAGCTTTCAAAGGCTCTTGCCGAAGCGATTTTCGGCGATGAAAACGCAATTATCCGTTTTGATATGTCTGAATATATGGAAAAGCACAGCGTTTCAAAGCTTATCGGCTCTCCTCCCGGATATGTCGGATATGATGAAGCGGGACAGCTTACAGAAAAAATACGCCGCAAACCCTATTGTGTAGTTTTGTTTGACGAAATCGAAAAGGCTCATCCTGATATTTTCAATATCCTCTTGCAGATTCTTGAAGACGGAATTCTGACCGATTCCCACGGAAGAAGGGTTGATTTCAGAAATGCTGTTATAATTATGACATCAAACCTCGGTCATTCGAATGATACGGAACCGAAAAAACTCGGTTTTGTTACCGATGAGGACAAGACTGCCGAGCATGACAGACGAAGCGCAAAAGTCGGCGAAGCACTCAAAAAACATTTCAGACCGGAATTTTTAAACCGTGTCGATGAAATAGTGGTTTTCCGCAGACTTTCGGATGAAGATATAAGAAAGATCGCAGCTCTTATGCTTGAAGAAATACGCCGCCGTATCGAAACACTCGGAATTGAGATTACTTTTGACGACGGTGTGGCGGATATGCTTTCAAAGGAAGGATTTGACGAAATATACGGTGCAAGACCGCTTCGACGCGCAATACAAAGAAAGATAGAAGACAGCTTTTCTGTTGATCTTCTTGAAGGAAAGGTCAAAAAAGGCGACAAAGTCAAAGCTGAAATCGCAGACGGTAAAATAATTTACACAGTGATTTAAAAAGACGGGATGTAAAAACACTTTTTACATCCCATTTTTTTGCTAATATTGTGTAAAAATGTTGACAAAAATACAAAAAATTGATACAATTATACATATAAGTTCATTGACAAGGAAAGGAACTTGGATTTATGAATATTGAAATAAAAGAAAAATATGACCTTTGGACTGCAAAAGCCACAGCCGATGAAGCTCTTATAAAAGAACTTTCAGATGTGTCTTCCGATGAAGACGGTATTTTTGACCGTTTTTACACAGAACTTAAATTCGGTACAGCAGGACTTCGCGGTATTATCGGTGCCGGAACAAACAGAATGAATATATATACTGTCGGCAGAACCACACAAGGCCTTGCCGACTGCATAAATTCAAAAAAGAGCGGCGGATCTGTTGCTATTTCTTACGACTGCCGTATAAATTCCGAGCTTTTTGCAAAGCGTGCGGCGCAGGTACTTGCGGCAAACGGAATACATGTATACATAACTCCCGTTCTTGAACCTACTCCCGTACTTTCTTTTATGGTACGCTATTTTGGATGCGATGCGGGTATTATGATCACAGCAAGCCATAACCCTGCGCAGTATAACGGCTATAAATGCTACGGTTCTGACGGATGCCAGATGACAGATGTTTACGCTGATGAAACCACAGCTTTTGTTGAAAAGCTCGAATATTTTACAGAAAAAACTGTAGATTTCGAAAAGGGCGTTGCAGAAGGTATAATCGAATATACAGATGACACAATGCTTGAAAATTATTACAAAAAGGTTATGGAGCGCGCTATTGATCCTTCTATTTGCGAAAAGAGCGGCCTTTCGGTAATCTATTCGCCCCTAAACGGTACGGGCAATATCCCTGTAAGGGAAATTCTCTCCCGTCTTAATGTTAAATGTGATATAGTCCGCGAGCAGGAGCTTCCCGACGGAAACTTCCCAACAACTCCTTTCCCCAATCCCGAATTCCCCAAAGCGTTTGAACTCGGTATCAAGCTTGCAGACGATACAAAATCCGATATAATTATCGCAACCGACCCGGATGCTGACCGTGCAGGTGTTGCGGTCCGTGATAAGGACGGCGAATACCGCCTTCTTACAGGTAACGAAATGGGTTGTATGATGCTTTATTACATACTTTCAAGAAAGAGCGAAATGGGCATCCTTCCCGAAAATCCTATGGCGGTAAAGAGCCTTGTTTCCTCCGACCTTGCAAATAAGATCGCAGAAAAGTTTTCCTGCCGTATGGTAAATGTTCTTACCGGCTTCAAATACATCGGCGAACAGATAAAGCTTCTCGAAGAAGTGGGCAAGGAAGACGAATTCCAGCTCGGTTTTGAAGAAAGCTACGGATATCTTTCCGGTTCTTATGTTCGTGACAAGGATGCGGTTTTTGCAGCTCTTATGATCTGCGAGATGGCGGCTTACTGCAAGATGAACGGAAAAACACTTCTTGACTTTATGCAGGAAATCTACTCTGAATTCGGAGTGTTCCGCCATAAGACAATAAGCGCTTCGTTTGACGGCGAACAGGGTATGAATATTATGGCGGGTATTATGAAATCCCTCCGCGAAAATCCCCCGAAAAAAGTAGCAGGACTTTCAGTTTTGAAGATATCCGACCATTTGACAAAGGAAACAACAGAAGTTTCAAGCGGTAAAGTTACACCTATCGATCTTCCCGCAGCCGATGTTTTCTGTATGTATCTTGAAAACGACTGCAGCCTTATAATCCGTCCCTCCGGAACAGAGCCCAAGATAAAGGCGTATATGACAGCATGTGCACCAAAGCTTGATGAAGCGGATGGAATCGTCGCAGAGCTTGAAAAAGAGGCAAATATCCTGTTTGGAAAATAAAATTTCTCACCCGAAGGTTTCTTCGGGTGAATTTTTTCATAAAAAAATGCGAATAATTTTATCACTATTGACATTTTTTATAAAATGATGCATAATATATATAATATATGGTGTTCGTGTTTATAAAGTTTTGGCTCCCGAAGGAAAACACAAAAACCGCAGATAAAAAGCCCCATACCGTTTTATGGGACAAATCTTTTTCTTTGCGCTGTGTTTTTTGTCGGTTGAATTTTGTTGCGTTTTTTAATGATTTTTTATTCTTTTAAAAACGATCTTGCAACAATTTATATTTTATATACATATCAATTTTCTGTCCTGAAAGGAGGATAATCGTTTGGCAAAAACAAAAAGAAATACGAAAAAAATCAATACCGAAAAGGTTAAAGTTATACCGCTTGGCGGCATCGGTGAAATAGGAAAGAATATGACGGTGGTCGAATACGGCGAGGATATTATCGTTATCGATTGCGGACTTGGATTTCCCGATGATGATATGCCGGGAATTGACCTTGTAATTCCCGAAACATCCTATCTCGAAAAGAATGCATCAAGGGTAAAAGGAATTCTTATCACTCACGGCCACGAAGACCATATAGGCGCAATTCCTTATGTTTTGAGGGTTTTGAATGTACCTATATACGGCACAAAGCTCTCTCTCGGCATCATCGAAGGAAAACTTATGGAACACGGCCTTGAAAAACAGGCAGATATGCGTTGCGTTGAGGCGGGAGATACTGTAAAGATCGGTGCTTTCTCGGTTGAATTCATTCATGTTAATCATTCTATTGCCGATGCTTGTGCGATCGCTGTCACAAGCCCCGCCGGCACACTTCTTTTCACAGGCGATTTTAAAATCGACCTTACCCCCATTCAGGGAGGCCCTATCGACCTTACAAGATTCGGGGAGCTTGGAAAACAGGGCGTTCTGGCGCTTTTCTGTGAATCCACAAATGCGGAAAGACCGGGATATACAATGTCCGAGCTTACTGTCGGAAAATCCTTTGAAAATATCTTTCTCGGATGTAATAAGAGAATTGTAATTGCAACATTCTCGTCGAATGTACACAGAGTACAGCAGATAATAAACTGCTCCCACCGCTACGGCAGAAAGGTTGCCGTAACAGGAAGAAGTATGCAGAATATAGTTGAGGTTGCCACAAGACTCGGATATATGGATATCCCAAAAGGCACACTTATAGAGCTTTCCGATATGAAAAAATACAAGCCCGAACAGCTGACTCTTGTTACAACAGGAAGCCAGGGCGAATCTATGAGTGCACTTTACAGAATGGCGTATTCCGACCACGACAGAGTAACGCTCGGAGATACCGACCTTGTTGTAATTTCTGCAAATGCAATTCCCGGAAACGAAAAGCTTGTAACAAATATTATAAACGAGCTTCTCAAAAAAGGTGTAACAGTCTTAAATGACGCGGTTGCTGATGTTCATGTTTCGGGACACGCTTGCCGTGAAGACCTTAAAATGATGCATGTCTTGACAAAGCCGAAGTATTTTATCCCTATTCACGGCGAATATAAACATCTCAAGGCACATTATGAACTTGCAAAAGAGCTTGGAGAAAATCCTTCTAATATACTTATCCCCGAGCTTGGAAAGGTAATAGAGATTTCCGAAGAAAAGATGGAAGTTACAGGTAGCGTTCCTGCGGGAAAGGTTCTTGTTGACGGCTTTGGCGTCGGGGATGTCGGAAATATCGTTTTGAGGGACAGACGCCATCTCGCACTTGACGGACTTATCGTTGTCGTTGCCGCAGTCGATATTGATGCGGGAGAGATAGTATCGGGTCCGGATATCGTATCCCGCGGCTTTGTATATGTGCGTGAAGCGGAAGAGCTTATGGACGAAGTAAGAACAATAGCTGCCGAAACCCTGCAGATATGCCTTGATAAGAATATGAAGGAATGGAATGCGATAAAGATCAAAGTAAAGGATGAACTTACAGAATTCCTTTACGCAAGAACAAAACGCAAACCCATGATCCTTCCTGTGTTTATGAATGTTTGATATATAAGATAAAAGGGCGGAAAACCGCCCTTTTATTTTTGACAAAACAGATTTATAATTATTTTCTTTTTCTGAACTGCATATTTAAAAGCTAAAGCCGTTCCGCTTTTTCCGTTTATGTTGTCAGACGGAAACTTATTGTTTTCAAAATATATAACGCAGATATCCGAATTGTTTATCATCTCATAATTGCGTTTTGTATAAACAGCTCTGCCTGCATTTAATGCTTTTTCGGGAAAATATGTTTTATCACAGCTTTCCAAAAGATATTTTTCGTAATCCTCGCTTATATAAGGGTATTCAGCCCTTACATATATCCTTTGAATGTGCGGATAAATATCCTTTTTATGAGAAAGAACCTCGCGGCACAAATCGTCAAATTGACTTCTGCTTCCGAGGTAGAAAGTATCAACATTTTCATTGACGATAAGGTTTTCAAAAACTGCCGACAAATTTCCCTTCAAGCTGTCTTTTTCGGGGACTTTCCTGTGCCCGAAAACACAACAAGCCCTTTTTTTCTCACCCATATCATACTCCGCCGATTAAAAAAGTGCGTAGCCAACCCGAAAGCAGAGCTACGCACCAAAAAACGCAGTGACTCTGTTTCAAAGGTTGCTACACACTTTTCATAATTCATCTTGCTTTACTTGAATGAAAAACATCAAGACATAAGAGAGTATGACGAAACAAGAGTGTACGCTTTTTACATATAGCGTACCTCTTATGTCTATCGAGTATTCAAAAAGCAGAGATTTTTATTAAAAATTATAAAAAGTTGTAGCGTATATATTGTAACACAATAATCCGGGTTTTACAATATGTTTTTCTTGATTTTTTGTTTTTAATGCAATTGAATATATTTGTTGGGCGTGGTTGCCGGCGCCGTTGTATGTTGTATATAATGGATATGTATTGTAGGGGAGCGTTTATTATTTTATTGTTTTGATTCTTGAAAATTGCCTTTCGAAAATTTTATATATTGATTATTAAAGAGGGGTGTTATCGCACACCCCTCTTTGACACCCCACT
>SVSD01000018.1 GCA_015064485.1 Oscillospiraceae bacterium | reverse complement strand
TTCAAAAGATGTTGACGAAATAGTTCGCACAGTTTATCTTTTATCAGGAAGCTTCGGCGGGATAAATCTTGAGGATATTTCTGCTCCCAGATGCTTTGAAATCGAGAAAAAGCTGAAGGAAATTTGTGATATTCCCGTATTTCACGATGACCAGCACGGAACTGCTGTTGTTGTAGGGGCGGCAGTTTTGAATGCTCTTAAGGTCGTAAAAAAGGATATCGGAAAGATCAAATGCGTTATTAACGGTGCCGGAAGTGCAGGGATTGCAATAGCACAACAGCTTTTACGGCTTGGGGTTACAAATCTTATTCTTTGCGACAAATTCGGTATCATTTGCGACGGCGACGAAAACTTGAATGAAGCACACGCAAATATTGCAAAAATAACAAACAAAGATAAAATCAAAGGTTTGCTCTCGGATGCACTTATCGGCGCAGATCTTTTTATAGGAGTTTCTGCGGCGGGCTGTGTTTCAGCCGATATGGTACGCTCAATGGCAAAAGATGCGATTGTATTCCCGATGGCAAATCCCGTTCCCGAAATTTCAAGGGATGAAGCGATAGAAGCGGGTGCTAAGATCGTCGGAACAGGCAGAAGTGATTATCCGAATCAGATAAATAATGTACTTGCCTTCCCCGGTATATTCAGAGGTGCTCTTGATGTACGGGCAAGCGATATAAACGAAGAAATGAAGATGGCGGCATCTTACGCTATTGCTTCTCTTGTATCGGATGATGAGCTTTCGCCAGATTATATAATCCCATATGCTTTTGACGAAAGAATCGGAAAAACTGTTGCAAAGGCAGTATCGGAGGCTGCAACAAAATCCGGTGTGGCAAGAAAATAAATATAAAAGTTTTTAAGGAGAGGATAAGAGTTGGTAAAAAAATCTTTTACGGTGACCGGTATGACCTGCAGCGCCTGTTCTTCCCATGTGGAAAAGGCGGTTTGCACTCTTGATGGTGCTGAGAATGTCAGCGTTAATCTTCTCACAAATACATTAAAGCTTGAATATGACGAAAACAAGCTTGATGATGAAGCGATAATCAAAGCTGTAATAAACTCAGGGTACGGCATTCAAACACAAAGTTCTCATAATATCAAAAATAAGAATGACCGAAAAAATTCTCTTTCGGATATAAGAAAAAACGAATATCGGATGATGAAAAAGCGTTTTTGGCTGTCTGTTATATTTCTTATTCCCCTTATGGCAGTTTCGATGGGACATATGTTTATAAAAGAAGGATTTCTTTATGATTTTCTGTTTTTGCCCGATCTTTTTCTTTTTAACTCGCAAATACAGTTTATCCTTCTTATTCCTATCCTTTATCTTAACAGAAAATTCTTTATATCCGGATTTTGTGCTCTTTTTTCGGGAAGGGCAAATATGGACAGCTTGGTAGCCCTCGGTTCATTTTCATCTGCGTCATACAGCCTTGCGGTTATGCTTATTACGGCTTTTAATATCGGAAACGGAAATGCTTTTCCGATACATGACGGTTTTCATCTGTATTTCGAATCGTCCGGTATGATTTTGACTTTGATAACCCTTGGTAAAATGCTTGAAGCCAAAGCAAAAGGCAAAACGAGCGCTGCTATAGAAAAGCTTATGAAGCTTGTTCCCGATACTGCTGTAGTTGAAAGAAACGGTGCTGAAGTTGAAATCCCCTCGGACGAGCTTCGGGTAGGCGACATATTTATCGTAAAACCCGGTAAATCTGTTCCTTGCGACGGTATCGTAACATACGGGTTTTCCGAGGTTGACGAATCAACTGTTACGGGAGAAAGTATCCCTGTCAAGAAAAACATCGGTGACAAACTGATTTCCGCAACGGTAAATACAAACGGCTATCTTAAAGCTGAGGCTTTAAAGGTCGGAGATGATACAACTCTTTCAAACATCATCCGCCTTGTAGAGGAAGCCTCCGCAACAAAAGCTCCTATCTCAAAGCTGGCAGATAAAATTTCGGGTATCTTTGTTCCTTCGGTAATTACAATCGCTTTTATAACAACCGTTATCTGGCTCATCTTGGGGTACGATATTGGAACGGCTCTGTCTTTCGGTACATCGGTACTTGTAATATCCTGTCCCTGCGCTCTCGGACTTGCAACACCTGTTGCAATTATGGTCGGAACGGGTGCGGGAGCTGAAAACGGAATTTTGATAAAATCGGGCGACGCCCTTGAAAATGCCCACAAAATAAACTGTGTAATTCTCGATAAAACAGGAACAATTACAGAAGGCACACCTTGTGTCACCGATATTTTCACAAAAGAATTTGATTCTTCAGAGAGTGAGCTTTTACCGACAGCTTTTGCTCTTGAAAAACAAAGTTCTCATCCTATCGCGGATGCTGTTTGCAAATACTGCGAAAAAAAAGGTATAGTTCCGCTTGATATTACCGATTTTGAAACTGTTTCGGGAAAAGGTGTTAAAGGAAAAACAAACGGCAAAAATATACTCGGCGGAAATTTAAGATTTATCAAAGACTCGGTAAATAATACAAATCTTGCCGAAAAAATATGTGAACAGCTCACATTGCAAGGTAAAACTCCCCTGATATTTTCAAGCGAAGAAAGAATTATCGGTATAATTGCAATTGCTGATAAAGAGAAGTCTACAAGTGCAGAAGCAGTGAAACAGCTTGGCGGTATGGGAATTGAAGTCTATATGCTGACAGGTGACAACAAAAACACCGCTAATGCCATTGCTGAAAAAGTCGGTATAAAAAATGTTTTAGCAGAAGTTTTGCCCGGCGAAAAGGAACAAAAAATCAAAGAACTTTCAAAAGCCGGAAAAGTATGTGCTATGGTGGGTGACGGAATTAATGATGCTCCCGCGCTCACAAGAGCTGATGTAGGAATAGCAATAGGTGCAGGCACTGATATTGCCATTGAAAGCGCAGATATAGTTCTTGTGAAAAACGATCTTTTGGATGTCGTAAATGCCATAAAACTAAGCAAGGCTGTTATAAAGAACATAAAGGAAAATCTATTTTGGGCATTCTTTTATAACACAATATCGATACCTGTTGCCGCAGGTCTTCTGTTTATTCCGTTCGGTATAAAACTAAGTCCGATGATAGGTGCCGCGGCTATGAGCTTTTCAAGTCTTTTTGTAGTAACAAACGCCTTAAGATTAAAAAATTTCAATTCTGATAAAAAAGTCAAAAAAGAAAGGAAAAGAAAAATTATGAAATATGAAGTTTCAATTGAAGGTATGATGTGTCCTCACTGCGAAGCGCATGCAAAGAAAGCTCTTGAAGCAATCGGTGCTCTTGATGTTACAACAAGTCATACCGAGAAAAAAGCTACATTTAACGGCGAAAACATCGCTGATGAAACTATAATTTCCGCCGTCAAAGAAGCGGGATATACTGTAACTGCCATCAACAAGAAATAAACGATAGAAACAAAAAGGAGCTGTAAAAAATACAGCTCCTTTTTTAGGGGATAGGAAAAAATGCTTCAGAATGGACAAACAGCATCCGAAGGCGTACTTCCGTACGACGAGAGGTGCTGTTTGTTCATAGCAAAAAAATAATTATTTTGAAAAGCTCATGTTTTGAGTTTTTCTTTCATTTTACCGGATTTTATCTCGATTTATCTTTTAGTTATCTTTATTTTTCTTTTTTGCGCTCTGGACTTTTTTTACATCCCCTTATATTTTTTCATTTACCTGTTATTTCGTTTATATCATACGGTGTTGTCTGATATACATAATAATTAAGCCAGTTGGAATAAAGAAGATTTGCATGGCTTCTCCACACATTCGGAGGAGTTTTTGTATCGTCATCATCAGGGAAATAATTATAAGGAACATCTATCGGAAGCCCCGCATCTTTATCTCTGCGGTATTCCTTATTCAAAGTGTCCGCATCATATTCGGAATGTCCCATTATAAATATCTGTTTTCCCATATCGGTCGATATTGCATAAATCCCCGCCATATCGGAAGAAGCAAGTATGCGAAGCTCTTTACATTTTTCGACATCTTCCCTTTTTATTGTGGTATGTCTTGAGTGAGGTGCGAAAAACTCATCATCAACACCGCGGAAAAGAATAGAGTTTTTGTATTCGATCTTGTGCTTGAATATACCGAACATCTTCTTATCAAGAGGATATTTCTTTATGCCAAAATGATAATAAAGCCCAGCCTGAGCACCCCAGCAAATATGGAAAGTGCTTGTAACATGGTCTTTTGACCACTCCATTATCTCGCAAAGCTCGTCCCAATAATCGACATCCTCAAACTCCATCTGTTCAACAGGAGCGCCTGTTATTATCATACCGTCAAACTTCTTATCCTTTATTTCGTCAAAGGTTTTATAAAAAGCTATCATATGCTCTGTGGATGTATGCTTTGATCTATGGGTTGCGGTCTGCAAAAACGATAGCTCGACCTGAAGAGGTGTGTTTCCGAGTATTCTTGCAAGCTGAGTTTCGGTAACTATCTTTGTAGGCATAAGGTTTAAGATCAGAATATGAAGCGGTCTTATGTCCTGAGTTATAGCTCTTGTTTCTGTTATTACAAAAATGTTTTCATCGGTCAGTATCTTCGTTGCGGGAAGATCGTTTGGAATTTTGATTGGCATTTATAACCTCTCTTAAATTTATTTCTGAACCTTGTCAAGCGCCTGTTTGATGTCTTCGATTATATCGTCAACATTTTCAATACCGATAGACATACGGATAAGATCGGCACTAATACCTGCCGCCACAAGCTGTTCGTCTGTGAGCTGGCGGTGAGTTGTACTTGCGGGATGAAGCACACAAGTTCTCGCATCGGCAACATGAACTACGATTGCCGCGAGCTTAAGACTATCCATAAACTTTGTAGCTGCTTCTCTTCCGCCCTTAATACCGAATGAAATTACACCGCTTGCACCGTTCGGAAGATACTTTTTGCAAAGCTCATAGTCTTTTGAAGATTCAAGTCCGGGGTAATTTACCCATGAAATCATATCGTTTGCTTCAAGGTATTTTGCAACCTTAAGCGCATTTTCGCTGTGTCGTTCCATACGGAGATGAAGTGTTGTAAGTCCGGCGTTTAAAAGAAATGCTGATATTGCAGGAGGAAGAACACCGAAATCACGCATAAGCTGAACTCTGGCCTTTGTAATATATGCAGCTTTACCGAAATCCCTTGTATAAACAACTCCGTGATAAGATTCATCAGGTTCGCAAAGCTCCGGGAATTTTCCGCAAGTCCAGTCAAAATTTCCGCTGTCAACAATAACTCCGCCTACAACTGTTGCCTGTCCGTCCATATATTTTGTTGTCGAATGTACTACGATATCTGCGCCAAACGAAATAGGTGTACAAAGAACAGGAGTTGCAAAGGTATTGTCCACAACAAGCGGAATGTTATGTTTATGCGCAAGCTTTGCATACTTTTCGATATCAAGTACATCAAGTGCAGGATTTGCAATCGTTTCTCCGAAAACAAGGCGGGTTCTGTCATCAAACAAACCTTCAACCTCTTCATCTGTCATTTCGGGGGTTATAAAGCGAACTTCGATGCCAAGTCTTTTGAGTGTTACGGCAAAGAGATTGATCGTACCACCATAGATAGAGGAAAGACTTACAAAATTATCACCAGTTGATGTGATATTAAGTATTGCAAGAAGGTTTGCCGCCTGTCCGGATGTTGTACAAAGAGCTCCGACACCGCCTTCGAGAACATTTATCTTTTCTTCAACAGAAGATACTGTTGGATTTGAAATACGGGAATACATATGTCCGGGAGCTTCAAGATCAAAAAGTTTTCCGAGATGCTCGGAGGAATCATATTTATATGTTGTGCTCTGATATATCGGCAAAACTCTGGGTTCGCCGTTTTCGGGTGTGTATCCTGCCTGTACGCAGTTAGTTTCTTTTTTGAATGCCATTTTATATACTCCTTAATTAAATTTATCAGCTTCAGTTGTTGCAAGCGTATCGCACCGTTCGTTTTCGGGATGTCCGTCATGTCCTTTTATCCAAACATATTCAAGTGTATGATAATCGCAAAGGTCAAGAAGTCTGTCCCAAAGCTCCGGATTGAGTGCGGGAGATTTGTCGGATTTTTTCCATCCGTTTTTCTTCCACGATTTCGCCCAACCTTTTGAAAGACCGTCTATTACATATTTTGAATCGCTGTAAAGCGTCACCCGGCAGGGTTCCTTGAGGGCTGAAAGTGCCTCAATTACAGCGGTAAGCTCCATTCTGTTGTTGGTAGTTTCCCGCTCTCCGCCTGACATTTCCCGCCGAACTCCTTTATATTCAAGTATTGCACCCCATCCGCCTTTTCCGGGGTTTCCGCGGCAGGCACCGTCTGTATAAACATTAACTTTTTTCATTCTGTTCTTCACTTTCAAAAGGATCGGAAATTCTTACATATTCAAGTTTACCCATAAGAAACCCTTTTTTTGTTTTCTTAAATGGGAACTCCATTATGCCTTCTTCAGATTCCCCATTATACAATTTAATTTTATTGCCTTCTATTTCATAAAATGAAGTGCTTTCATCCGAATAATTTTCAAAAATTCGTCCGTCCTCGGAAAAATAATATACATTATTTATCTTTTCAACGGTATAATAACCCGCAATATTATCGGATGCACACGAAAAAAGGGTTACAGCCATAAATACGGTAATAAAAACTTTTCCGAGAGTTTTAAATTTATTGACCATTATTACACCTCAAAATACAAGGAAACTGTTTCGGCGCAAATGTCCGTTTGTAATTGATGCAAAAAGAAATTCAAGCCGAAACTTTGTCAAAATCCCCTGCCCGCCAAAGGCGCGGCAGGGGAAATTTTATTTGGTTTTAAGGCTTATTTATAAAGTTCGGTAAACTTTACAAGTCTTTCGTACTTTTCCTTAGCCTTTACTTCAGCCTTAGCGAAGAGCTCCTGCGCTCTTTCGGGGAAGAGCTGAGCAAGACGAGCATAACGGGTTTCGCTCTTGATGAAGTCAATATAGTTTGCTGTAGGTTCCTTGGAGTCAAGAGTAAATGCGCTCTTGCCTTCTGCCTTGAGAGCAGGATTGTAACGGAACATCTGCCAGTAGCCTGCTTCAACAGCCTTCTTCATTTCAACCTGACAGTTAACCATACCGCCCTTAACACCGTGCATTTCGCAAGGAGCGTAGCCGATGATAATGGAAGGTCCGGGATAAGCTTCAGCTTCTGTAATTGCTTTGAGTGTCTGATTCATATCAGCGCCCATAGCGATCTGAGCTACATATACATAACCGTAGGACATAGCGATTTCAGCAAGATTCTTCTTGCCGATAGCCTTACCTGCAGCTGCAAACTGAGCAACCTGACCGAGGTTGGAAGCCTTGGATGCCTGTCCGCCTGTGTTGGAGTAAACTTCAGTATCAAATACCATAATGTTTACATCTTCACCGGAAGCAAGAACATGGTCAAGACCGCCGAAACCGATATCGTATGCCCAACCGTCGCCGCCGAAGATCCATACGGACTTCTTGGAGAGATAGTCTTTTTCAGCAAGAACTTCGCTTGCAACGGGACAGCCTTCAGTTGCTGCCTTTTCAAGTTCAGTAACGAGAGCCTTTGTAGCCGCATCATTTGCCTTGCCGTCGTTCTGAGTTGCAAGATATTCTTCGGCTGCTGCCTTGAATTCTGCAGGAGATTTATCGGATTTCGCCATTTCTTCGATCTTTTCGATAAGTCTTGCACGGATAGCCTTCTGACCGAGGTACATACCAAGACCGTGTTCAGCATTATCTTCAAAGAGGGAGTTAGCCCAAGCGGGACCCTTACCTGTTTCCTTATTTACTGTATAAGGAGTTGCAGGTGCGGAACCGCCCCAGATAGAAGAACAACCTGTAGCGTTGGAGATATACATTCTTTCGCCGAAGAGCTGTGTGATGAGTCTTGCATAAGATGTTTCAGCACATCCTGCACAAGAACCGGAGAATTCGAGGAGGGGCTGCTTGAACTGGCTGCCCTTAACTGTTGTATTGATGATCTCAGGCTTTTCAGCTACATTTGCTACGCACCAGTCAAATACTTCCTGCTGATCGAGCTGTGTGGACTGAGCTGTCATTTCGATAGCCTTCTTTTCGGGTGTGCCGTCTTTTTCTGCCTTTGCAGTTACAGGACAAGCCTTTACACAAAGTGTACAACCCATACAGTCCATAGGGCTTATTGCCATTGTGAACTTATAGTCTGTCTTGATAACAGGTTTTGCAGTATATCTTGTCTGAGCAGGTGCCTTTGCCGCTTCTTCTTCGGTAAGAGCGAAAGGACGGATTGTAGCATGAGGACAAACAAACGCACAGTTATTACACTGAATACAATTTTCTTCATGCCATACGGGAACAGATATTGCAACGCCTCTCTTTTCGTATGCCGCAGAGCCCTGAGGGAATGTACCGTCAGCCATATTCTTGAATGCGGAAACAGGGAGAGAATCGCCGTCCATAAGAGATACGGGTTCAACAATATTGTTAACGAAATCAACAAGATCCTGACGCGCGCCTGTTGCAGCTGCCTTCTTGGGAGTTTCGCCTGCGTTTTTCCACTGTTCGGGAACTGTTACTTCAACCATAGCATTTGCACCGGCATCAATAGCCTTATAGTTGAGTTCAACGATAGCTTCGCCCTTCTTAATGTAGGACTTATATGCCATCTTCTTCATATACTCAACAGCTTCATCCTTGGGAAGAATGTTTGCAAGTGCAAAGAATGCGGACTGGAGTACAGTATTCTTAACCTTTGCGTTGCCGATCTGCTTTGCAGCGATGCTTGTAGCGTCAATGATATAGAACTTAACATTGTTGTTTGCAATGTAGGATTTTACAGTTGCGGGAAGATGAGCGTCAAGCTCGTCTGCTGTCCACTGGCAGTCAAGCATAAATGTACCGCCGGGAACAACATCCTGAACTATCTTATAACCTTTGAGGATATAAGAAGCGTTATGACAAGCAACAAAGTTCGCTTTGTTGATGTAATAAGGAGACTTGATTACATTGTCACCGAATCTGAGGTGAGAAATTGTAATACCGCCTGTCTTCTTGGAGTCATACTGGAAGTATGCCTGAATATACTTATCGGTATGGTCGCCGATGATCTTTATAGAGTTCTTGTTTGCACCAACAGTACCGTCGCCGCCGAGACCCCAGAACTTGCAGGAAATTGTACCTGCAGCTGCTG
Source organism: Oscillospiraceae bacterium (assembly GCA_015064485.1). GTDB lineage: Bacteria > Bacillota > Clostridia > Oscillospirales > CAG-382 > UMGS1052. Next base: position 24,036 of record SVSD01000018.1, on the reverse strand, counting down.
TATCGGGAGCTGCCTTTTCTTCAAGAGAAAGACCTGTAACATCATCAACGATACCGATTGTAAAGTGGTTCTTGGGAGCATCCTTAGCAAGGTTTTCGTATACTGCGAATACGCTTGAAGGAGGAGTATCCTTGGAACCGAGACCGTAACGGCCGCCAACTACTGTCTTACCCTGTACGCCGCAGATAGAAAGAGCTGTAACAACATCAAGGTAAAGAGGTTCGCCCAAAGAACCGGGTTCTTTTGTTCTGTCAAGAACTGCGATCTTTGTAGCAGTTGCGGGAATTGCTTCAACGAGCTTTTCAGCAACGAAAGGTCTGTAAAGACGAACTTTAACAACACCGACCTTTTCGCCGTTAGCGTTCATATAGTCAATAACTTCTTCGATAACATCGCAGATAGAACCCATAGCAACGATAACTCTGTCAGCATCGGGAGCACCGTAATAGTTGAAGAGCTTGTAGTTTGTGCCGATCTTGGCATTAACCTTGTCCATATATTCTTCAACGATCGCAGGAAGATTGTTGTAATATTCATTACAAGCTTCTCTGTGCTGGAAGAAGATGTCTCCGTTTTCAGCAGAACCGCGCAAAACGGGATGTTCGGGGTTGATAGAACGGGCACGGAAAGCTTTGACAGCATCCATATCAACCATTTCCTTGAGGTCTTCATAATCCCAAGCTTCGATCTTCTGGATTTCGTGAGATGTACGGAAACCGTCAAAGAAGTTGAGGAAAGGAACTCTTCCCTTGATTGTTGCAAGGTGTGCAACAGCACCGAGGTCCATAATTTCCTGCTGGTTTGTTTCCGCCATCATAGCATAACCTGTCTGACGGCAGGCATAAACATCGGAATGGTCGCCGAAGATGTTAAGCGCATGAGATGCTACACATCTTGCAGATACATGAATAACATTGGGGAGAAGTTCGCCCGCGATCTTATACATATTGGGGATCATAAGAAGAAGACCCTGAGAAGCAGTATAAGTTGTTGTAAGAGCACCTGCAGCAAGCGAGCCGTGAACAGCACCAGCAGCACCGCCTTCTGACTGCATTTCAACCATCTTTACTCTGTCGCCGAAGATGTTTCTTGCAGGTTCACCGAATATGTTTTTGTCTGTTGCAGACCATGTGTCTGTAACTTCAGCCATAGGGCTTGAGGGAGTGATGGGGTAAATTGCTGCAACTTCAGTAAATGCATAGCTTACATGAGCGGCGGCAGTATTACCATCCATGGAAATCTTTTTTCTTGCCATAGTTTATATATCCTCCTTGAAATTTTCAGTTGGTAATATTATACCTCTTTTTAACACAAAAGTAAATACATTTTTTGATTTTTTTATGATTTTTGACGGTTTTTTGACACTATTTCGGCTTTTTGTCAAGGGACGGGCTGTCTTTGCATAGAATATCACTAAAACCTCATATAGCGGAGGATAATAATGTCTTTGATTTTATCGGGCTTTTTAATGAATGTTGTTTTGTTTTTTCTCAAGGTTTCGGGAAATTCCGCCTTTCCGCCGCCCCTTACGGCAAAGGAGGAACGGGAATATTTTGACCTTTGCAAAAAAGGCGATATGGAGGCACGCAACATTCTTATCGAACGCAATCTTCGCCTTGTTGCACATATTGCAAAAAAATATTATACTGTCGGAAATTCTACGGATAACGAAGATATAATATCAGTCGGAACAATAGGGCTCATAAAAGCCATCGACTCGTTTAATCCGTCAAACGGCACCCGTTTTGCAACATATGCAGGAAAATGCCTTCAGAACGAAATTCTTATGTATTTCAGAGCAAAAAAGAAATTTTCAGCAGAAACTTCTCTTTCTGACGCCGTTGAAATTGACAAAGACGGCAATCCGCTTACATATATGGACATCATCGCTTGCGAAGATACGATTGCCGACGATCTTGATCTTAAGATGCGTTCTCAACAGATGATAAAGGCGCTTAACCGCGTGCTTGACGACAGGCAAAGAGAAATAATTATTTTGCGCTACGGTCTTTGCGAAGGCAAAAAACCTTTAACTCAGCGGGAGGTCGCCGATAAACTTAAAATCTCAAGGTCATATGTTTCAAGGATAGAAAAAAGTGCACTCGGAAAACTTAAATGCGAGCTTTCCGAGTGCAAACAAAATTATTTTTCTTTATAGTAGAGCATACAATGGCAGTAGCCTTCAAACTCCGGATCCGCTATTTGTTCGCGGAATTCACGGCACATACACATAGTATCTTCGGTCATTTCTCTTTTACAAGGGCAATGACCCTCTTTTTTAAGAATTCCTTTTCTGATCATTTCAACGATTTCGTGATTTTCGTTATATCTTATTTTCACTTGAAATTCCCCTTTCGGCTATATATCCGTCAACTATTTCCGCCGCAATTTCAACATACTCACGGCAGGGGCGCTTACGGTAATATTCCTCCGTTCTCTTTTCCGGATCGTTTGAAGTATCTTTAACAACTCCTTCAAGAAGTTCACGGCAAATTATCGATCCGTTTTCTTTGCGGAATTTATCAGCCGCCTCTCTTATCAAGGCATAATGCTCTTTCTTTTTGGAATCGTCAAAATCGCAGTTTCCGTAAAGTGCGCCGAGCACCATAAAAGCACCGCTTACCGCACCGCACACCTCTCTCATTCTTCCCATACCGCCGCCAAACGACGAGGAAATCTTCAAGGCTGTTTTTTCATCTATGCCTGTAACATCCGAAAATGCGGCAAATACCGCCTGGGAGCAATTATATCCTTCGTGGAAAAGCTCACCTGCTTTTTTTGCGTGTTCTGTCATTTTTCCACCTTCTCAATCACATCAAGAATTTCTTCAAGCCAAAGCCCGTCATAATGCTCGATAAGTCCCTTATCGGCACATGCGGCAAGATTTGAATCGATCGGAAGCTTTGCTACTGCTTTTATATCGTACTTTCCGGCAATTTCATCAATATGGCTTTCGCCGTAGATATGATGCTTCTTACCGCAGTCGGGGCAAGTAAAATACGACATATTTTCAACAATTCCGAGAACCGGAACATTCATCATCTGCGCCATCTTCACAGCTTTTTCAACGATCATCGAAACAAGCTCCTGGGGAGATGTTACGATAATTATTCCGTCAACCGGAATTGACTGGAACACTGTAAGCGGAACATCGCCTGTTCCGGGAGGACAGTCAACAAACATAAGGTCAACATCGTTCCAGGTTACATCTGTCCAGAACTGCTTTACCGCGCCTGCAATAACAGGGCCTCTCCATACAACGGGATCTGTATCGTTTTCAAGGAGAAGATTTATTGACATAAGCTGTGTTCCAAGCGGGGTTACTGCGGGGAAAATATGTGTTCCGTCGCCGTCTGCCTTTTCCTTTACACCAAAAACTTTAGGGATGGAAGGGCCGGTAATATCTGCGTCAAGAACCGCAGTTTTAAGCCCCCTTCTCTGGGAAGAAACTGCAAGCATGGAGGTTACCATAGATTTTCCGACTCCGCCCTTGCCGCTTACAACAGCAATTACCTTTTTAACCTCTGCTCCGTCACAAAGAGGTGCAAGAAGGCTTTCTGCCTTTCTTTCTCCGCAATTCTGAGAGCAGGTTTCGCAATTATGTGTACAGTTTTCACTCATTTATATCATTCCTCTTTTCGCATAGTAGTATCAATATATTATGATACCCTTTGTGGTTATTTTTGTCAAGTATTTTGAAATAACACATCTTCAATTTATTTATAAAAATGTTCTAAAACATATTTGACTGCGTGCTCTTCGTTTGAACATATAACTTCATCTGCGATTTTTTTAACGCTTTCCTTACCGTTTGAAACAACAAGACCGAGTGCGGCACTTTCAAGCATAGAAATATCATTGTCGCTGTCACCGATACTTATCGTTTCATCCTCACCTACACCAAGCCGTTTTGCAAGTGCAATAAGGGCTTTTCCCTTTCCCGCACTTATGCTCATTATTTCAAGGTTGTCCCAGGGAGAAACAATAGAAAGTCCGCCGATTGCCTCAATCTTTTCACAACATTCCGAAAGGTCTCCTTTATCGTGAAAGAAAACCGCCATAGCTTCAATGTTGTCCGACTTATAACATTCATCCTTGAAATTATCAAGATAGACTGCATAATTTTTCACAACATTTATATGCGGTTTACAGATATCATAGTATTCAAAATCGCGTTGTGTTGTTTGTTTTGCATCAACATATATTTTCCCGTCTTTGCGGTATGAAAGATGCATATCATAAGTAAAAAGAATATCAAGTATCTCTTTCAATTTTTCATTTCCGATACATTCAAGTATTCTTTCGCCTGTTTTTCTGTCATCAATCGCCGCACCTGTTGAGGATATAACATATCTTATCTCAGGAATTCCGGCAACACTTCCGGGAAGCTCAGAAAAAGATCTTCCCGTACACGGAACAAAAAACACGCCCCTTCGGGTAAGCACCTTTATTGCTTCAACATTTTCGGGACTTATTTCCGATTTGTTATTTAAAAGCGTTTCATCAAGATCGCTTGCAATGATTTTGTAGTTTGTCAAATGTGTTCTCCTTTTTCTGAGAAGAATTGATTATTTCTTTTTACCCTTTATATCGTATCTGTAAATTGCAACAGCGATTGATACCATAGTAAGTACATCGCCGATTGCAGACCCGTACGCACAGCTTACAAGATTATATATCAGCCAGAAAGGCGAACCGAGAAATGATACTCGGCGGATTATCTTTTCGTCGCTTATCCAGAATGCACTTGTATGCAGTATTACTCCTATTACCTCATAGACATTAAATATTTATGTTTGCAAAAACCTCAGACAAGGCATTTGCCATAGAGAAAAATCCGAGATCGGTAGGATGACAGTTATCCACAGTCCCCGAATCCTCACAAAGCTTCGTCAGTTTTTCTCCGTCAATAAAATATACATTTTTGTCACCGTCACGAAGTGCGTTTCTGTATGTGGTTTCAATAATACATCTCATTTCCGCTTCTTCGACATTCAAAAATCTCTTGGGACGGGACATCATTATTATCGGTAAATCCGGATATTTTTCCCGTATACTCCTAAACATTTTTTCATGGGTGTTTTTAAGATGTTCGGCATTTGGTGCATTATGGTCATAATCCATAACAAAGGCTGACATATCAAGACTTTTTATATACTTTACCATCTCATCTTCAGCCAAAGCACTTCCGGAAAAACCAAGATTTATAAAATCATAATCAAATTTTCTTGATATGATTGCCTGATAGGTCATACCCGGTCTTGAAGCACAGCCGCCTTGTGTTATTGACGAGCCGTAATACACTATCGGCTTTGAGTTTTTATAAGGTTTTGCTTCTTTTATAACCGCATCTTCCTGCAATCCGATAAAAAGTTCATTGACATCAGAATAAAGGGGGAAATTTATAGTTATTTCCCTTTCCCGCTTTTTGCCAAAGTCGATAAAACCTTCGTATCCGTCTTTGATATCTATTGGTGGTGCGAAAGTTATCACATATCGACCGTCTTCATACATATCAAAGCCGGCAGAACCTGTTAATGCAAAATGAGGCACTCTGCAGATACTATCCATAAAAGCTTTGATAACAATATAGGGGCTATCTGTTACAAATCTGACTCTTCCGCCGGAGGTATTTGAATGAAGCGCATACACTCCGTCGCTTACATTTTTTGCAACAAGCTCGGGCATTCGTCTGTATTTACCATTTTCTTTGAAAACGCCGTATATCTTAAACGGCGCCTCGTCTATTTTGTAAAACTTTATGTCTTTTTTATCTATATTTGTTTTTATGCTGAAATTTGTGTCAACCTTTGATATATCAAACATTCCGTTTCACCCATTAACACTTTCTCAAAACTTACTCAAAATCAAGTGTGAAAATTTCGGTCTTTGAATTTTTAACCTTTTCGATAAAGTCTTGTTCGTTAATTATCGGAGTTTCACAGCACACTCCCGCAAGTCGGGGAGCTTTACTTCCCCTATGATTATCAGAACCCGCGATTTTCAAAAGTCCGTAATGCTCCGCATATAATTTCGCCATATCGTTTTCGAAATCATTTCTCGATGCATTGATTATTTCAACACCGTGAACCTTTCGGGGGAAAAGTCTTATATGGTCGATATAAAAATCCTCTCTGTAAGGATGTGCCTGTATCACAAGAGCGCCGCTCTTCATAAGATATTCAAGCTCCTCGCTTCTTTTCATATCGATAATCTGAGGATTATTCAAAAACCATTCTTTACTGAGGCCATATACAAGAAAATCGGTTCCCATATACGACATTTCAAAACCGCAGAAAACCTTAAGCCCTATAGTCTTTCCGTATTCTGCACCCTTTTCATAATCGGAAAAATAAAAATTTATCTTTTCTTCGTAAGAGAGCGAAGAATCAGCCCCGATATTTCCGTCAACAAAATGGTTTGTTATGAAAACACCGTCATATCCGAGATTTTTATAAAAATCAAGACTTTCATAAACATCCGATTTTGCACATGCGCTCACAGGATAAGTATGCAGATGTGTTTCATATTTGTACATCCAAAGACTCCCCCTTTCAAAAGGTATTTTCTATAAAAAGTTTTATATTATCATCTTTTTTGCTCTTCAGTATCATCAATTTCCACAAGTCCGTCGGGAGTTTCAACCATATCATGACGGTTAAGCAAAAATCTTCTGACAGCAAAAAGTATTGCAATTGCCGCAACAGTTATAAGATTGTCAAGAGGCGCGGCATGGCCTATTATGAGCTGACGGGCAAGGGCAAAAGCCAGAACCTCGATAATTGTTTCGGGGGTATGCTTACAAAGCATTTTGATAAGCTCGGCGCCGATTGCAAGAGTAATTGCCTTATCAAGAATTACAACAAGCGAATCAACCCCGCCCTTAAAAAACGAAATGTCAAACACACTTATCACAGCCTGCACCGTAAGTATTGCTACAGCAACGCCTACAAGAAGTGCAATTAAAAGCTCGATAAGATAGCTTATCTCGAACATAGAATCCTGAAATTTCTTTCTCACAATATTTCTCCTTTGATTACATTTTATAAAGATCGTGTGAAAATTTGATTGATATATAAATTTTTTGGGGTTGATGTAGGCACCAACCCCGTAAAAATTATTTATTTTCTTCGGATTTCTTAACAAAGAACATGCTGAGTGCAAGTGCTACGATGTAAAGAACAACCGTAACATACAAAACAGCCTGATAACCTGTAGGATTAACCATGTTGCCCGCAATTTCCACTTCTTCGCCGAAATGGTTTACAATCCAGGTTGCAAGCTGGTTTCCTGTAAGGCCCGCAAATGCCCATGCGGAAAGTGTAATACCGTGAATCGCACTGATATTGCTCATTCCGTAATGGTCGGAAAGAAGTGTGGGAATATTTGAAAATCCTCCGCCGTAGCCTGCGTTTACAAACATAATAAGCACAAGCACAAGTGCGGCAAGAACTGTATTATTGGCACCATTTGTGATACCGCCTGTAACGATTGTAACTGCAGTAAGAAGAATGGAAATGATAAATATTATCTTAAAGATAGTATTTCTGTCTTTCATCTTATCTGCCCAAGCGGAAAATCCGAGACGGCCGCCCGCATTGAATATAGCGGATACTGTAGAAATAATTCCTACAAATCCTGCAAGGCCGATGCACTTTACGATCATCTTTTCCTGCGACAAAAGTGCAAGACCGCAAGTGATGTTGATATAGAACATCAACCAGATACCTATGTAGTTTGTAATTTTCTTGGATTTAATAACAGACATAATGCTGTTTTTCTGTTCCTTGCCCTGGGGTTCTTTCCAGTCTGCAGGTTTTTTAAGAAGAAGGTGGCCTACAAACATCATAACGAAGTAAACTCCGCCGAGGATGAAGAACATTTTATAAATTCCGCTTTCGCCCATCTTTGCAAGCATTGTCTGCATTATAGGACTTGCGATAGCCTTTGCCGCACCGAAACCGGCAACTGCAAGACCTGTTGCAAGACCTTTTTTGTCAGAGAACCAAAGCATAAGTGTTTTAACGGGAGAAAGATAGCCTGTACCAAGACCGATACCCATAATAACACCGTAGCAGAGGTATATACCTATAAGAGCTATGGGGCTTCCCTTATGAAGACCGCCGTAGAGAATAAATCCGCCTGTTCCGATCATACCGACAGAAAAACATATTGCCGCAATCAATGACGATTTGTGAATATCCTTTTCTACTACATTGCCAAGAAATGCCGCCGACATTCCGAGGAAGAAAATCGCAAGGCTGAATGCCCATTCTGTTGCACCCTTGGAAAATCCGATATATTCTGCGATTTCCTGGCTGAAAATCGACCAGCAGTATACAGTACCGATACTGCAATGCAAAAGAAGTGCAGGTATTGCCGCTCTTGTCCATTTGTTTTCGCGCAAACTGCTTAAAACTTTGCTCATTTTAAATCTCCTTGTTTTTGCTTTTGTTTATATTTGGAAGCCTTAAATAAGGCTTATGTCAAAACAAATCTGCCTTTGATATTTTTTTGACATTCTTACCACACATCAGTATACTACCAAATGTCGGACTTTGTCAATATGTTTTTTAATCTTTGAAAAATTACTTTTTTATAATTATCTGCCGATGACCTTATCAACTCTTTCGAGTTCTTCGCTGATCTTTATACTTTGAGGGCAAGTGCTTTCACAAACTTTACATTTGATGCACTCCGACAGCTTTTCACGGTACTGCGAAAATTCTTCTTTTGCCTCGCCGCGTGATATTTTTGCAGAAACAAGCTTGTTATGAACTGCAAACACACAAGATATCGGAATTCCTGCAGGACACACTTCTGAGCAGTAATTACATTTTGTACAGGGTATCTGATTCACTTTTCTTATTATTTCGCGGACAGTATCAAACGCCTTGAATTCTTCTTCATTAACAGGTTTAAAACCTTTGAATGTATTTATATTATCGTATATCATTTCTGTACTTCCCATACCAGAAAGCACCATAAAGACTTCGGGGAAGGAAGCCGCATACCGAAGTGCAAAGGAAGCCTGACTTCCGTCACCGAGCTTTTTAAGCTCTTGTGCCGCCTCACCCGGAAGATCTGCAAGAGTTCCGCCCTTTACCGGTTCCATTACAATTATCTTCTTGCCGTATTTTACGGCAACATCATAACAAGCCTTACTCTGAACTGTCGGGTCGTCATAGTCAAGATAGTTTATCTGAAGCTGTACGGCTTCAATATACGGCTGTTCATTAAGTATCATATCAAGTATGTCCGCAGTATCGTGGAACGACATTGCGATATGCTTTATCTTGCCCTGTTCTTTGAGTTTCTTAACTATCTCAAATGTATTGCATCTTTTATGCTTCTCGTATCCTTCGCGGTTAAGGCTGTGGAAAAGGTAAAAATCAAAGTATTCCACACCGCAAAGCTCAAGCTGGCTTTCAAAAAGAGGCAAAACATCTTCTTCCTTTTCAAAGTACCAGCAGGAAAGTTTATTTGCAAGAATAAAATCTTCTCTTTTATATCTCGCCGCAACACAGTCGCGGACTGCTTTTTCGCTCAATCCGTCAAGATATCCGTGAGCAGTATCAAAATAATTGAAGCCCGCTTCCATATACATATCTATCATACGGTTAAATTCTTCTTTATTAACTTCTTTGCCGTTCATCGGAAGACGCATACATCCGAATCCGAGTTTTCCTTTGATGTTTTTAAGCATAATTTTTCTCCTGTTCTGATATTTTTCTATATATTTTTCTGTATTTCTAAAGTTGCTTCTGCTTCAAGAATATCGGTTTTCGTTTCCTCAAACAAGTCGTATTTACTCATTGTTATTATAAAATTATATTCATCAGCAAATATAAACAAAAACACATCATCGCATTTATATCTTATAGCTTCAACCAAACCGCAATGTTCATAAGTATTCAATAAATCCATCAAAATTTATCATAAGCCACAACTTCTTCCATCGGACGGAATTCGCTATGAAATTTAAGTGGCGCAGCTTCTTCCGACGGGAAGCCCATAACAAGAAGAGCTACCGGTTTAATATTTTCGGGTATATTAAACTCGGATTTCATTTCAAACGGATTAAAATGCATAACAAAACAGCATCCGACTCCGATATTATGTGCTTCAAGCATCATATGAGTTGCAACGATTGCGGCGTCAACCGGAGCCGAGAGCGCTCCGTCATACGGTCTTTTCCAGCTTTCGTCTTCGTTATAGCAAACAAGCATCGCACAAGGTGCATCAAAATGACACTTTGTGCATTTTTTCAATTTTTCTATTGATTCGTCGTTATTTAATACAAGTATTCTCTGGGGCTGAAAATTGCATCCCGTAGGTGCTTTGTGTGCCGCATTTAAGATTTTAGAAATACACTCTTCGGGCAAATGCTCCTTTTTAAAGCTTCGTACCGAAAATCTTTCTGTAATAAGTCTTTCAAATTCCATAATCTGTCCTCTTTTTTTGAGTTTTTATCGTAAATCCTTTATATTTCAAGCCTAAAAAGAACAAAAATCACAAATTAACAGAATAGTCCTTTTTAAATCCATGGGATCCGAATATTTGCCATTTGCCGACACCAAGGCGTTGCAAAATTGCCTTTCTTTCTTCCGCGCATAATTCGGGGTCAGTATCAACTGATGTCATAAGTATAGGAGCATACTGATTATATTCCGCCTGCTCACGAGTAAGTCCGTGAGTATTTATATAAATATCTCCTGTAATTGCAATATGATTATGATAGTCGATAAGAACAATTTCACCCGGCAAATGCCCTCCTTTGCCCTCGTACACCTCAAAATGCAGATCTCCAAAATCATAAAAACCGATCTGGGTGAGTGCTCCGACAGGATTCTCAACATTATTCCAAACGGCTTTTATTTTACCGGGATCGGTAGTTTCATACGAAGTCAGCAGTTTGCAAATGCTGATATAAGGCTTATGAAGAGGATTTTGTTCTCTGTAACCGTTTTTGCCTTCGTATTCTTTTTTTAGGCAAAGAGCAGTTTTGAAGCTTGTGATCACCTCATCAAACAAAGAGAGCAAACCGCAATGGTCAACATCCGCATGGGTTATAAGTACCGTCTTTTTTCTTTGATTAAAATCGGGAACAACTTTTTCCAAAACTCTTGTCATCTCGTTTTTATAACAAGCATAACCGCTATCCACAAATAAAAATTCGTTGTTGCTCTTTATAATTATCGTATTGCTCCCGCAAGGAGGCTCTATTAAAATTATTTCTGTATTTTCAGTAATCTTATGGTTTGTTATACGGGGAGAAAAGCGTTCTCCTTTGGACACGCCGAGCAATTCAGCAAATTTGCTTATACTGTCAAAGGTTCTGTAGGGTGAAAGACCTTGTTCATCCAAGGTCTGCATAGCTAAATTTACTTGAACCAAAAGCTCCCTGCTTTTATCCGGAGTCAATTCCATAATTTGTGACAGGCCTAAAACATATGTATTATAAAAGATGCTGTTATCGTATACTTTTTCCGAACTGTTATAGTCTATAACTCGCACTTTGCATAATTTCTCCGCATCCCGCAGAAATTCGGCAATTCTTTCGGGTTCTTCAACATATAAACCCATTTTAAAGTATTGATAATCCGTACCGTTTTCTTGTGAACTTATATATGATATATTAAAGCTGAATTTGTCGATAAGCATCAATATATCCATAACACTTCCCGGAACATCTTTCAAACAAAATTCAAGTAAAACTATACTTGTTTTTTCATTTGTGTTTTGAAGATACCCGATTTTCATAAGCTCTGCGTCTGCTTTTTGCAGCTGTTCTTCGGTTCCTTCAGCATCAATAAACAATGTATGTGAATCAACTGCCTTATTGTAGCTTACGCGGGTTATATTGATGCCCAATTCCGAAAAGCATTTACTTGCTTTTAAAAATGCACCTATACGGTTTGGCATTGATGTCACATATGTCTTTTTCATAAAACTGCCTCTGCTTTCAAGATTTTTGTTGCAATTCGGAAAAGTTTTATAAACTTACACAAATTCAATTTCATACCCTACGGCAAATGTTTCGTTCGGTTCAACGAAATTCACATATTCTCGCTCTTCAAACTCACCGTCAAAGCCTATACTGTCACATCTTCCCCACCAAGGCTCGATACAAACAAAAGGCGCATTCTTCTTTGCAGGCGACCACAAGCCGAAAAGCGGAGCGTCAAATTTGACTTTGACATACGGCTTTCTGTCGGCGGTGCAGATGCATACTTCTTTTGCCTGACAGTTTTCGATAATAAGAGCATCATTATCAAACATATCGTTTGTTATCTTAACATATCCGTCATTTTTCAATGTATGTACGCTGTTCTTATCGTAAAGTCCGGAGCCGTTTATGAGATTGTATGTAATATCACTGTCTGTATCAAATTTAAAAAAGTTGTCGCCGTCTTTCAGATTAAAAGCAGGATGTGCTCCTATCTGGAAACACATAGCTTTATTGTCTTTGTTTTCAACATACCATTCCACTTTAATTTTATTTTCAATTAATGTATATTTGATTTTAAGACTGAAATCAAAGGGGTATTTTTTCAGAGTTTCTTCGTTTGCGCAAAATTCATATGTGGCAGACGCCTCGGAAGAGTCAACAAGCTCAAACCCATTATCTCTTGCAAAACCGTGCTGACTCATTTCATAAACCTTTCCGCCTATTTTACACAATTTATTATTTAAAGAACCGACGATCGGAAAAAGCACGGGGGATGTTCTCGCCCAGTATTTTTCATCTGCGCACCACATATATTCAAATCCGTCTTTGACGGCAGATTTAAGTTCAGCGCCGTGATTTGCAATTTCTATTGATATGATTCCGTTTGATAATTTCATTTCGTTTGCCTCCCGATTATAATATTATTTCTTATAGATAGAATTCCGCTTGCAGGATTCCGCCAATATCAGAAAATCAATCTATCACCGTCACTAATTCGTGTTTTTCATAAACTCTTAAAAGTGTTATAATTGCTTGTTCTGTTGTGTAAGCATCCTTTGGTGCAAAGCAGTCGTTTTCGACGCCTTTCATAATGCCGAGATTGCTGATTACCTGTACAGCCTCGGATGCCCAATCAGAAATTTCATCTGTATCTCTGTATTCAAAATATTTTTCTGTTGCATCCATCGGGAAGCATCGATTAATCATACGAATAATTATTACTGCCGCCTCTTCGCGTGTAAGAAGATCATTTGGTGCAATTACAGCTTGCGTAGGATACTGCTTCACAACACTGCCGTCCGGCATCGCAATAGTTTCCCGAGTATATGTACCTTTACCTTTAATTATCCCCCAATGCCATAAGCTTATAATTTTTTCATTAGATGTATCAGCCACAGCATAATGCATAGAACTGTTTATCTCTGCCAACTCTTTATTTGAATATTGGACAATCAAATTATATACAAGTTCGCAAAATTCTTCACGGGTTATATTCTGTTTGCATTTTTCTTTGAATGAGAGCGGAACAAAACCGAGATTCATAGCCTTTGCGACCTCAGGTTTTGCCCATACAGAAACCGTTTCGGCAGGCTCAAATTTTGTTTCAACACATATTCCGGATTCAAGGTCTGCCTTATAATAGTATGTTCCCGCTTCATGGAGTAAAATATTTTCACTTCCTGCAACACTGCCTTCTCTTCTTTCATCAAAAGAAACAGAGAAAGTAAGCGTTTTCCCGTCTGCCCACAGCACGATGTTTTCGTGTTCGGGACTATGCCAGAGATCTTCTCTTACAACTGAAGCCGACAAACTAAACTTACTGCCGTCTTCTTTTATCAATACCAAATTCGGACTTTTCCCTCCGTGAGGTGTGCCGACCGGCCAGTAATATAACACTGTTCCGTACTCTGTGGGTATTATTTTTTCAACATGATAAGCTTTCGATTGCGTGTATTCGGATATATCAACTTCAGGTATATTCTTTTCGTCTTCAACAGCTGAAAAATTCAATTCATGCTCTGCGGCGTAGGTTTCTGCATATGAGCCTTTTTTTCCGTAAACAGTCAAATTGTCAGGGTATTTTTCACTGCTGAAACCATGTCTTCCTGCTACGGTTTCCATAAACTCGCCGAAAGCTATATCTGTAATATTCTCAGGAATTATCAGAGTTTCAAGATTTTTGGTCATAAAACTTACACCGTAGGTAAATTGCGGCCCTCCGCCTCCGCTGTTAATAGCAGTCAGAGCTCCGTTTTTAAACTCTATTTTTTTAATCTCAGGACAATTTATCACCTGTTGTCCCAGCTTTCTTACCGTTGAGGGAATTACAAGTTCTTTCAACTTGCATCCCGAGAAAGCATAATTCTCTATTTCTTCAAGCCCTTCGGGTAATTCAATCGTATCAATAGGACACTTAAGAAAACATCCGTCGGGAATTTTCTTTGTTTCATCAGACAAAATCACCTTTTCCAAATTTGAACCATCAAACATCCTGACGGAAAGATTTGGAAACGCTGAAAGATCACAAATCTTAAATATGCTGTTAAAAAATATATAATCAGCAAATTCTGTTATCTTATATCCGTTGATTTCCTCCGGTATTATCAACTCATCGCCGTTTATAATATTTTCATCATATGTGATCAATACTGCAGTTTTTTCAACTTCATCTGTTGGTCTGAAGCACCATCCGTCTATCCAATAGTTTGTATCATCAAATTCGAAGTCCTGTTGCTCTAAGCGGTATTCTAAGGCAGATACATTAAATGAGCTTAAAAATACTGTCAAAGTGATGATCCATATTAGTGTTTTCATAGCTATTCTCCTTCTAAATGTTTTTCAGCACTTTCCATTCTTCAACCAGCCTTTCAAAAGACCATGCGGCATTTGCAGGAGATGTGGACGGAAGACATACAGCATCTCTTTTTATTTGTGTCTTTATATACTTTTTAAAGTATTTTTCCGCTGTTTTTCCGTTTACAAAAATCTTTTTTATGTCAGCTTCCGTAAAGATTTTTGAAAGATCATTCACTTTTACATTTTTTATTGAGCTATCCGAGCTTCCGACGATCTCACAAGATTCTATAACATCCCAAAGGGCAATACCGTTTTTAAGCAATAACCGCTTTTTTTCTTCAACAGTTTTCGGTACATCACATTCGAAAACTGCGGAAATTACTTTCCAGAAGCGATTTTGCGGATGACCGTAGAAAAACATCTCCTCCCGCGATTTCACCGACGGAAAGCTGCCTAAAATCAACACCTTTGAATTTTTGTTATATAAGGGCGGAAATGGATGTATTATCATTTTATCACCTCGCAGTATGTGTGATTGCAAAGCTTTTTATGATAGCAAATACAAGGTTTATAACCGTTTTTTCAGATTATGAACAATAGCTTTCTTTATGGTTTTTATTACTTACAACAATCGGCAAGTCGCTCAAGAATCTTACTGTAAACGGGCTGTTTTTACATATTCCCCTCTCCTTTACAGACATCCAGTTAAACCATACATCGTTATCGTCGGTTTCTTCGCCTGTAATATCAAGAGTTTTCATACAGCAGGGATCAATATGTACTGTAAGATATCGGATGTTTTTACCGGGATCTTCAAAATAGAATTCTATCCACACTTTTGCCGTTCTGTGGGTTGTGTTAAGGAATGTAAATTCAAGGTCTGAAGCAATTCCCGTATTTAAGTTTGAAAATACCCAGGTCTTTGCACCGCAGGCTTTAAGCCCATCTGTATATTTTCTCTTCATTTCATTTTTTGCATATTCGGGCGCCGTATAAGGGAGATATATGGTGCGTGTCGTATCACCTGTTATGAGTTCCTCTATATTAAGGTCTTCCATAATAAATCTTGTACTTTTTGTATGAATACAAAAAACATTATATGCATTATATTCCGATACAGGCAAAAAACATACAGACGGTTTTATAAACTTATACCCTTCAATTTCAGCTTCCGGGTCTCCCATCTCAAAGCCGTGGTGCGGAATCTGAAGTATATCGGATTTAAGATATTTTCCGTATCTTTCGGGAATTCTTGCATAGCAGAATCCTGCATCAGCTCCCCAGAAGATCGTCTGTCCGCCAAGTGTCATTTTCATAACAAGAGATGTGGCATTTATGTATTCGGTTTTGTGTATAGTATCATCCATACAAGCAAGAATTTCAACAGAAGCATCGCCTATTAAAAACTTCTGACCTGTATGAGGTATATATACATTTGCTCCGCACTCTTTTATGTATTCTTCAAATCGAAGCATATTTGTATGTATTGTAGTATCGTAATCAAATCTTTTATCCTGATATTTCATCGAGGGATAGTGCAAAAAGTCATCTCGCGACGGGAAGTTATAAAGGATATTCTCTATCAACACATCTTTTTGATACTTTTCCCAAAAAGGAAAAAATCCGAAAAAATGGTCTTCGTGAGGATGAGTGAATATCCATGCCGCGATGTCGGGTTTATCCGTCAAAGAATTTTCTTTTAAGAATTCATAAAGTCTTTTTGCATCCGGTTCAAACTCTCTTCCGCCGTCTATAATTATAAATCGTCCGTCGGACAGGCGGACCGCATAAGACATACCAAAATCTTCAAGATGCAACTGGCTCACAAAAGGTTTAACATTTTGCGGCTTTGATTCATCATTAAAGTTGAAATAATTACACTTATCTTCTTCGGAAACGCTGATTTCCCTTGTATTTTCAAAATAATTGACAAAAACACCCCTGTCTTCTTTTCGGTATGCGTTATAAATATGCATATCGCCAAGTGTTCTCTCTTCGTATTTGGTATAGCCATTATCCGTCAGTGATTTACAGATACTGTCAAAAAGAGTTTTTTCGGCATTTTCAAAAATTGCTGTCTTACAGGTTTGATTTGTGCGGTTTGTTACATATTCTTTCTCATTGCAAAAATTCAAAAATTTCATATTTTCATCCTTATCTGTCATCCGTCGCTGGCACCTTCCATTGATGAGGAAGACTTTTTTGTTACTTGTTTTTCAAATATTCTTACCGTAGCAGGGCCGCTCCGGATTGAAAATCAAATAATATTCTTAATTTTATCGTACAAATTCTTTTCGTAGTATTCAAAACCGTTATCATTCGGATGAAGCCGCAGATCCGCAAAACAATTTTCATCTTCGGGAACAAGGTCATAACCCGAAATAACTGTTATATTTTCGATTGGATCTACCGCTTCTCTTATATATTCTTCTACCTTTTCAAATGCCCCGAAAATTCTGAATTCATTTCGGTCCTTTCTCCATATTGGAGTGATGGAAAATATTTTAGCATACGGATAGCTTTGGGAGAGATTTTCATAAAAACTCTTGCACTTGGCTTTGAAAGTTATCCTGTCTATATGACTCCAGTCGTTGGTTCCGTAAGCAACAGTAATATAATCGGGTGTAAACGGCTCTTTCAGACGCGCAAGCTTCGGAAAAAATCTTTCTCCGCCGATCCCTTTATTGAATTCTTCCGCACCAAGCTTTTCGGCAAGTTTTGAAACATATCTGTTTGACGGTCGCAATGCATCGTACCCTTGAGTTATTGAGTCGCCGAATGCCAAAAGCTTTTTGTCAGGTTTTATCCCTTTAAGAAAAGAATTATCGTCAAGGGAGATCTCTTCAATCGCCGTTTTAACAGACCACGGAAGATGAACGCATACGGTTTTCTCGCCATCGCCAAGTATAAATTTCTTTGAAAACTCTCCGAGTACATACTCTGTTTTTGTGTAATTCTGAGGCAGGACAGCATCAGAAAAATTGTCAATATAATCAACAGTTTTTTTATCTATAAGTACATCTAAAGAAAAGTATTTTCTCGAAGTGGCGGCAGAAGTTTTAAATTTTATAAACAAGCTTTTGCTGTCTGTTATAAAAGATAGTTTGATTCCTGATGTTGACTGGGATTTATTGTAAAAATCAAAATTTGTAAGCTGATACAACTTTTGTTGCTCTGCAGTAAATCTTGAAAAAGTAAATCGCCCGTTTTCTTGCTTAATATTTATTGCCCCTGTTGTAATTTCTTTTAATTGTTCTAAATTCAGTTTCATTATGTTTTCCCTTTATACATTCTTTCCGCAAGAAACTTTATTAGCTTTGATCTTTTATTTTATCATATCCCGCAGTCTTAATAAGGTAAGCCTTTTTCTCATATACGGCGAATATTTAACGCAATCGTCAAACAACTCTTGATTTTTCCCAATATCTGCGACAGTTATCTTACAACCCGCTTTTTTCATAGCGGTTTCACATTCTTTGTAAGTCGGAATACTAAATATAATCTTTCTTATCTCTTTCCATTTGTTTTTAAGAACATCTTTGTCTACATCGTCAATCACATTTTGCGGTATATTCAATTTTCTTATATCGTCTGCCATTTCGCCGTAGAAAGAATATACATCGTCCCAGTTCACCGTTTCGTTTTGGGTATCAATAGTATCTTTTTCCGCCAATCGGTTATATAATTTAAGCATTTCCAATGTACAAACGCCGACATCATCGCCGTGAAAGTTTGGTATGATATCTTCACGAAGGTCAACACATTCAATGAGATGAGCAATTATATGTTCGCTTCCGCTTGCAGGACGGGAATTCTTTGCAAAGCTCATACCGATACCGGTTTTGAGCAAAGCTTCAAAGATTTTTCCGGCTGTATATTCATCATTCAAACAAACCTTGTCCGCCATAGACATAAGTTCATCAACAGCTTCTCTTGTAAGATTTGCAATTCTTTGGCAATAGTATTCGTTTGTAAGAAGTGCAGAAATCTGCCAGTCAACAAGACCTATATACTTTGCTATCATATCGCCGAATCCTGCCGATTTCAACTCTTTTGGAGCAGCTGCCAAAATTTTTGTATCTGCAATAATTACATCAGGGCTTTTTGCAGGATAGGTAGACTTAAATCCGCAATTTACAATCGGTGCACCGTATGAAGCAAAACCATCCATAGAAGGTGCTGTGGCAAATATACAGAATTTTTTATTCTGTCGTGCGCAAGCAAGGCGGCAAATATCATTTAAAGAGCCCGTTCCAACCGATAAAACAGAAACATTTCTGTTTCCGATGAAAGCCTCTATCTCATTTACCTCTTTCATCGTGGCAACACGCAGATTTTCATATATCTTATATTCAATTTCAAATCCGACAAGACTTTCAATAATTCCGTCTGCTGCTTTTATAGTATTCTTATCTGCCACAAGCAAAATGCTATTGCAAAATTTATTCCTGCGAAGAATCCCGCCGACACGGTTTACCGCGCCGGACTCTATCAAAACATCGCAAACCGCAGTTTCATGCGTCTTTCCGCAAGGACAGTCTTTTTTGAATTCCTCAATTATTTGCAAAATGTTCATTCTGTAAAATCATCCTTTTGTATTTGAGAAATACTTGTGAGTAGATTTGTGTGAGAACTGTTTCAACACCTTATTTTATAGTTTGTTACAGCTCAAACAAGCGTTTTGTTTCGCTAAATATGCTAAATTTATTCATAGTAATTATAACACACGAGATTTGGTTTTTCAACAAAAAACGGAGCTTTTCAGCTCCGTTAAATGTTATTTTTTAAGAGAAATTGCTTTTTGTGCGAGATCTGCAATATTTTCTCCTGTAAAGCCATACATTTCAAGAAGTTTTGCGGCACTTCCCGATCTTCCGAACTCATCATTCATACCGAAACGAACAACCGGAACAGGACATTTTTCGCAAACAGCTTCACATACAGCAGAACCAAGTCCGCCCACGATACTGTGTTCTTCCGCAACAAGGATCGCTCCTGTTTCGTTTGCGGCCTTTACAAGGATTTCTGTATCAATCGGCTTTATTGTATGTATATTGATAACCCTTGCACTGATACCCTTTTCTTTAAGGATCTCGTGTGCTTCAAGCGCAAGTGAAACAGTAAGGCCTGTGGCTACGATCGTAACATCACATCCGCCGCGAAGCTCGATTCCCTTGCCAAGTTCAAATTTATAAGTTTCCTTATCATTTATAACCGGCACTGCATATCTTCCGAAGCGAAGGTAGCAAGGACCGTTATGAAGAATTGCCGCTTCAACCGCCGCTCTTGCTTCAACTGCATCTGCAGGATTTATAACTACCATTCCGGGGATGGTTCTCATAAGAGCGATATCCTCGTTACACTGATGTGTAGCCCCGTCTTCACCGACCGAGATACCTGCATGGGTTGCTCCTATCTTAACATTAAGATGAGGATAACCGACGGAATTTCTTATCTGTTCAAAAGCTCTGCCTGCTGCAAACATTGCAAACGAACTTGCAAAAGGAATAAGCCCTGTAGATGCAAGTCCTGCAGCAACTCCTACCATATTTCCTTCCGCGATACCGCAGTCGAAAAATCTGTCGGGAAAAGCTTTTTTAAATACACCTGTTTTGGTTGCCGCCGCAAGGTCAGCATCAAGAACAACCAAATTTTCATATTTTGCGCCGAACTCTGCAAGGGCAAGTCCATATGCTTCTCTTGTTGCTATCTTTTCAGCCATATTTTTACCCTCCTTATGCATTAAGTTCTGCTTCGATCTTTAAAAGATCGGAAACTGCGATTTCATACTGTTCATCATTAGGTGCGCTTCCATGCCATGCAACATTATTTTCCATAAAAGAAACGCCCTTTCCCTTTACTGTCTTACAGATGACAGCAGTAGGCTTATCACTTTGTCTTGCATTTTCACAAGCTTTTGCGATCTCATCAAAATTATGACCGTCAATAACACACACATTCCAGCCGAATGCGGAAAATTTCTCGTCAAGAGGCTGAGGATTCATAACCTCGCAAACGGGACCGTCTATCTGAAGACCGTTGGAGTCAACGAAAATGCAGAGATTATCAAGGTTATAGTGTGCCGCCATCATTGCAGCTTCCCAAACCTGTCCTTCTTCGGTTTCGCCGTCTCCAAGGACAGCGTAAACACGAAAGTTCTTATTTGTAACTTTTGCTGAAAGTGCCATACCGCAGGCAGTTGAGATACCCTGACCGAGAGAGCCTGTTGACATATCAACTCCGGGGATTTTCTTCATATCGGGATGGCCCTGAAGGATACTGTCGGGTTTACGGAATGTAAGAAGAAGCTCCTTATCAAAAAAGCCTTTTTCAGCAAGAACTGCGTAGTATGCGGGACTTGTATGACCCTTTGAAAGAACAAATCTGTCTCTGTCGTCCCATCCCGGATTCTTGGGATCGATATTCATTTCTTCGAAATAAAGATATGCCAAAATTTCAGCGATACCTAAAGATCCGCCGGGGTGTCCCGACTTTGCTGCATGAACTGCCGCAATAACATTTTTTCTTATGTTAAGTGCAACAGATGAGAGCTTTTTCTTATCCATTATTATTCCTCCTGGAAGTTTGTGTATATATAAATCAGAATTATATTTTTGAGGGTTATATTCCCTTTTGTTTTGAAAGCTTTTCAAGTATATCCGTAAAATACTTTGGGTTTTCGGATGTTATCTCTATATACTCTCCGCTTTTCGGATGAATAAAACCGACAGTTTTGGCATGCAAGCACTGTCCTTGAAGTCCGAACGGATTTTTACCTGAATTCGGAGCATACAAAGGATCTCCCAAAACCGCATGACCTTTATGGGACATATGCACCCTTATCTGATGAGTTCTGCCCGTTTCGAGGCGAAGTTCAAGAAAAGTATATCCTTGAAATCTTTCAAGAACTTTAAGATGCGTTACAGCATTTTTTGAGTTTTTATCTGTAACTGCCATTTTTTTGCGGTCTTTAGGATGTCTTCCTATAGGAAGATCGACTGTCATTTCATCTTCTTTGATATTTCCTTGTACTATTGCATTATATACCCTTGTAAAAGAATGTTCTTTTATCTGAGAAGCGAGCGACACATGGGCATCATCGGTTTTCGCAACCATTAAAAGGCCGCTTGTGTCCTTGTCGATACGGTGAACAATCCCCGGACGGATAACTCCGTTTATAGACGAAAGTCTGCCTGCGCAATGGTATAAAAGTGCATTGACAAGTGTTCCGTCAAAATTTCCGGGAGCCGGATGAACCACCATTCCTCTCGGCTTATTAACAACAAGAAGCTCATCATCCTCATAAAGTATTTCAACAGGAATATTTTGCGGCTGTGCCTCACAGTTTTTCGGCGGCGGAAGCGTTATAAACACCTCTTCACCGATCTTCGGCTTTAGACTTTTTGATGCCTTTTTGCCCGAAACCGTAACATTTCCCTCTTCAATAAGCTTTGCCGCCGAGCTTCTCGTTATATCAAGAAATTCGGCAACCATACTATCGAGTCTTACAGTTTCAGTTACATTAAATGTAACCGAATCGGAAACATCTTCACAGCTTTCATTCTCTTCGCAAAGAATATCGACAAAGTTTTCTTCATTCAAATTCATCTTGTCAGTCATTTTTACCGTTAGATTCTTTATTCTTTTCGGAAAAAGTGAAAAGCTCGGCATTCTTAATCTTCGGATCTATGAAAAGCACATAAATTATTAAAAGTGCTTCTCCGATACATACGCAGGAATCTGCAACATTGAATATCGGAAAATCAATAAGCTCAAAAGATATAAAATCGATAACCTTACCGCCGAAAAGCACATCTCCGAAAAATATACGGTCTATCATATTTGAAATACCGCCGCCGAGAATAAGCCCGAGCGATGTTATGAAAAGAGGATGCTTTTTCGTTTTTCTCGTATACAGCAAAAACGAAATTATTGCAACAATAATAACGCTTGTAAGAAGCAAAAAGACCCATCTGTGATCTTTTAACATTCCCCATGCCATCCCCGGATTCAAAGTATGATCGAAGGATAAAACCCCGTCGATAATATCGATCTTGCCGACTTTTCCGTCTGTATTTACAAAATACTGTAACTTACGGTCAGCCCACCATTTGGTGAGCTGATCGATTATTATTACAATATATACTATAACAGATGTAAGCATAATTATTTAAGGGTGATCTTCTTAACGATAGCCGAACATCTCGGACAAAGATTCTGTCCGTCTCCGTCGGATTTCGCATCTTCTGTATAATACCAGCATCTGTCGCACTTTGTGCCTTCGCTTGCCTTAACTTCAACTGCAATACCGCTTTCGGTGTCCTTGAATGCATTTTCAGGCGCTGCTTCGTTTGAAATTGTAGCTTTTGATACGATAAATACAGTTTTAAGCTCGTCTGCAAATTCTTCAAAGAGCTTAATAGCTTCGTTATCCTTATCTCCGTAGATTGTAATTGTTGCATCGAGAGATTTACCAACGAGCTTTTCGGCACGGGCAACTTCAAGGGCTTTCATTACATCATCACGGACTGCAAGAAGCGCATTCCATTTTTCAGAAAGTTCGCCGCCTGCAAATTTTTCATCATATTTGGGCATATCGTTGAGGAATACGCTCTTTGCGTTTTCACCGTCGAGGTGTGCCATATATGACCAGGTTTCTTCAGCTGTATAGGAGAGAATCGGAGCAAGAAGTCTTGTTATATAGTTTACACAGATGTACATTGCTGTCTGTGCGCTTCTTCTGCCGAAAGAATCCTTTTCTTCAACATAAACTCTGTCTTTTGTAATATCTACATAAAGCTTTGAAAGTTCATTTGTGCAGAAGTCGTGTACTTCATGGTAAATGATATGATACTCATATGTTTCGTAAGCCTTCTGAACCTTTGCACAAAGGTCGTTGAGCTCGCTTACGATCCATTTGTCGATATCATACATCTTGTTGAAGGGAACCATATCCTTGTTGGGATCGAAATCCTCCTCGGGAGTGCCGAGATTTGCAAGAAGAATACGGATAGTATTTCTAATCTTACGGTATGCTTCGGAAAGCTGCTTGAAAATAGCGTCGGAAGCACGGACATCCACACGGTAGTCGCTGGATGCAACCCAAAGGCGGAGCATATCAGCACCGTAAACCTTTATTACTTCCTCGGGAGCTACAGAGTTTCCGAGAGATTTATGCATTGCCTTACCTTCGCCGTCAACAACCCAACCGTGAGTAAGGACCTGCTTATAGGGAGCACCTGCACCCTTTGCTCCTACTGCTGTAAGGAGAGATGACTGGAACCATC
>SVSD01000027.1 GCA_015064485.1 Oscillospiraceae bacterium | reverse complement strand
CCCACTCCCACCCCCACACCCCCTCAAGGGGGTTAAATTATCGAAAACGATTATTGCCAATCGGCAGCCGGCAAAATACTCTTCATCAATGTCATCACTATTAACAACACCCGCAATGTCATCAAAACTAAGTTCCGGCATCAAGGGTTTTTAATTTTCTCTGTTTGGAACGCTCAAGCGCTATAGGAATAAAAACTTCGGGCAATCAAAAACATTCCTTAAAGTCAAACTTTCCTGTAACGATTAAGCATTATAATCTGATAAAATCAAAAAATTGATGCTGATTGTTTCTTATGCGAAGATAATTGGTGATATAAAATAGTGATGACGCCGATGCTTTTGTTTTTGCAAATTACTGATTGGCAGTTGTCTTTTCCTGCAATAATTTCCCCCTTGATAGGGGGCAAGGGGGTAGGAGTGGGGTGTCAAAGAGGGGTGTGCGATAACACCCCTCTTTAATAATCAATATATAAAATTTTCGAAAGGCAATTTCCAAGAACCAAAACAATAAAATAATAAACGCCGCAACCAACCCCGCCCTGCAAATATACTCCATTCCGTCATTTTTGAAAATATTCTCAAAAACTATTGACAAACAACAAATTTATGTGTATTATCTGTATTAGAACAGTTAATACAGTTTAAAGGAGGGATGACAGCGTGTTTCAGCTTGATTTCGGAGATCACCGCCCGATATATGAGCAAATCAAGGAAAAACTGAAATTTCTTATAATCGGCGGTGCATTAAAGGACGGCGACAAGATCCCATCGGTAAGAGAACTTGCGGTATCTATGACGATAAATCCAAACACAGTTCAAAGGGCGTACAAAGAGCTTGAAAACGAAGGCTATATCTATTCTCAGCAGGCGAGGGGATATTTTGTTTCACCCCGAAGCGTTGCTCAAAACCAGGACAGCTCCGAACTTCTTGAGAAATTTACAGATGCGGCAAAAGAACTTTTTTATCAGGGAAAAAGCCGCGAGGAGCTGATTTGTATTATCGACAGTATCTACAAAGGAGGAAAAACAGGTGGAAATGATTAAGGCGGTCGGCGTTACAAAATGTTTTGACGGGTTCAAGGCGCTTGATGATCTTTCTCTTAATGTTAAAAAAGGATCTGTATACGGTCTTGTCGGCCCGAACGGTGCAGGAAAGACAACTTTTATAAAAGCACTTATGGGAATATACCGCGCGGATGCGGGAGAAATGACCCTTGAGGGTGAAAAAATATATGAAAACGAAGCGGTAAAACGCCGTATGGTTTATGTTTCGGACGATTTGTTTTTCTTCCCCACATATACAATAAAGCAAACGGCGAAGATGTATAAGGATATATATCCCAACTGGAGCGACGAGCTTTTTGAAAAGCTACACGACATATACAAAATTAATCTCAACCGCAAAGTCATACGCCTTTCAAAAGGTATGCAAAAGCAGGTTGCTTTTTGGCTGGGTATCTCTGCACAACCTGATGTTATGATACTTGATGAGCCGATAGACGGTCTTGACCCTGTTATGCGCCGAAATACATGGAAGCTCATTTTAAACGAAGTTGCCTTGCGTGATATGACGGTTCTCATTTCAAGCCATAATTTAAGAGAGCTTGAAGATGTATGTGACCATGTGGGAATTATGTTCGGCGGCAAGATGGTTATCGAAAAATCCCTTGATGATGTAAAGGGGAATATCCATAAAATACAAATTGCTTTTTCAAAAGAGGGCGAAAATGCCGACGAAAGGATGGCGTCGGTTCTTGAAAACCTTGAAATTTTGCACGACGCGAGGATTGGCAGTGTGGCAAATCTTATCGTAAAGGGAGATATCGAAAGAGTCAAAGGTATCTGCCTTGCTCTTGCGCCTGCGGTATTTGATATTTTGCCGCTTACTCTTGAAGAGGTATTTATCTATGAGTTGGGAGGTATGGGTTATGAGTTTGAAAACATCCTCATCTAATAAGTTTTTTTCAAAAGCAATTATAAAGGCAGACCTTAAAAATCATTGGGGCTGGCCTGTGATCGCAGGCGTACTTATGCTTTTCAATCTGTTTACTGTGCTTGATTCATATTACATCCTGAATTATTTTGACAGAATCAAACAGCCCTACACATGGCTTGATATGGCAGATCGTCTTTTCGGCGAATATTATTTTACATTTTTCGCAGGAATTGTTTTCAGTATCCTTCTTGGGGCAAAACTCTTTTTCTATCTTGATAAAGTGAATTCAGTATCCTGTATGCACGGTATGCCCTTTACAAGAAAGAAGCTGTTTTTCTCACATATAATTTCCGGCGGAATACTTGTTATGATGCCTGCGGTGTTTATTACCCTTGCAATGATGATTTTGAAGATATTCCTGCCGCAGTCTATATTCAGAATAGATATATGCCTTGCATTTCTTCTTGCATATGCGGTTTACAGCTTTATTGCCTTTGCAATTTCTGTTTTCACAATGACGGTCAGCGGAAATGTTTTGGTTTCTCTTGCATACTGCGGATGCATTATCGTTCTTCCCATATCTGTTGTTTCGTTCGTTGAATATCTTTGCGAAACACAGATCTACGGATATGTTTCGGGCGGCTTTGTAGAAAAGGTTTTTGAATATCTCTATCTTGTTCCGAACAATCTTTATCCTTTTAAATTCATCATATATATTATATTAGGCACAGCGCTTTTTGTAGCGGCATATTTCATATATAAAGTAAGACCGCTTGAAAACTGCGAAGAAGTTATGGCGTTCCGTAAATTCAGATGGCTTTTTATTGCCCTTGTTGGATTTATACTCGGGATGATAAGCTATGTCTTCTTTGTTGATATGCTCAGCGGAGAATCTTTGTTGTGGATGCTTCCCCTCGGACTTGTAGGTACCGTTGCGGCAAGTATGTTTGCGAGAAAATCCATAAGCCTTAAGGGTTCTTTCAAATATGTCGGTGCGTATGTGCTTATTGCGCTTGTCTGTTCTTTGAGTCTTGAATATGACCTTTTCGGATATGAACGCAGAATTCCTTCTGCTTCCTCCATCGAATCGGTTTATGTTGATTACTATTCGAGAAACTACTATTATTTTGAGTATGACCGTGAAATGCCCGATTACCATATAACCGAACCGGATGAGATTGAGCTTGTAAGAGAGCTTCACAAAGCATATCTTACAGAAAAAGGAAATTACTATACGGGAAGATCGTATGATAGCTCTATGTACAGAAAAGATGATGTAAGTCTTGTGTATAAACTCAAAAACGGTATGACTGTAAAGAGAAGATATTATAACCTTTCATCTGAAAACTTCGACAAATATTTAAAACCTGTGCTTGACACCGATACGATGAAGTCCCGGGAATACCCTTTGCTTGACAGCGTAGAAAAGGAGATACTCAATATTACGGTATATGACAACAGAATATATACCCCTGCTGTTACTTACACCGATACGGAGAATCTGGAAAAGCTGTGTGATGCACTGAAATATGATATTAACAACAACAGCTACAGTGAGCTTTATGAAACAGGCGCACTTTCTCTCAGTATAGAGTTTTATGTACCCGGCTCAAAACAGTACGGCGGAAAGCTTCCGACAAATGTTTCCGAAAAGTATGAAACAGCATCGTCTAATAGAATTTACTTGAATCGGAACTTTAAGGAAACCTTGAGAGTGCTTGAGGAAATCGGGTATGAGGTACACAGCGAGAAAGAAATAGATAAAATAGAAAAACTCACAATCGCAATGCTTGAGGATTATGAAAAGATAAATTACGAGTATGAACACGCAACAAAAGATATCGTAGGTTCGGTTCTCGGATATTCTCCCGAGTCTTCGGCGGCGTATACCGAAACAAAAACGGTTACTGTAACCGATAAAAACGATATAGAAGAGTTCTATAAACTCTGCGGTACGGGATTTTTGACAGATATGAATTCCGGGGACGAAAGAAAGGTTCTCGAATGTGAATTCATTTTCCTCGACAGCAACTATGAAGTTATCGACGAAAACACCGTCTTTGCTGTGGGAGCTGAGCTTATAGTAGAAGATCTTCCCGAAAATCTCCAAAAATATTTTAAATAAAGAAAAGGCGACACACCCGGTGATTTTGGGTGTGCCGCCTGTCATTTTGCTGTAAAAATATACCTTAAAACCTGATTCCGATGTAAAATTTGCCAAAACAAAAAAATTTTTCAAAAAAATGCAAAAAAACACTTGACAAAGGAAGATGTTTGTGGTATTCTAATAAAGCTGTCCGCGAGGACAAGCGATCGGACTTTGAAAATTGAACAACGAAAGACGAGAAAAGAAAAATAAACTCGTTAATTCCTAAGAATTGTAGATAGAGATCTACAACCCAAGGAAAACAGTAAAAGAGCAAAAGCTCGAACGAT
>SVSD01000017.1 GCA_015064485.1 Oscillospiraceae bacterium | reverse complement strand
TTTCTGCTTATATTCAAAGGCTAAATATAATTCTTCAATTTTTGCTTTTAAATATTGATGTGTAATTGCAACGCTCATAATTCTTCCAAGTTTTGAAATTGCTTCAAAGGAAGAATGTAATCTTTTTTCCGAAAGTTCAATATTGGCATATGTAACACGGTTAATAACTTCATCACATTCACTGTTAAATGCACGCAACAGAAGTTTTTGCATATCCTTAACCATTTTTTTACCTTCGGATTTGCTACCATTTACAGTCCAATTCATATTTCCTGTAACGGCTTGGTCTTTTTTTATCAATTCCTTTTGCGTTTCACGAATTTTATTTAGTCTATCTTTATATGCATCAGAATTTACCATATCATACTTTGGTTTATATAGGGCAAAGTCCTGATATAATATCTGCTCATCGACATCAACAAGCATTTTTTGCTTGCTGTCAATCGTTGCTTGTATTTGATTGAGCGTTGTGTTCGCTTTATTTATGTTGTTATTTACTGCAGTTTCTTTATCTTGCAACTCCTGGATGTGTTTTTCTAAATTACACGCATCCATCATTTCTGGAGTCAGTAGTTTTTTTGCACTCTCTAATTCTGCTAATAGTCTTTCATTTTCTTTTTTTATTTTTGAAGCATTAAATATATCCATTATTCCCATTTTGTTACCCTCCTGCGTAATGCTTTATAAATTGTTTATAATTATCCCTTGTTTCTCTGCCAACACAACTAATTTTTGATAGTTTGCTGTGTTTCCTCGCTTCATCTTCATATATCCGTCAAAACTTTTCGGTGCCTTTTCTCCCAACTTATTGACGATTTGATAGTATTCATAACGGCTATTATATTTTTCTATCCAATTATTTCTATCGTAATAGCGTTCCTCTCGTTCTAAACGTTTGTCGTTATGCTCTTTCCATTCAAGGTACTTTTGTTTTTCTATGGTGCTTCGGTCATCAATGAACGGTCTATTGCTATGAGCAATAGCATCAAGTTCAACTTCCTTTACATCGCCGTTCTTATTAAACTTGTACTTTGTTATTTTTCTTCCCTCATAATAAATAAATGAATAGTATCGAACATTACAATGCAGACCTTTGTTCTCTATAATAAAATCGGGAAGTTTGGGAAAACGATTGTCCTTACCACTAATACAATATACTCTATTTTGGTAAGGAGCACATTCCTCACAGACTGCTGTTTCGTGTGGTATCTCTAAATAGTCGGTATTGAAATAGTCAGCCATATTAAGTTCTCTTCTAAAAACATCTTTGTTTCCTGCTCGATATTCATCATCAGCCAACACAACAGGCAACCTTGCTTTTAGTTCTTGTAACAAATAATCGCCATAAGCAATTTCCCCTATACTCCATAATTGAACAACTAATCTATAATAGTCCTTTTTCTGCCAACCTATCGGAGAAGCCATCATAATATTAGCCGTCTTATAAGCAAGAGGAACGGCTAAATGTGGGCGTTCTTCCTTACCGACACGCATTTTTAGAATGTAGCCTAAATCAAACGTAGTATGAGGCATACCACCCTTAATATCATCATAACGAGGAACAACAATACTTGCTATACTATTGGCATCTTCCAAATCGTATTTGACATTGTTCAAAACTATATATTGAGCATCATATGCTGTTTGGCGGTCTTCATCTAGCGAAACCCTCTTATTTCTTGGATTAACATTGTATAAAACACCATTTTTATAATAAGCCTCATATCCTGTCGCAACAATTTGTTCCTTGCTAGTAGGAATAAACGGTGGTTGAGGCTCACTACGTTCTGGAATCAGTATTTCTTGAAACGCTGGTATTGTATTTTGATTAGTCGATGATATTGATTTCTTGAATATATCAAATAGTCCCATTACGAAATCTCCTTTGTCACATCTTCAAATATATTTTAATTATATCACATAAGTATTAAAAAATAAAGGTATTTGACGATTTTGTTAACTATGTGAACCCTTTTTATATCATATGAACCCCTTTTAAGCCATCTGAACCCTATTACTTTTCAAAAAGCATCTAAAAACACGAAAAAACCGCTCCGATGATAATTCGAAGCGGTTTGTTTATTGTTACAAAAGTACTGGAAAGCCTTATTTTAAGCCAAAAACAATAACCCCAACTTTTTATCAAAGTCAGGGTTATAATTTGGTGGAGGCGAGGGGAGTCGAACCCCTGTCCGAAAAAGCCTTTACACAACCTTCTCCGAGCGCAGTTTGTTGTTAGATTTCCCTTTTACTGCCATCAGCAAACAAACGACGGTAAAAGGTAGCTTCATAAATTCATGGAAAGCCGCAAAGCTTAAGCTATCTCACGTTCACTGCTAAATGACACCGTATCCGAAGCCGCAGTAATCAACGGTACGATGGCTGCCGTAAGTCAGGCAGCGAGAGCTAATTTATTATTGTTAGCGTTTATTTTTAAAATACGGCGTTTTAAAGAGCTTCCGCAACCTCTGCTCGCTTATCGTATATCAACTTCCCCGTCGAAACCTTTACGCCCCCGGAGAGAGCTGCTTTTTATAACAGCCTTAATATTATACCCGCTTTTTTTGGTTTTTGCAATAGGTTTATGAATTTTCCAAACTTTTTATTTAATATCCGCCGCACCGTAATTATGCCTCATATCAAAAAGAAGTTTTATGTAGTTTTTATAGTAGGGGATAAAAATGCCTTCGTCGATCATTTTACATATTTCGTCGGATCTTGCCCATTTTACGGTCTCTACCTCTTCATACTGAAGCTTGAGTGAACTTATATCTATATCCCTGTTTATAAGATAAATATCGTCAAAAGCACCGTCGAAATTTATTGTAAGGTGAGGGCGAACGCCGGATAAATCAATTTCAAAGCCAAGCTCTTCAAAAAGTTCTCTTTCAATTGCTTTTGCGCTTGTATCACCGGAAACCGCACTTCCACCGACAGAAAGATCCCACATACCCGACCAGCCCGTTTTAAAGGGCTGACGCTTCTGTATGAGCATCTGCCCCGAGGAATTAAAAATACAGGCGTGAACAACAAGGTGAAAATCGCCGTTTTCGATTTTATTTCCCCGCACCATAGTCTTGTCGGTTTTTTCTCTGTTAATGTTATATATGTCCCAATGTTCCATATGTTTCTCCGTTACAATGTTAATTAACAAAAGTATTATACAGCAAATTTGATTTTTTTACAATATCAAAAGAAAAGTCCCGAATTTCGGGACTTTAATACTTATGCCATATATTTTTTTCTGATGTAATCAGCGCTGATCTTAAGGCTGTCAAGAGGATCGCCGGGGCAGGTATCCTGTTCAACGCAATAATATCTTACTCCGCCCTTTTCAGCTGCGGCACAGATGCTGTCAAAATCCATCTGACCGTTTCCGACTTCTGTGATAAACGGGACAACTCCGGAGTCACTGTTTATAACACCCATATCCTTTAAATGCAGAATATCGATTCTTCCTGCAAGTTTTTCGACCCATGTTGTAGGATTGGCACCGCCTCTCTGTACCCAATGGGTATCAAGGCAGAAGGAAATTGTAACAGGGTTTAATTCTTCATAAAGGTAGTCCATAATGGTTTTGCCGTCATCGAATTTCACAAATTCAAAATGATGGTTGTGATAGGTAAGTTTAAAACCGTTTGAGTATACGGTTTCGCTGATTCTGTTAAAGGTATCAATGAACTTGAAAAGTTCTTCCTTTGAACTTCTTGCTTCAAAAGGCATACTGCCGATACCGATTATGTTTGTTCCGAGTATTTCAGAATGCTTTCTCATCGCTTCGTCGATATCGTTTGTCAATTCATTGTAGTCATAATGAGTACCGATGATCTCAAGACCTGCATCGTGGGCAAGCTGTGCGTATTTTTCGATTCCTACAGCACCAAAGCCTGCGGTCTGTATCTCATCATATCCGTAATCTTTTATAGTTCTGAACGCCTTTTCAAGAGTAGCCTGGCTCGAATCCTGTCCGTCATAATACTTTCGGAAGGTGTACGCCTGTACTCCAAGTTTCTCGAACATATCAAAAAATCTCCTTGAAATTAAAAAAGTTATTTTTTTACATTAATTCACAAATGACATTATATCATAAACTTTCCTGTTTTTCAATATTTTTGATAATTTTTTATCATATCAGTTGTTAAATAAAGCAAAATTTTCCGAAATTTATTGATATCGGAGTGTTTTTGGTATATAATATAATCTGTATATAAATATATCGGAGGTATATATGAAAAGAATAAAGCTTTCCGACGGCATATATCTCAATATTATCGAATCGGATAAATTTAAAACAGACTATTTTGATATCAATATTATTCTGCCCCTGCGCGAGGAAACTGCATCATACGCAGCGCTTTTGCCTATGGTTATAAAAAGAGGATGCGAAAAGTATCCCACTATGGCGGAAATTACAAAAAGACTTGACTATCTTTATTCCACAGGCTTTTCTACAAGAGTTATGAAAAGGGGAGAAATGCAGATAGTAGGTTTTGGTGTTGACTTTTTGCGTGAAATTCTTCTCCCGGCGGGCGAAACTCTTTTTGACGATGTTTTTGATACTGTTAAAAATATCGTTTTTAAGCCTCTTGTAAACGGCGGTGCTTTTAAAGATGAATATGTACAGACCGAAAAGAAGAATCTTATTGACGCAATAAATGCACTTATTAATAACAAAAACGCTTATGCTATGAAAAAATGTCATCAGGCGATGTGTAAGGGCGAAAATTTTGCCGTAAGTGAAAACGGAAGCATTGAAAATGTTGAAAAGATCTGCGGAAAAGATCTTTATGAATTTTATAAAAATCTAATGTCGAGTGCTCGTATGGAATTTTTCTATACGGGAAAATGCGATGAGAAAAAACTTATTGAAAGCGTTAAGAAGCTGATTTGCGACATAGAAAGAAATTATACCCTTAAAGCATCTACTCAACAGTTTGTCCGCAAAAGAAATGATGTTGAAGAGATAGTTGAGGAAATGGAAGTGGCACAGGGCAAACTTATTATGGCATTTTCATCGGGTACGACCATCTCTGACGAAGATTATACCTCATATCTTGTTTTCAATAATCTTTTCGGCGGTTCTCCTACAAGCAAGCTTTTTGAAAATGTAAGAGAAAAAATGAGTCTTTGCTATTACTGCCGTTCACTGCCCGAATCTCATAAGGGAATACTGACAGTAGCCTCGGGAATCGAAGTTGAAAACTATGAAAAAGCAAAGAATGAGATAGTTTTACAGCTTGAAAATGTTAAACGCGGTATCATTTCGGATGAAGAGCTTGTCAATGCCAAAAAGGCGCTCACAAACTCTTACCGCGAGCTTTTTGATGATGCACCCAACCTTTCTTTCTGGTATCTTTCCCGTCTTATCGGCGGCAGCGAAAAGACTGTGGAAGATGTGATAGACGAGATCGCAAAAGTTACAAAAGAGCAGATTGCAAAATGCGCAATTGGAACAGAGCTTGACACAGTATTCTTCCTGAAAGGTACTTTGAATGACGGAGGTGACAAAAATTGAGTGAATTTATACTGAAAGAAAATAAAGCTATAGACGAAAAGTATTATTATACCTGTCATAAAAGCGGTTTGCCGGTATATGTTATACCGAAAAATCACGGTACCGGATATGCTGTTTTCGGAACAAATTTCGGTTCGGTAGACAATCATTTTTCCTGCGGCGGAAAGGAAACCGTTCTTCCTGACGGTATTGCCCATTTTCTTGAGCATAAGCTTTTTGAAAACGAAGACGGTATTGATACATTCAAGAAATATGCCGAATACGGCGCGAGTGCGAATGCATATACCTCAAGCGATAAAACGGTGTATCTTTTTTCTGCAACAGAAAATATGAAAGAATCTCTTGCAATACTTCTTGACTTTGTAACCCATCCGTATTTTACTGATGAAACCGTTGCTAAAGAACAGGGCATAATCGGTCAGGAAATAAGAATGTATGACGATAATCCCGGCTGGCGGCTTTATTTCAATACCTTGACCGCGCTTTATCACAACCATCCTGCAAGAATTGATACTGCGGGTACTGTTGAAACAATTGCCGAGATTACTCCCGAAACACTTTATGAAGCATACAATACTTTCTATAATCTTAGAAATATGGCGCTTGTTGTTTGCGGCAATATTGATCCGGATACTGTTCTTTCTGTGTGTGACGAATATCTCAAGGAAGCTCCTGTTATTTCGCCAGAAAGAATTTTCCCCGACGAGCCCGAAAGTGTATATCAAAAGGAAATTTCACAGAAATTAAGCGTATCAATGCCGCTTTTTGCTGTAGGGATCAAGGATACAAAGCAGCCCGAAACAGGACGCACACTTGCAAAGAAACAGGCAGAATACGAAATTATTCTTGAACTTATTTTCGGAAAGGCTAGTCCTCTTTATACAAGACTTTATGAAAGCGGACTTATAAATTCAGCATTTTCATCGGGATATGAAGCTCATACCAACTTCGGATTTTGCGAGATTTCCGGATATTCTTCCCAGCCCGATAAGGTTTATAATGAAATACTTGCAGAAATCGAAAAATATAAGGAAAGCGGTTTTGATAAAGAGGATTTTGAGCGTGTAAAACGAGTATTTTACGCATCCAATATCCGCTCATTCAACAGCACAGAGGAAATTGCAAACGAATTTATATCGTATGTTTTCAAAGATTTTGATATGCTCGATTATCCCGAAGTTATTTCGTCTGTAACACTTGAAGATATAACAAAACGCTTTAACAACTCTTTCATAGAAGAACATATCGTTCTTTCTAAGATTCTCCCGTTGTAATATGAAAATAGTATCTGTAATTATCTGCATCGCCGCAATACTTGTTTGTGTGGCGGCGGTGCTTTATATGTTTATGCCGAGCGAAACGGAATTTGTTCCAAACGGGACCGATTCCGGATCCGGACTTTCCGTACATTTTATAGATGTGGGACAGGCAGATGCGACGCTTATTTTGTGCGATGGAAAGAGTATGCTGATCGACGGCGGTAACAAAGGTGATTCCGACCTTATATATACATATCTTGAAAAGAACGGTATAGAATATCTTGATTATGTTGTCGGAACTCACGCTCATGAAGATCATATGGGAGGACTACCGGGAGCTTTTCATTTTGCGGATGTTGGAAATGTTTTGTGTCCTGTTACAGATGATGATACAAAGTTCTTTTCCGATTTTAAAAAGTCGGTTGAAGCAAAAGGACTTGAAATTGTAGTTCCGTCACCGAAAGATACATTTTCGTTGGGAAATGCGAATATTGAAGTTCTTGCCTGTAATTGCGGTAAGGACACAAATAATACTTCAATTGCTTTGAAGCTTGAATACGGCGAGGTTTCGTTTTTGTTTATGGGCGATGCTGAAGCTGAAGTTGAAGAATATATAATAGAAAACGGTTTTGATATCAATACTACTGTCCTTAAGGCGGGGCATCACGGAAGCTCTTCCTCGACTTCAAATTATTTTCTTCATCTTGCAGATCCGGATTTTGCTGTGATTTCCTGCGGAAAGGGAAATTCCTACGGCCACCCCCACGATGAAACAGTTGAAAAGCTTAGAGAATTTGATGTTACAATGTACCGTACCGACATTTTGGGTGATATTATCTGTACAAGTGACGGGAAGACAGTAAGTTTTGTTACATCAAAGGGTGAAAGTCAAAAGAATTTTGTGCTTAATACCCATAATAAAAAATTCCATCTTCCTGAGTGCGATGGAGCAAAAACGATTTCCGACAAAAACCGCAAAGAGTATAAGGGTACATTAAGAAGCCTTTGTGAAAATGGCTATATTCCTTGCGGCCGGTGCGGATGAAAAGTAAAGGAGGAATAGTTTTTGGTAAGTAATATATCTTTCCCGGGACTTGGTATAGGACCTTTTGCAATCAATCCTGTTGCAACACCCGAAGGTTTTCCGATTACTGTGCGCTGGTATGCTTTGATGATTATGCTTGGTATGATACTTGGTGTATCTTATGCGCTTTACAGAGCGAAAAAGAATTCATACAGTATTGACGACCTTCTTGATTATGTGATCTTTGCAGTGCCTGCGGGTATTGTTTGTGCAAGACTTTATTATGTTTTGTTTAATCTTGAGGATTATAAGACATTTTATGATGTTATAGCAATTTGGAATGGCGGAATTGCGATTTACGGTGCGATTTTAGGCGGGCTTTTGGCGATGTTTATTGTGTCAAAAGTTAAGAAGGCGAGTTTTTTTGAGGTTATAGACTATTTTGCACCTGCCGTTATGATAGGTCAGATATGCGGCAGATGGGGCAATTTCTTCAACGCGGAAGCGTTTGGTTTGCTTGAAAAAATAAACTTCCCGTTTATCGGGGATATAGCAACACCATTTTTCGAAAACAACTATATCTTCAGAATGGTTATAGAAAACGCAAGGGTAGGGGTAATCGAAGTTCATCCTACATTCCTTTATGAATCGCTATGGAATCTTTCAGGTCTTATACTTATACACTTTCTTTTCAATCATAAAAAGTTCGACGGCGAAATTGCCGCATTATATTTTTCGTGGTATGGGTTTGGCAGATTTTTCATCGAGGGTTTGCGTACCGACAGCCTTATGAGCGGATCTTTCCGTTTTTCCCAGCTTCTTGGCGGTATATTTGCAATAGCAGGTGTGGTATTTATCATAATAGGCAGAAATATTGCAAAAAAGAAAACAAATAATCTTGATAAGTGTGTTAAATGTTTTGAGGATGATTCGGAAATGGAAATTCCCGATCAAAACGAAACAGATAAAGGAGAATAATTATGGCAATTATTATGGACGGCAAGGCGACAAGCGCTAAAGTAAGAGCTGACCTTGCTCAAAAAACAATAGAATTTAAAGAAAAATACGGATATGCACCGGGTCTTGCAGTAATTATTGTAGGCGAAGACCCCGCATCACAAATATATGTCCGCAACAAAAAGAAGGCTTGTGAGGAAGTAGGATATAATTCTTTTGAATATGCTCTCCCCGAAAAGACGACGGAAGAAGAACTTTTAAAGCTTATAGACGAGCTTAATTCGGACAAAAAGGTACATGGAATACTTGTACAATCGCCCACACCCCGACATATCGATGAAAAGAAAATTCAGCTTGCAATCCGCCCCGAAAAGGATGTTGATGCATTCCATCCCGTAAATGTCGGTAAGATTATGATAGGCGACTATGATTTTGTTCCTTGCACTCCTGCGGGAATTACAGAGCTTCTTGACGAATACGGAATTGAAACCTGCGGTAAAAGCTGTGTTGTTATCGGAAGAAGCGATATTGTCGGAAAACCTATGGCAATGCTTATGCTTCATAAAAACTGTACTGTTACCGTGTGCCATTCGAGAACACCGGATGTTGCGAAGGTAACAAAAGAAGCGGATATAGTAATTTCTGCGGTCGGGAAAGCAGATTTTGTTAAGGGAGATATGATAAAAGAAGGCGCTGTTGTAATTGATGTGGGAATGAATAGAAACTCGCAGGGCAAGCTTTGCGGCGATGTGGTATATGATGAATGTGAAAAGAAAGCAGCATATATTACGCCTGTTCCCGGCGGTGTAGGCCCTATGACAATAACAATGCTTATGAAAAACACATTGAAGTCTGCACAGCTTTTTGCAGAAAAATAAAAGTATAAAAGCAGCTTGTATCCTACTCGATACAAGCTGCTTTTGTTATCTTAAAAATTAAAGCCTCTCCTATTTGGAGAGGTTTTTAAATGTTCTATCTGTCTTTTTTTGCTGATGACATTACAACGGCTGTAAGTATAGTAAATATGCCGACGATTGATATAATATCAGTCGGCTCTTTAAAGACCGTGATGCCAAAAACTGTTGCTACAAGAGGTTCTACAGAGGCTAAAATTATAGCCTTTGAAGCATTTAACTTTGATAAGCCGATCGTATAGAATAAAAAGGGGAGAAAGGCTGTTATTATTCCCATACTAACGATTAGCAAAATAAACAAAGGCGAAATATTGGCCGAAATCTTGTTATATATATCGCCGATATTCCCGATAAAAAGAGAACTTAATCCTGCAAAAATAAAAGCCCAGGCGGTTACTGTGTACGACTGATAGTGACGCAAAGCGTATTTTCCGAATATACTGTATGAGCCGTATGTAAGACCCGAAAGAAGACCGAATATGACCCCCGGCACTGTTACACCCACATCGCCGTTAAATATACCCGAAACACACACAAGCCCTATTGTAGCAAAGATAAGTGATAACATCTTCATAAAAGTCATTTTTTCTTTAAAAAGAAAGAATGATGCTATCATAACAAAGATCGGAGCTGTATACATAAGTATTGCGGCAAGAGAAAGGGAAGAATATTTCATCGAAAGAAAATATGTAACAGAAAGCGAAAATATGCCGAAAAAGCCGGCACAAAAAAGTATCGGTATATGAGAAATTTTAACCTTTAATATCCCGATTCCTTTTATAAAAGAAAGAATTAGAAAACAGGCAGCGGCAATAGTAAGCCTTAAAGTTACGACCTGGAAAGATGTGAAACCATAGTCCCGGGTGAGTATTCTTACAAATAAGCCCATGCTGCCCCATAAGACGCCGGCGGTAAGCACAGACAGAATTCCGAGTTTTTGCATTTGAAAAGGTACCTCTTATAGATTGCAATTTAATATAAGAAACATAAATAAAACTAAATGTCGTTTAAATCATATGGTATAAACTAATGGCAGCGGCAAACATAATTGTGGCACCTTCCATATGGAAGGTGCCACAAGAAGCACTATTATTAACTATTTAATAAATTATGCGTTGAAACCGGGAACATTTTCAGCAACCCAAGTCTGCTGTTCAGCGTTGAGTTCAGCGTAGAGACCTGTGATTGTTTCAAGAATGTTGTTTGTAGCAACTTCACCGTATACGATAGAGTCATCTTCGAGAACGATGTAAGGACGGTATGTGAAGTCCTTAGCGTAGTTAGCATCCTTGATTTCGATCATAGTAGCATTGAACTGCTTAACTGTTTCAGTTGTCTCAGACATAAACTTTTCAGCAACGACCTTTGCAACATCATCAGTATCTACTGTGAGGTCGCCTTCAAGCTTATCTGCGGGAATTACGAGAGTACCGAGTTCCTTGTAGTTAGCGTAGTTTGTAACATCAACCTTGGATACGAAACGGTAACCGAAAGATGTTGCTTCAGCGCCGGAGTAAGGAACACGAATCTGGTAACCTTCAGCTGTGAGGTTTTCAACGTCTTCATTGATTTCGGGTTCGCCGCCAGCAACCGTAACTGTTACAGCGGGAATTACAAAACCTTCGTCGCCGTAGAAGTCAGTCTGATCAAAGCAGAGGTAGTCTACGAAGGGTTCGAGAACAACTTCTGTGCCGGGAGCTGCACCTTCAGCCATTGTGAACTGAACGCTGTAGAGAAGTGTACCAGCTTCAGCTTCGAAGTCAGTAGCATCAACGAAATACTGAACAGAAATCTGAGTATCATCTACTTCCAATTCGGAAAGACCCATAGTAGCATCATCAGTAGGAATGAGGTACAAGCCTGTTCCGTTTGTGAGGATAGCGGAGTCGTAAGGAGTGAGGATAGAAATCAAGTTGTAAGCGCCGGCAATAGCGGACTTCCATTCGATAGTGAAAGTTTCACCGGGTTCTACAACATACTCTGTCTGAGCAGGAGCGATGATGATTTCTTCTGCGCTTACAGGAACAATTGCTGTCATGCTTACGAGCATAACAAGAGTAAGTATAAGTGCTGTGAGTTTTTTCATAAAAAATTCCTCCATATAATATTTTTTATACTTGATTATATTATATATGCACTAAATCATTTTGTCAAGTGTATTTAGTATTTTTTTATAAAAATATTCAAAAATTTACTACAAATTGTGTTTTTAATATATAAACTGTGATTTGAAATAAATATTTTGCTAAATACAAAAACTTAGTAAATATATAATTACATTACTATATTATATATGAAGGAAAATATTTTCAAGTATTATTTGTAAATTTTAATCGTATTTCATAATTGATGATAAAACAGCAAGATTTTGAGGATTTTCCCTATTAATATTCCAGTAAAGACCGCCGTAAAGAGAGTATTCTTCAATAAGACGAAGCTTTGCAAAAATGCTTCGCGCATCCTCAAACCATACTTCGTGCGCGAAACCGTCCGAATCAATATAATTGAAATACGGTGCTTCGTATTCGCCGCTGTAAAGTATTCTTGAACCTGTATCGGAGGCAAGACGGACAGCTTCGATATTTGAAAGTGATCTTGCTCTTGTTTCGCCTTGTATATACGGAAGCCTCCAGTCATATCCGTAGTTTGATATACCCATATATATTTTCTCCGGAGATATTTCGGTTATGGCGTAATCGAGAACTCTCCGTATCGAAGGTATCGGGGAAACGGGAAGGGGCGGGCCGTATGTATAGCCCCACTCGTAGGTCATACAGAGAACATAATCTGCGGCTTCGCCGAGGAGCCTGTAGTCGACCCCTTCATAAAGCTGTCCGGGCTGATCAGCGGAGGTTTTAGGTGGGACCGCTACTATCAGTTTTTTTCCGATTTCGTTTACTCTTGCTCTCATATATGCTATGAATTCGGGATAAATATAGCGGTCGGAGCTGTTTAAAAATTCAAAATCAATATCAAGTCCCGAATAGTTTTTTTCATTCATTATTTCTATAATGTTATCGGCAAGCGTACTCCACAAATTCCGCTCTGCGAGAATCTGCGATGACAAAGTGTTGCTGAAATTTCCCTTTTCTGTAAGGGTCGAAAGGTGGAAATAACCTTCTCCTGCACCGTAATGGAAAAGCCTTGAAAGTATTATTTCGTCATCAAGCTCGACAATTTCGCCTTGTGCATTAAATCCATATGTAAAAGGCATAAAAAGTTTCATAAAAGGAAGGGTTTCGTTTAAAAGCTCTTCATTTATTGAAGTATATGCGTATCCGCCGATGCTGTAATCGTAAAGCGGTTCGTCTTTATATTTTATAACAAGAGTCTGACCAGGGAAAATCAGATCTTCACCATTTAAAATCAGATTGTTTCTATAAAGGGTATTGAGAGAAATACCGTAGCTGTTGGCAATTCCTCGTGTTGTATCGTTTTCTTTTACGGTATATGTTATATCCGGCTCCAATATCACAAGACTCAAGCCTTCGGGGATTCTGTTTTCGATTCCCGAAAGACCGTTGTTGATTACGGTAAGCTCACTGCTTACTCCGTATAAAGATGAGATCGAATAAACGGTCTCGCTGCTTTTTACTGTATGTATTATCATATTTACTCCTGAAATCTTCATTTGTTATATAATATATGCACCCGGCGTCTTTATGCATACAAAGAAACCGGGTGCATTTATCATATATTATTTTTTTGTCTTACCATATTTTTAAGCTCAGATATAGCATCGGAAAGAGTGCCCACAGAGTCAATAAGCCCAAGTTCTACCGCTTCCTTTCCGTCTATCACAGTTCCGATATCTGCGACAAGTTCATCCGTTTCAAGCATAAGTTTTTTTAGTGTTTCTTCTTTTACCCTTGAATGGCTTGTTACAAAATCAATTATCCGTTTCTGCATTCTTGAAAAGTAGGTAAATGCCTGCGGGACACCTATAACAAGTCCGTTCATTCTGACGGGATGAACAGTCATTGTGGCAGACGGAACTATAAATGATTTTTTTGCAGATACGGCGAGGGGAACGCCTATAGAATGTCCGCCGCCCAGAACAAGCGAAACTGTGGGTTTGCTCATACCCGAGATCATTTCGGCAATTGCAAGGCCTGCCTCCACATCTCCGCCCATCGTGTTTAAAAGGATAAGCAATCCGTCAATATCATCGCTTTCTTCAACGCCGACAAGCTGAGGGAGGATGTGTTCGTATTTTGTACTTTTCGTTTGGGAGGAAAGAGCGTAATGGCCTTCTACCTGTCCTGCGATAATAAGAGTTTGTACACAAATATCGTCTTTTTGGGTGCGTATTGCACCGGAGCGTCTGATATTTGCGTTTTGTATAAGCTCTTCTTCAAGATTTTCCTGGTTTTCATTTTCGTTCATATAATTCTCCATAAAAAACGACGGTATATGGTCTTATTCTAAACAAAAGACATAAAAATATACCGTCGGGTTTATATTGAATTTATCTTGCAAAGAAAGCGGAAAATGCTTTGTATGCCGAGAAAAGGTCTGATTTCGAAATTACTTCATAGGGGGCGTGCATTGAAAGCACGGGAACACCGATATCTACAGTTTCGATATTTCTTTGTGCAAGCATATATGCGACAGTTCCGCCGCCGCCCTGATCTACCTTTCCGAGCTCTCCTGTCTGCCAGGATACCTCAGCATTGTCAAGAATATCGCGAATTTCTGCCATATATTCGGCGGAAGCATCGTTTGTTGAGGATTTTCCTCCGCTTCCCGTAAATTTTGTAACACAAACGCCGCAATTCAAAAATGCAGAATTTTTCGCTTCATAAACTTCCGAATAATTGGGATCGTAACAAGCATTTACATCGGCGGAAAGGCATCTCGAATTTGCATATACCATTCTTTCGTTTGCACCCATATTTACACATATCTCACGAAGCATATCGTCAAATGCCTGGGATCTCATACCTGTGTTTCCGTTACTGCCTGTTTCTTCCTTGTCGGCAAGAATTGTGATAAGTGTGTGTTTCGGAGTCTTTTTTGAAGCTTCTACCGCTGCTGTCAAAATTGGGTATGAACAAACTCTGTCGTCGTGTCCGTAAGCACATATCATACTGCGGTCAAAGCCAAGATCTCTTGCTTTTTCTGCAGGTACAAGCGAAAGCTCTGCGGAGATAAAATCTTCTTCGGTAATTCCGTATTCTTTGTTTAGAAGAGAAAGAATATTGAGTTTTATCGAATCTTTTGATTTTTCTCCGGGATAAGGCTTAGAACCTACGAGGATATTAAGACCTTCTCCTTTTATAATCTTTGAACCTGTATTGGCCATCTGGTCTTTACCGAGATGGGGGAGAAGATCGGTGATATAAAATACCGGATCTTCCTGCTTTTCGCCGATCGAAAGATCAATTTTCTTTCCG
This sequence comes from Oscillospiraceae bacterium, assembly GCA_015064485.1. Taxonomy (GTDB): domain Bacteria; phylum Bacillota; class Clostridia; order Oscillospirales; family CAG-382; genus UMGS1052. The sequence continues at coordinate 18,687 of SVSD01000017.1, read as the reverse complement.
CCCTTTAAAGCTATTGTACCGTGAAGCGCAAGAGGGATTGCAGTCCATTGGTATTTTTTGATGCCGCCGTAGTAATGGGTCTTAAAAAAGGCCATTCCCGAATCTTCATACAAGGGACATTGTTTAAGATCTATTCTCGGACTGTCGATATGGGCTGCTGCGATGCTTACACCCTTTTCGATATTTTCTTTTCCGATAACAACGAGATAAATGCTCTTATCACGGTTGTTATAGTATATCTTATCGCCCGCTTTATATTTTTTGCCGTATTCGAATTCCTTAAATCCGTTTTCTTTTGCATAATTTATCGCAAACTCTACAGATTCTCTTTCTGTTTTTGCGGCGTCAAGGAACTTTTTGTAGTTTTCGGCATATTCAGTTATTTCTTTCTCGCTTTTTTCTGTTACATCAGAAAGGGCGTTTTTGCGTTCATAGAAAAGTTTTTCTTTAAGAAGTTCTGCTTCTGTCTTTGTCTTTTTTGCCATTTTATCATTTCCTTTCGTACATATTAATTCATTCGGTTACAGCATCTTTTATTGTTTTTGCTTCTTCAAAATACAGTTTTTCGTATGTTTTTGCTCTTTTGGTTACCTTTTCAACATATTCTCTTGTTTCCTTGATGGGAATGTTTTTAAGCCGACCGCTGTTATTGTATTCTTCACTGTCAAGCCAGCCGTTTACCCTTGTTCTTCCTGCGTTATATGCGGCGTAGACGGTTTCCCAAGCTCTGAATTCGTTGTGAAGAAGACTTAAAAAATATGTGCCGTAACGGATATTTGTGTCCGGGTCTTTTAAAAGTCTGACATCATAAGTTTCGCCTGTTTTTGTGCAGAGCCATTCGAATGTATCGGGTGTTATCTGCATAAGACCTATAGCGCCTGCCGGGGATACCGCATCTGCCTTAAACGAGCTTTCTGTTTTAATAACAGCATAAATTATAGGCTCGGGAACATCATAAAGCTTTGAATAGTATTCAACATTTTCGCTGTATTTCATAGGATGAATTTTTTTATTTATATTTTCGCCTATTATCCCGACAAGTGTTGCAACAAGGCAGGAAAGCAAAAGAATAAATAAAATCGTCAGAGTTTTTTTCATTTATCCTCCGTAAAGTGTAATATGTTCTTTTTTAAAAACGCAACGGTTTCTTCTTCAAGCTCCTTTTCGGAACCGTTATTGTATATGACATAGTCGCATTTTTCTATAAAAAAAGATTCGTCATTCTGAGATGCCATTCTTTTTTTCGCGTATTCTTCGTCGATGCCGTCGCGGTCGATAATTCTTGAAAGGCGTGTCTTTTCGTCGGCAATAAGTGCGACTGTTACATCACACATATTGACAGCACCGCTTTCAAAAAGCTGAGGGGCATCAATAACTGCGGCGCAAAAGCCAAGCTTTTTTTGAACCGAAAGCCACAAATTGATTCTTTGTGTTATGTATTTGTGAGTAATGCTGTTCAGTACTTCAAGCTCGTTTTTATCGGAAAAAGCGATATTGCCAAGCGCCTTGCGGTTTAATGTACCGTCATCATTCAAAATACCGTTTCCGAAATGGCGGCATAATTCCAAAAGGCAAGGGCTTCCTTTTCCCACAACTTCTCTTGCTGTTTTGTCGGTATCAAGAAAAGGAATACCGTATTTTTCCAATACCTTGCAAAAAGCACCTTTTCCTGCGCCGGTTTGACCTGTAAGTCCTATTACTTTCATTTTAATCCTCAAGTGTGATTATGTGATACGCGGATGCCTTCAAAAGACGGTTGAATACCGCAAGACGAAGACCGCTCTTATCGTCTGAAATGTGTACATATACATTCAAAAGTCCGCAAATCGAGTCTGTTGCTCTCAAATGTGCAAAAATTCGCTTTGCGTTTTCATCGGGATTTGATTTACTTCCGATATCAAATACATTTTTGCTTTCAAGATACTTTAAATCCTCCGTAAAAGCAAGAATTGCACAGCTTTCGCCTGTCTGTTTGTCTTTCAGAAAATCTATTACCTTTTTATCGTTTCCCATAACGAGGAATACGGGGGTTTTCGGGGCATAATGCTTGTATTTCATACCGGGAGCGGAAGCTTTGTCATCCGGTTTCATTTCGGAAAGTACAGCGTCAGATACTGCAACTTCGCAAAGTGCATCGCAAAGCATTTCGTAGGTTATCCCTCCCGGCCTTAAGAGAATGGGAGGATCTTTGACAAGAGATACGATTGTAGATTCAAGACCTACATCGCAGTTTCCGGCATAAATAATAGCATCAACTTTGCCGAAAAGGTCCTCAATAACATGGTCTGCGCATGTGGGGCTGGGTTTGCCCGAGATGTTTGCAGACGGTGCAGCTACGGGAACTCCGCAAAGACGCAAGAATTCGTGGGCTATTGGATTTTCGGGGATTCGGACACCTACGCTGTCAAGATTTGCAGTTACAATGCAGGGGACTACATCTCTTTTTTTCAGTATTGCAGTAAGGGGACCGGGAAAGAATTTTATAAGCTTGTTTATATAAGGATTTTCCTTATATAAACAGTATTTTTCCGCATTTTCTATTTCGTCAAGATGTATGATGAGCGGATTGTCCTGTGGCCTTCCTTTGGCAACGAATATTTCCTTAACTGCTTCAGCATCAAGAGCGTTGGCTCCGAGTCCGTAAACTGTTTCTGTCGGGAAGCAAACAGTTCCTCCCGCTTTTATTATATCCGCAGCTTCTTTGAGCTTTTCTATATCTTCCTTTGTGGGAAAAGAATCGGATATTTTAAAAATTTTTGTTTCCTTAAATATCATTATATGCTCTTTCTGTTTTAAAATTCGCTGTTTTTAAGTCTTTCTGTGCGTTCTGCGGTACGCAGAGCATCGATCACTTCGTCTATTCTTCCGTTCATAATAGTATCAAGCGAATAAAGAGTAAGACCTATTCTGTGATCTGTGAGTCGGCCCTGCGGGAAATTGTATGTTCTTATTCTTTCGCTTCTGTCGCCGCTTCCCACCTGACTTTTTCTTTCGCTTGCGATTGCTTTTTCCTGTTTTTCGCGTTCTGCCGACAAAAGTTTTGAACGGAGCATCTTCATGGCTTTTTCTCTGTTTTTGTGCTGACTTCGTTCGTCCTGACACTCAACGACAAGACCTGTCGGAATATGGGTTATACGGATGGCGGAGTCGGTTTTGTTGACATGCTGACCGCCGGCACCTCCGCTTCGGTAGGTATCTACTTCAAGATCCGCCGGATTTATCTGTACATCGACTTCTTCAGCTTCGGGAAGAACGGCAACGGTTACGGCTGATGTGTGTATACGCCCCTGAGTTTCGGTTTCGGGAACTCTTTGCACACGGTGAACCCCGCTTTCGAATTTGAAATGGGAATATGCTCCGTCGCCCTCGACAGAAAAGCTTATTTCCTTGTATCCTCCGAGTCCTGTTTCGTTGGCGTTTAAAAGCTCGGTTTTAAAACCTTTGCTTTCGGAATACATAGAGTACATTCTGTAAAGACTTCCTGCAAAAAGCGCCGCTTCATCGCCGCCTGTACCCGCTCTTATTTCAACGATAACATTTTTGTCGTCATTTTCGTCTTTCGGAAGAAGAAGTATTTTCAGTTCTTCTTCGAGTAAGTTTTGCTTTTCTTTACCTTCTTTTATTTCTTCCTCACACATAGCAATAATATCGGGATCTTTTTCTTCCGAAAGAAGAATTTTTGCCGATTCTGTATCTTCAAGGCATTTTGTGTATTCACGGTATTTTTCGATTATTGGGTAAAGAAGTTTGTGTTCCTTCATAAGCTTTTTGAAAAGCTCTGTGTCGGAAATAACCTCGGGGAGTGTGAGCTTTTCGCTTATATCTTCAAATTTTGCCTCGGCTTCTTTTAAATTTTCAAACATTTTTGTATCACTTTCCAATCAGGTTTATTCGGCTTCGATTATTGATTTTATGTTTTTTTCAAGCTTGATTCTCGGGAGCGTAACATCGTGTCCGCAATTATTGCAAACCATCCTTATGTCGCTTCCTACGCGCAAAACCGTAAATTTGTTTGCGGAGGAGGAACAGGCATGATTTTTTTTCATAACGAGGATATCTTTTACCTTAAAGCTTTTTGGCAATGCGGACATAAATATTTCTCCTTATAACTTTATATTATAATATTTTACCACAAATAACATTTTATGTAAATAGAAAACTCTCAATTTTACTTCTTTTTTCAATAAATATTCTACCGCTATTGACAAAAGGGAATGATAGTGGTATAATTCGAAATTGATAATCATTTTCAAATTGGAGTAAAAATGGATACTCAGTTAAATTATAAGACAAAACAGAAAAGCTTTATCCTTGAGTGTATAAAAGAAACGGACGGGAAGCATTTTACCGCTGATGATATAGCCGAGATGTTAAATAAAAAAGGCAACCGTGTCGGTATGGCTACTGTATACAGACATCTTGAAAGGCTCCTGTCGGAGGGTGAAATCAAAAAATATACCATCGACGGCAAGGCCGGTGCATGCTATCAATACAGCGGCGAGGCTGTCTGCGAACATTTTCATCTGAAATGTACAGGATGCGGAAAGCTTATTCACGCCGACTGTACTTTTCTCGATAAGCTTTCCGAACATATTGCGGAAGATCACGGATTTCTCATTGACGGAACAAGAACCGTCTTTTACGGTAAATGTTCCGAATGTTCAAAAGGAAATGTGAAAATTATCGAATGTAAGAAACAAAAATGCTCCTGCCATAAACACTGAGAGGAAAATATGAAAAAAACTATATTATCTATACTATTAATTTTATTGACTTTATCTTGCTTATGCCTTTCTTCGTGCGGTGAAGAAGAAAAAGATGACGGAACATTAAAAATCGTCGCAACGCTTTTTCCACAGTATGATTTCGCGAAAAATATCGCAGGGGATAAGGCGAAAGTCGAGCTTTTGCTTCCTCCCGGAGCTGACAGCCATTCGTTTGACCCGTCTATGAAAGATATTTTGAAAATGAGCGATGCTGACCTCTTTATATATACGGGAGCTGAAATGGAGCTCTGGTCCGAATCGTTTGCAAAGAATGTAAAAAGCGATTGTACCGTTGTTGATCTTTCGGAGGGGATAGATCTTTGCGGTTCTGAGCAACACGGACATGACCATCTCAATGTAGATCCGCATATTTGGACGAGTCCCGCAAATGCGATGAAGATGGTTATGAAAATTTGCGACAGTTTGTGTGAGAAAGACAAGGAAAACGAAGATTATTATAAAGAAAACGCAAGTGTATATCTTGAAAAACTCGAAACGCTTGACGGACAGATCCGAGAAGTTTCCGGAAACTCCGATAAGACATTATATTTCGGCGGAGAATTTTCGTTTTTGTACTTTGTTAAAGAATACGGCTTTTCGTATTTTTCATTATATGATTCGTGTTCCAGCCATTCAGAACCTTCATCCAAGAAGATTTCGGAAATGGTTGAGAAAATGAAGGAAGACGAGGCGAAAGTTTTGTTTTATCCCGAACTTTCTTCCGCAAAGGCGGCAAAAAGTGTGGCAAACGAAACGGGAGCAAGGCTTCTCATGCTTCATTCCTGTCATAATCTTACAGATGAGGAAATATCATCTGGCGAAAACTACTTGTCGCTGATGACAAAAAATCTTGAAAATATTAAGGAGGCTCTTTCTTGAGCGTTATAATGAAAGCTTCGCATATTTGCGTTGCGTATGAGGGCAAAAAGGTTGTTGACCATGTAAGCTTTGAGGTTGAACACGGTGACTATTTATGTATTGTAGGAGCAAACGGAACGGGAAAAAGTTCTCTTATAAAAGCGATGCTCGGGCTTGTTCCTACCTGCTGCGGACAAGCAGAATTTAATTTGAAAAATGGCAAAAAGCGAATAGGATATCTGCCTCAGCAGACGGTTATGAGAAATGATTTTCCCGCATCGGTAAGAGAAACTGTTCTTTCGGGTTGTCTTTCGGGAATGAGTTTTCCTAAAATATACGGAAAGAAGCAAAAGGAAATGGCGGATGAGTATATGAAATACCTTGACATATACGATCTTGCAAAAAAATCTGTCCGAGAGCTTTCGGGGGGACAAAAACAAAGAGTTTTTCTTGCCAGAGCACTTTGTGCAGCGGATGAAATGATAGTTTTGGACGAGCCTGTCAGCGGTCTTGATATAAATGCATCAAAAGACCTTTATTCCTGCCTTGAAAAGATAAATAAGGAAAAGGGGATAACCGTTGTTATGATATCCCACGATATGACAAGCGCTATGAAATACGCAACAAAGATTCTTCATCTCGATAAAAAGCTTCTGTTTTACGGAAAAAAAGAAGATTACGCACTTTCTCCCTGTTCGAGAATGCTTTTGCCCTAAGGAGGAAGTATGATAGACTTTATTAATGCTGTATTTACAAATCCCTTATTTATGAGGGGGGCGGTTATCGGAATTCTGGTTTCGCTTTGTGCCGCTCTTCTTGGTGTATGCCTTGTTCTAAAAAGATGCTCGATGATAGGCGACGGACTTTCTCATGTTGCGTTCGGTGCTTTGAGCGTTGCTGTGGCACTCAACACAGCACCACTTGCGGTTGCAATTCCTGTAGTTATGATCGCGGCATTTTTCCTTCTGCGCATATCCGAATCAAGTAAAATAAACGGCGATGCGGCGATTGCGATCATTTCAAGCACATCTCTTGCAATAGGAGTTTCTTGCGCAAGCTTTGCAGGCGTTACAAAATCGGTTGACGGATATATGTTCGGAAGTATATGGCTTGTTGAGCTCGAGGAACTTTACATATGTGTGCCCCTTGCGGTTGCCGTTATCGCAACATTTATAGTATGCTATCACGATATTTTCCTTGTTACCTTCGATGAAGATTTTGCCCGCGCTTCGGGAACGAATGTGGGATTTTACAAAACCGTAATTTCGCTTTTGACAGCGCTTGTTGTGGTTATCGGTATGCGTATTATGGGAACTCTTCTCATATCAAGCCTAATAATTTTTCCTGCACTTTCTGCAATGCGCGTTTTCAAAAATTTCAAGAGCGTTGTTATATGTTCTGCTGTGATTTCAGTTGCAACATTCATTTTGGGTTTTGCACTTTCTTACTTTGCTTCGCTTCCCACAGGAGCAAGCATCGTCATTGTTGATGCTATTGTTTTTGCACTATTTTCGGCGTTTGGAAAAATTGCCGTAAGAAGATGAAATTTACGGTTGACAAACCGGCTTTCTTCCTATATAATAACCTTGTTTTGCATAGATGAAAGAAAGGAAGTTTTTTATGGATGAAAAGAAATTTGTCCTTGATTTAAATCCGATATTCAAGGGCGACAAAAAGACTCTCGAGTTTTCATTTGAGTTTTTTCCCGAATGTCTTGACGGAAGTATTGCCTTTACAACTCCTGTCCGTGCAAGCGGTAAGGTATATGAAAAAGCTGCGGCATCTCACGGTTCTGAAAGCCTTGTTATGGCAGATTTCCTGCTCGAAGGTGAATATGACACTTCCTGCGCAAGATGTCTTGAAAATCTCCGTCTTCCCATCTCATTTTCCGCTTCTTATGCCGTTGCATTAAAGCTTCAGGGCGAAGAGCAGGAAGGGGTTTTACTTGCGGAAAACGGTATCCTTGATATAGGTGAACACGCAGACGCTTTGTTTTTTATGGAAATTCCGTCAAAACATCTGTGTTCTGACGACTGTAAAGGTATATGTCAGGGATGCGGCAAGAACCTTAATGTCGAAAAATGTATTTGTACAGGAAAAAATATCGACCCAAGGCTCGAAGTTTTGAAAAAATTACTTGACAAACAGTAAAAGATGTTGTATAATGTTTAACATATGAGAGTATGCGGTGCAATAGTGCTCATGAGTGCCGTATATGAACTCGTGTGAAGTATAGTTTTACATTTTGTAATTATATAAGGAGGTCTAAAGATGGCAGTACCGAAGAGAAAAGTCTCCAAAGCAAGAAGAGATAAGAGACGCAACAATGTATGGAAGCTTGCTATTCCCGGTTTCACAAAGTGTCCTAAGTGTGGCGAATTTAACCTTTCGCACAGAGTTTGCAGAAACTGCAAGACTTACGCAGGCAAGGATTATTCCGGAGCAAAGGCTGAAGAAGCAAACGCATAAGTTGCTTTTACAGATTGCTAAGAATACAGCAAAATGAAAAATGGGAAGGAAAGATTTGTCGCTCCTTCTCTTTTTTGTTATTAAAATGCTTTTTTAGTTTTAAGGGGTATATAATATAATGGTAACCGTAAAAGGTGTTGAAAAAGGTTCATACGCATCAAAAGCAAAAATCATAAACGGCGATATTCTTGTTACCGTAAACGGAAACGAGATATGCGATGTACTTGATTATCGCTATTATTCAACAGATAAAAAATTAAACCTCAAGCTTTTGAGAGACGGTAAGGAAATTTTTGTTTCAATCAACAAAAAAGATGAATATGATGAGCTCGGACTCGAATTTGAAACATATCTTATGGACAAGCAGCATTCCTGCAAAAACGGATGTATTTTTTGTTTTATAGATCAAAATCCAAAGGGAATGAGAGATACGATATATTTTAAAGATGACGATTCAAGAATGTCATTCTTTTTCGGAAACTATGTAACTCTTACAAATCTTGATGAGAAAGAAGTAGACCGCATTATAAAAATGAGGATTTCTCCCGTCAATATTTCCGTACATACAACAGATCCCGAGCTTCGTGTCAAAATGATGAAGAATAAAAACGCGGGTAAGAGTCTTTCGTATCTCAAAAGGTTTTATGACGGCGAAATTAATATGAATTGCCAGATTGTTTTGTGTAAAGGCGTAAATGACGGAGAATATTTGGAAAAATCTTTAAAAGAGCTTTCTTCCCTTTATCCGTATGTGCAAAGCATTGCCGTTGTTCCCGCAGGTCTTACGGCACACAGACAGAACCTTTATCCTCTTGAACCTTTTGACGAAAAAGACAGCCTTGATGTAATATCTCTTATTGACGCTGTAGGAAACGAAAATTTTGAAAAACACGGAGCCCGTCTTTGTTATGCATCCGACGAATGGTATTTAAAGGCGAAATTGCCTTTGCCGAGCGAAGATTACTACGAGGAGTATCCTCAGATCGAAAACGGTGTCGGTATGATCCGCTCGATGGAATGTGAAATAGACGAGGAAATAGCTTTTCTTGGAGAAGACGGTTTTGGTCTTTGTGAAAAGCGTGAAATTTCGGTAGTGACGGGCGAGGCAGCCTACGATTTTATCAAAAAATCTGTTGAAAAACTCACACAAAAATGGTATAATCTTGACTGTAAAGTTTATAAAGCAAAAAACCTGTTTTTCGGCGGAGAGGTTAATGTTGCAGGCCTTCTTACAGGAAGCGATCTTATGACCGCGCTTGAGGGAAAAGAGCTTGGTGATATACTTTACATTCCGTCTGTTATGCTTCGTCATGAGCAGGACAGATTTCTTGATGATATGACAGTCGAAGAGCTATCTTCAAAACTCGGTGTCGAGATCCGCACAACAACAAGCGACGGTGCCGACTTTGTCAGAACTCTTTTAGGTATATAAAATACTGCGGAAAGGCAGGTAGAATTATGTCAAAACCCATAGTTGCGATTGTCGGAAGACCTAATGTCGGCAAAAGCACTTTTTTCAATAAACTGTGCGGAAAGCGCATATCAATAGTTGAGGATACTCCCGGCGTTACGAGAGACAGAATATATTTCGAAACCGAATGGGCGGGAAGAACTCTTATGATGATAGATACCGGCGGAATTGAGCCGGATAATACCGATCTTATTATGTCCCATATAAAAACTCAGGCTCAGATTGCAATTGACAGTGCTGATGTTATCATTTATATGTGCGACTTCAGAGCAGGTGTTACTGCAGACGACAGAGAACTTTCCCAAATGCTCAGAAAGAGCAAAAAGCCGGTTGTTCTTGCTGTCAATAAGATGGATAGCATAGGTGCTACTCCTCCCGAATTTTATGAGTTTTACGAACTCGGGCTCGGCGATCCTATCGCTCTTTCCTCTGTTCATGGTACAGGAAGCGGTGATGTACTTGAAAAGGTATGCGAATATCTTCCGGATACATTCGAAGAGGACGAGGATGAGGACGCAATAAAGGTTGCCGTAATCGGCAGACCTAATGCAGGAAAAAGCTCTCTTGTTAACAGAATACTCGGCGAAGAGAGAATGATAGTTTCAAATGTTGCCGGAACGACAAGAGATGCTATCGATACAAATGTTGAAAACAAATACGGAAAATATGTATTTATCGATACTGCAGGTATCAGAAAAAGCGGCAAGATAGAAGACAGAATAGAGCGTTACAGTGTTTTACGCGCACAGCTTGCTGTTGAAAGAGCTGATGTTTGCGTTATTATGATCGATGCTACTGTCGGTGTTACGGCGCAGGACGAAAGGGTAGCGGGTATTGCCCACGAAAACGGAAAACCTTCGGTTATAGTTATAAACAAATGGGATCTTGTTGAAAAAGACGGAAAGACTCTTGATAATATGAGAAAAGATGTACATGCGGCTCTTTCTTATATGACATACGCTCCTGTGCTTTTTATATCCGCAAAAACAGGTCAGAGAGTTGACAGGATTTTCGAACTTGTAAATTATGTCAACGACCAGTCGCAGATGCGTATTTCCACAGGTCTTTTGAATGATGTTTTAAATGACGCGATAACAAGAGTACAGCCCCCGTCTGACAAGGGCAAACGCTTGAAGATCTACTATATGACTCAAACAGGCATAAAAGCGCCTACTTTTGTAATATTTGTAAATGATGCAGAACTTTTTCATTTTTCATATCAGAGATATATCGAAAATAAGCTTCGTGAAGTTTTCGGCTTCGAAGGCACACCGATAAAGCTTGTTATAAGAGAAAAGGACGACGCAAACCCGTCCGATTGAAAACTGCGGAGGTTTTATTATGGAATTCTTTAAAACTTTAGGTGAGCTTTTTATTAATGGCATAGTAGCTTACTTTGAAAGAGATCTTTTGATGACAATACTTTGCTATATAATAACAGCTCTTTGTGCATACGCTTTGGGCAGCCTTAATTTTGCTGTAATAATTTCAAAGCTTAAATATCACGACGATATAAGAAATTACGGAAGCGGAAATGCAGGTATGACAAATATGCTCCGTACATACGGTAAAGCCGATGCGGCGCTTACTTTTGCGGGAGATATGCTCAAAACTATGGTTTCGATAGTTATAGGTATGCTTCTTGTGGGTACTGTCGGCGGCGGTAATTATGTGGCGGGATTTTTTGCGATACTTGGTCATGTTTATCCGGTTTACTATAAATTTAAAGGCGGCAAAGGCGTTGTTGCGGCGGCAACAACTATCCTTATGCTTGATCCGAGAATCTTTTTAATACTTGTTACGGTGTTTATCGTAATCGTTGCAATATCAAGATATATTTCTCTCGGCTCTGTTATTTGTGCGATGCTATATCCCTTGCTTGTTTATGTTGTAAACAAAACAGCCTGGCTTGGTATGAACGGAGCTGTAGGAGAGTTTCTTTATGTTTCTGTTATTTTTGCCTTTGTTATCGGTATGTTTGTTATTATTCTTCACAGAAAAAATATCGAACGCCTGATGACAGGAAAAGAATCTAAAATAAGCTTAAAGAGCAAAAAGGATAAAAAACAGAAGTTTTCAGTTGAAAAGAGCGACAAGGAAAAATAATTTTCTTTGAAGAATGAGGGTTTGTTATGTCGGAAAAAAATCGCAATAATAAAAATAAAAACACTCATTCCCTGAACAAAACGCAAAAGTCCGTATCTTCTGAAAAAAGAAAGGCTGCGGATGAAACGCAACCTTCGGGCGATGAATTTGAAAAATTATCTGCAAAGATAGAGGAAACTAAAAAATCTTCCGACGCAGATATGAAAATATCCGGTTCTATTAAGGAAGACGGATTTTTGCTTTCATATTTTGATGTTGATAACAGAGAAGCGAAAAAATTAAATGATGGGATTTTGGAAAATCTTTCAGAAAATGATATAAAAATCGCTCATACCGTAAAAAAGAAATCTTCTTTAAAAGAGGTATTAAGACGCTTGGGCATGGCGTGTATGCTGTTTATAATAGTTGTTTTTTCGCTTAATATCGTGCGCGAAACTTTGTTAAAGCACAAGGCAGATATATACTATACCAAGCTTTCCGAAAAGTTTTATTCGGGTGAGATACTTTATGATTCGCCGAGATATCTTTCAAAAGATTCCTTCGGCGATACCGAAGAAAGGCTTTACTCGGATGAGGGGGATATATATAAAGGCACTGAAATTGCAGTTGAAGATCTGAAGACAAAATTTGAGCGGATGCTCCCCAATCTTGAAGCATTGAAGCTTATAAATCCTTCGGCTTTTGCCTGGATAAAGGTGCAGGGAACAAGGGTAGATTATCCTGTTGTACAGTCACCGCAAGGGGATAACGACTTTTATCTCAGCCACGGGTTTGACCGCACATACAGTGTTTCGGGTGCAATTTTCACAGATTATAACAACAAAAAGGATCTTGAAAAAAACAGAAATACCTGTGTCTACGGACATAATATGAACGATGGGACAATGTTCCAGACCATAATGAATTTCAGAACGAAAAATCAATTTCAAAACGGACAGATAGAAATTTATACTGCTGATGGAGTATATATTTATAAACCGTTTTCGGCTTATGATGCGGTACCTACAGAAAGATTTTTCTATACTGAATTCTCTTCGGATGAGGATTTTGAAGAGTTCCTTTCGGAAATTAAATCAAAATCTATTTTCAAGTCGGATGTTTCGCTTGATAAAGACGATAAGATAGTAACCCTTATAACCTGTACAAACGGAGTGGTTGACAAACGCTTTGTCGTACACGGCGTTCTGGAAAAAAGCGAAAAAATTTCTTAAGCTGAATATATATGGAGTGTATATGAAAAAGACTAAGAATATAATTTGCATTTCTTTTGCCGTTATATGGCTTGTTTTGGGGATCGTTCTTACAATCCGTGTCCCGATGGAACAGGTTGTGGACGAGGCAGGTGCAAGTCTTTATTTGACCGATACGATACTTTCTTCCTTGTTTGCAGTAATAGGTCTTGTTTCTGCACCGCTTGGATATTTTCTGAACAATAAAAGCGCAATGGCAATTTCTCTTTTTAATCTTGCCCTTTCGCTTTTGGCAATCCTTTGTTTTGTGCTTTTTGTGTTCACTTCAAACGGAAGTATGGTCGGTATAGGTCTTATGCTTTTGAACCCCTATTGCGTGATATTTGCAATGAGCGGGAAGATGGCAATAGCTGGAATTATACTTTACATCCTTCTTTGTTTTGTTTTTCCTATAATCTTTTCTCTTCTTATGAAATTTAAACCTTTCAAAAAATAAAGTGCAGACATATGTCTGCACAGAATTTATTTCTCTATAAGAACGGCTCTTTTTTCCGAAAGTGCTTCTTTGTTCTGGAGTCTTAAATTGTCAGCAATAAGAGCGATGAATTCGGAATTTGTAGGTTTTCCTCTTGAATTCTGAACTGTATATCCGAAAATCGAATTCAGTATTTCGAGATCGCCTCTGTCCCACGCAACTTCGATAGCATGACGGATAGCTCTTTCAACTCTTGATGATGTTGTGAGATGTTTCTTTGCAACCGAAGGGTAGAGAACTTTTGTTACGGAATTTATAACTTCGCTGTCTTCTACTGTCATCATTATAGCAGAACGGAGATACTGATATCCTTTTATATGTGCTGGAACTCCTACATTGTGTATTATATTTGTAATCTGAAATTCAAGGCTGTTTGTATTTGAGGATTCACCGGATACTTGTTTGAAAGGCTTTACAGGTTCGTTTAAAAGATTTATCAAACGGTTTTCAAGCTGTCCTGCATCAACCGGCTTTAGCATACAGCAATCAGCTCCCGCGTCTGTTGCCTGTTTTGCCATCTGTACATTGTTGAGCGCGGTAACTACTGCAATTACAGGTATTTTTGTTGCTTTTCTTTTTATTTCGTCGATCAGCGAAATACCGTCGAGCTGCGACATCCATAATTCGCATACAAGAACATCCGGCTTTGTGCGGATGACAAGATCAAGAGCTTCTGCTCCGTCATCTGCTTCGCCGATTATCTCAAAAACGGCGGGGGAAAGCGAATTTTTGATTTTTATTCTGTGCTCCCTGTCACAGTCAGCTAAAATTACTTTATACTTATTCTCCATTGTCTAAACCTTGCCTTTCTCAAATGTCTTTTTAATCTATGGATATAATACCATATTTTACCATAAAATGCAAGAGGTTTTTGATAATTTGTTTCAAAATATTTAAAATTTATGCATAATGCTGTAAAAGAGATTGTTAATTTGTCTTATTTGCACAATACAATCAAAAATTGTCTTAAAATGAAAACCAGATAAGCAAAACTTATCCTACTATACATTATTTTAAAGAAAGAGAGTAAAAAATGTCTAAATATATAGAAAAAGTTGAAAAAAACATATATCCTCTCGTAAGACTGAGAAATATAGTTATTTTTCCCGGTCTTCCGACAAGTTTAGAGCTTTCGAATGAGGAAGATATTGCATCTGTAAATGCGGCTTCCGAAACCGATAATATGATATTTGCCGTTTCTTTCAAAGAGAGCGGCAGCGAATCGAATGAAATATATACATATGGCGTTGTGGCAAAGGTAAAACAGGCTATGAAGCTTCCCGACGGTCATATGAGAGTTTTGATCGAAGGAAAAAACAGAGCGGAGATTTCTACAATCGAGTATGCGTCTGATTGTGCTTATGCGGAAGTTTTTGTACGCTCGGTAAAACTCAATGACAACGGCGGTCTTAAGGGCGAGCTTTTGATGAGAGAAGCGGTAAAGCAGTTTCAGGAGTTTTTGAAATACCTTCCCAAGGTTTCTAATGAAATAATCGCGGCGGTTCAGTCTATAAAAGAACCGGGTATACTTGCGGATTTTATTGCCGCAAATGTTATATACAAGCTCTCGGCAAGACAGGAGATACTTTCCGAGGTAAATCCTCTTTTACGCCTTGAAAAACTCCTTGTTATAATGGAAAATGAAAAGGCGCTTTTGGAAAGCGAACTTGAATTGCAGACTAAGGTCAAGCAGAGGATAGACCGCAATCAGAGGGAGTATTACCTAAGGGAACAGATGAAGGTAATACAAAACGAGCTTGGTGACGGCGAGTTTTCAGATATAGACGAATACGACGAAAAGATAAGAAAGGCAAATCTTCCTGAAAGTGTGGAAGAAAAGCTGAGGAAAGAGCTTTCAAAGCTCGAAAAGATGCCGTATAGTTCTGCAGAAAGTACGGTTATCAGAAATTATCTCGATATATGCCTTGAGATTCCTTGGTCGAATTATTCAAAGGGCAAATATAATGTTGAAGCTGCAAAAAAGATACTTGATGCCGACCACGACGGTCTTTTGAAGGTCAAGGACAGAATTCTCGAATTTATCGCAGTAAAACAGCTTTCTCCCGACCTTGCCGGACAGATACTCTGCCTTGTAGGCCCTCCCGGTGTAGGTAAATCTTCTGTTGTTTCCTCTGTTGCAAGAGCACTCGGAAGAGAATTTGTCCGTGTATCTCTCGGCGGTGTAAGAGATGAAGCAGATATCAGAGGTCACAGAAAAACATATATCGCATCTATGCCCGGCAGAATTATAAATGCTCTTAAAACTGCAGGAACGATGAATCCCGTTATTCTTCTTGATGAAGTGGACAAGTTAACTGTTGATTCTCATGGGGACCCGTCATCAGCACTTCTTGAAGTTCTTGACAACGACCAGAATAAGACTTTCCGTGATCATTTTATAGAAATTCCGGTTGACCTTTCCGAATGTATCTTTATTGCTACTGCAAATACCCTTGATACCGTATCTCTTCCTCTTATAGACAGAATGGAGATAATAACACTTTCGTCTTATACAAGAAGCGAAAAGATTGCGATATTCAAAAACCATCTTCTCGGAAAAGAACTTAAAAGACACGGCCTTACAAAACGCTCATTGAAAATTACCGATGAGGCGATTTGTGAGATGATAGACCACTACACAAAGGAAGCGGGCGTACGCAACCTTTCAAGAGAAGCTGCAACCCTTTGCAGAAAGGTTGCAAGAAAGATTGTTGAAACAGGTAAGAAGAGCTTTACAATAAATGTATCGAATCTTTCGGAATATCTCGGTAAACCCAAATATAAAGACCCCGAACAGAAAAAGGAAAACCTTATAGGCGTTGTAAACGGTCTTGCGTGGACTCAGGTCGGAGGAGAACTGCTTCAGGCAGAAGCTGTTTCTATGGAAGGCACAGGGAAACTCGAACTTACAGGAAAGCTTGGGGATGTTATGAAGGAATCGGCTCAGGCTGCAGTAACTTATGTCCGCAAAAATTATGAAAAGTACGGTATTGACAAAGACTTTTACAAAAACCGTGATATACATATACATTTCCCCGAAGGCGCAGTTCCAAAAGACGGTCCGTCGGCGGGAGTTACTTGCTCAACAGCAATAGTATCTGAGCTTTCGGGAGTTCCTGTCCGCTCTGATGTGGCTATGACGGGCGAAATTACACTTCACGGCAGAGTTCTTCCCATCGGAGGACTTCGTGAAAAGTCAATGGCGGCGTATAAAAACGGCATAAAGACAGTTATTATTCCAAAAGATAATATTCCGGATCTTGAGGATGTGGATGCTGAGGTTAAGAATAATGTTTTGTTTGTGCCGGTAAGTACAATCGACGAGGTTCTTGATATCGCTCTTTTTAAGGAAGAAACAAATATGAAAGAGTTTCCCGAGGCCGGAATGTATATTCCGTCTGAAAATATCATAAAACCCGTGTCGGAGGTAATGGTATGAATTTAAATAAAGCTGATATCTTTTTTACCGCAGGCAAGGCATCACAGCTTCCCGGAAAACTTGATCTTTCTATGCCTCAGATTGCTATGTGCGGAAGATCGAATGTCGGAAAGTCATCTATGATAAATAAACTTTTAAACCGCAAATCTCTTGCAAGAGTCAGCGGAGAACCTGGTAAAACCATAACGGTAAATGCTTATAATGTAGATGATACCATATATCTTGTTGACCTGCCCGGCTACGGATATGCTAAGCGTTCCTTTGACGACAGGGAAAAATGGAAGCAGTTTATTGAAAAATATTTTTCGCTTGATGCAAATATTCTGTTTTTACTTCTTATTGATTTAAAGGTAGGGCTTACAAAAGATGATGATGTTATGCTTCAGTACCTTGTGGATAGCGAGCTTCCTTTTGCGATAGTTACGACAAAATCCGATAAACTTAATAAAACAAACAGAGAAAAATGTATCGAAAATATTCTTTCCCATAAGGGAATTCCGGCTGATACTGCTATTATTCCTTTTTCTTCAAAAACAGGGGAAGGGGTAAAGGATGTATGGGAAATAATAGAAGAGTTTTGTGAATTTGTTAAAAACGCACAGCAAGAACAGGAAGAAAACTAATGAATTGAAATACCCGTTTCTATTTGTGAAACGGGTATTTTTGTATGAATTTTTCAAATCGAAAAATTATTTAAAAAAATTTAAAAAAACTATTGACAAAATAAAAAAAATAAATATAATAATAGTAACAGTTATCGTTATTGAGGTGATGACAAGTGGAAACAACAAAATACAGCCGACAGCGTGAAACACTGCTGGAGGTACTGCGAGGCACTACCTGCCATCCCGATGCGGATTGGATATATTTAAAGGCGAGGGAAAAGATACCGAATATCAGCCTTGGTACGGTATATCGAAATCTTGCAAAGCTTTCGGCAGACGGTGTTATAAGAAAAATCGAAGTAGGCGAGGGAGCTGTTCATTTTGACGGAGATATCTCCGCACATTCCCATCTTGTCTGCAACGATTGCGGAAAAATAATTGATATTTTCACCGATTATCTTTCTATGATAAAAGGCGATGCTCAGGAAAAAACAAATGCACAGATATGCGACTGCTCGGTAGTTTTTAAAGGCGTATGTTGTGAGTGCAAAAATATTTGACCTTAAATCCACATAGGATTTATTATAAAATTATTATATATTTATTTTGGAGGAATTTATTATGAAAAAGTTTGTATGTTCTGTATGCGGTTATGTTCACGAAGGCGATGCGGCTCCCGAAAAGTGCCCCGTTTGTAAAGTACCCGCTGAAAAGTTCAATATTATGGAAGAGGGTGCAGCACTTGCTGCTGAACACGAATACGGTGTATATGCAAAGACCGTAAAGAATAACCCCGATATCAGCGAAGAAGACAAGAAATACATATTCGAACAGCTTATGGCGAATTTCAACGGCGAATGTTCTGAAGTTGGTATGTATCTCTGCATGGCAAGAATCGCACATCGTGAAGGCTATCCCGAAATCGGACTTTACTGGGAAAAGGCAGCTTTTGAAGAAGCTGAACACGCAGCAAAGTTTGCGGAACTTCTCGGCGAAGATCTCGAACCCAATATGAAAGCTACCACAAAGGATAACCTCAAATGGAGAGTTGATTGCGAATACGGTGCAACAAAGGGCAAATTTGATCTTGCTACTTGCGCTAAGAAAAACGGCCTTGACGCTATCCACGATACAGTTCACGAAATGGCTCGTGACGAAGCTCGTCATGGAAAAGGCTTCGAGGGTCTCCTTAAGAGATATTTTAACTAATTTTAGATACGAAAAAATAAAGTTAAATATCCTCTGAGA
>SVSD01000016.1 GCA_015064485.1 Oscillospiraceae bacterium | reverse complement strand
ACCGTTCCAAACAACAGTGCCGCTGTTAGCGATCTTTTCAGCGAAGAGCTTCTGTGTCTTAGGACCGATATCAAGACCCATCCAATCTTCGGGGATGCAGTTGGAATCAACATCATCGAAAGATGTGTTTTCATCATATTCCTTACCGATTCTGTTGTCAACGGGAATGAGGAAATCAACGCCCTTTGCTTTTGCGCTTTCCATAAGTTCCTTCGCGAGTTCAACCTTGTCTTCTTCACAGATGGAAGTTCCGACATTGTAACCCATAGCACGGAAGAATGTATATGCCATACCGCCGCCGATAATAAGTGTATCAACCTTTTCGATGAGGTTCTTGATTACACCGATCTTGTCGGAAACCTTAGCACCGCCGAGGATAGCAACGAAAGGACGCTTAGGATCAGCAAGAGCTCCGCCCATAATTGTAATTTCTTTCTGGATGAGGTAACCGCAAACACATGTGTCAACAAATTCTGTAACACCTGCAGTGGAGCAATGAGCTCTATGTGCAGAACCGAAAGCGTCGTTTACATAAACTTCGCAAAGTTCAGCAAACGCCTTGGAAAGGGAAGCATCGTTCTTTGTTTCTCTTGCGTCGAAACGAACATTTTCAAGAAGAACAGCCTTTCCGTTTTCAAGAGCTGCGATCTTAGCCTTTGCATCGTCGCCGATGATATCGGAAGCAAATGTTACCTTGCCGTCGAGATATTCGTTAAGTCTGTCAGCAACAGGCTTAAGAGTAAATTTCTTTGCGTCTTCTTCAGCAGCTTTCTTAAGCATTGCTTCGGTTGCAGCTGCCTGTTCTGCTTCGGGAAGTTCAGCGATCTTTGCCTTTTCTTTTTTGTTGAGACCAAAACCTTCGGTGAAAATACCGTGAGGCTTACCCATATGAGAGCAGAGGATAACCTTTGCACCGTTATCAAGAAGATACTTGATTGTGGGGAGAGCTTCTACAATTCTCTTGTCGCTTGTAATTGCACCGTCTTTAAGCGGAACATTAAAGTCGCAGCGAACAAGAACTTTTTTACCGGAGACTTCGATGTCTTCAATAGATTTCTTATTAAGCATTTTCTTCACCTCATAAAAATTAAATATTTAACAAACAATTTGATTATAACACATCATAAATAAATTTTCAAGCAAATAAATACCATTTATGATTATGTGAGAAAATATTTACAAATTGTAAATATTTGTCAGGGCAGATTTATATAATTCAAAAGCAGCTTTGCGTTAGGTACATATTTTGTCACATCTTCATTATATTTGAGCATTTCTCTTACAAATGTCGAACTGCAATGTGAAAATTCCGCAGATGAAGGGATAAAAATTGTTTCGGGAACATCTTCGTATTTATCTTTGAAAATGCAATCGTTATATTGTTTAAGCTCGGATTCATAAGAATAATCTGTTAAATTTCTTATTCCCTTAATAACTGCATTTATTCCGTTATTGTGACAATAATCTGCAAAAAGCCCGCCGCATACATCAACTTTTACATTTGAAAGATCTTTTACCGCATCTTCGCAAAGGATTTTTCTGATTTCAACATCGACGAATCCCCTCTTTGAAGAATTAACACAGATAAGAACAGTTACCTCATCAAAGAGTTTTGAAGCTCTGATAATAAGATCAAGATGTCCGTTTGTTATCGGGTCATAACTGCCGGGAATTACAGCGTTAGTTTTTTTATTCTTCACAAGCCTCCGCCTCCTTTATGCAATTCTTATATATAGCCACATAAGTTCTGCCGTACTTGTATTTTTTTATAAATGTAAGACCGTGTATATCCTCATTCATATTATCCTTGTCGGATTCACAAACTACAATTCCGTCAATATCAAGAATTTCAGCTCTTGCAACCTTTTTCAGAACTTCATTCGGAATATCTTTTGAATAAGGCGGATCAAGGAAAATTATGCCGAATTTTTCTCTTCCCTTTGCGGATTTCAAATATTCGCTGTAATCCTGACGGGCAATTCTGCATTTTTTCATAAGATTAGTTTTCTTTGCGTTCAATTTTATTATTTCAACAGCTTTTTCGCTTTCATCAATGATAACAGCACTGTCGGCACCTCTGCTCAACGCTTCAAGGGCAAGCTGTCCGCTTCCTGCAAAAAGATCAAGAACTCGTTTTTCCGATATTTCAAATTGTATCGCACTGAAAAGTCCTTCTTTTACTCTGTCCGATGTGGGACGGGTTATATCTTCACCCGGAAGTGTATCAAGTTTTACGCCTCTTGCAATACCTGTTATAATTCTCATCTTGTCCTCATTTCTTATTTCCGTGGAAATAGTTATATATATTTATTGCAGTTTCTTTGTTTATGCCTTTAACCTTCTCGATTTCATCTATATCTGCTGATTTTATTGCAGAAACCGTTGAAAAATGCTTTAAAAGTTCTTTAGCTTTAGACGGTCCGACACCTGAAATGTTTTCAAGCGACGAATGTTTTACAGTCTTTCGTCTTGAAGCATCCATTTTTGAAAAGGTATATCTGTGAACTTCCTCTTGTATTCCGTATATAAATGTAAAAATGTCCTGAACATGGGCAATGCTTATTTCATTTTTTCCATCGGTAAGGGTTCTTGTTTTGTGAAACGAATCCTTTACCATTCCGAAAAGATTTATAGGAAGGTTGTATTTTTCAAGAAGCGGTGCTACTGCCGAAACATGCCCGGCGCCGCCGTCAAGAAGTATAAGATCGGGAATTGACGAAAAAGAAGCATCGCTCATATCGCCATTTCCGTCGAGTGCATCACGAAGTCGTTTAAGTCTTCTGTCGAGAGCTTCTCTCATTGCGGAATAATCATCAATTCCATTTACGCTCTTGATAGCAAAAGAGCGGTAATCGCTCTTTTTGAATGAGCCGTTTTCGATTACGATCATACCTGCATACATACTGTCTTTACCGTTGTTTGAAATATCGTAACTCTCAATTCTCATAGGAATACTGTCAAGCGACATATATTCATACATATGAGTAAGAACCTTTATACTTCTTCCCTGCTCTTTTGAATATTGCTTTACAGCCTCGCAAGCATTTTCACATGCAAGGTTGGTAAGCTCCTTTGCAGCTCCCTTTTGGGGCGTTTTGATTTCGACTTTTCTGTTCGCTTTACTTGAAATAAATTTTGAAAGCGTTTCAAAATCCTCATCATTTACCGAGAATGATAAAAGAATACTTTTAGGTATATATTCGTGTGTGCTGTAATATCTCAAAACAAAATCGGTTAAAGCTTCGCTGTGTGTCAGCTCGTCCGAGGAAAAAAATATAAGCTCTTTATCAATCAGCCTTCCCGAACGAATGAATAAAATTGAAATAACGCAAAGGGTGTCTCCCTCAAAAATTCCGAAAACATCTTTATCTGAATTTAAGTCAGAAAGAATTTTTTGGTTTTCACTGAGTCTTTCAATTGCAGAAATTCTGTCTCTGTATTGAGCTGCAATTTCATACTTCATATCGTCTGACGCTTCAAGCATTTTCTGAGTAAGATTTTCTTTTACTTTTGCGTAATCTCCGTTCAAAAAGTCCGCAACTTCTACAAAGAGCGCTTTATATTCATCTGATGAAATTTTTCCGGTGCAGGGTGCTATGCATTTTCCTATATGAAAATTAAGACACGGGCGGCAAACCTCTTTCCCATATTCGAATCTTTTGCCGCAGGAAGCGGTTTTGAAGGTACGGTTTACTGTTTCTATGATATCGTGCACAGCTTTAGCTGAAGTATACGGCCCGAAATATTTGCATTTATCGTTATGTCTTGTTCTCCCCAAAAGGATTTGAGGATAGGGAGAATTTGTGATTTTTACATATGGGTAGTTCTTTGAGTCTTTAAGTTTGATATTATATTTTGGCGCGTGTCTTTTAATAAGCTCATTTTCAAGAATCAGAGCCTCGGTTTCGCTGTCGGTATATACACAGGAAAAATCATCGATAGCCTGCGAAAGTTTAGCGGTTTTTATATTGAGAAGCGATTCATCTTTGAAATAGGAGGCTACCCTTTTTCTCAAAGATTTGGATTTCCCGACATATATGATCTTTCCGTTTTTGTCCTTCATCATATAAACGCCGGGGGTAAAAGGTAAAAGCTTTACTTTTTCTATAAGTTCGGATCGAGTCATATTTACCTCAAAAAAACAAAAGAGCCGAAATATGCGGCTCCTTTCAAAAATTCATTATTGTTATTCTGCGAAGCCACTGTCAACAAGCTCGCTGAGACCTTCAAGAGCTTCAGTTTCATCGGAACCGTCAGCAATAAGTGTAACTTCGGTACCCTGAACTATAGCAAGAGAAAGAACTCCGAGAAGACTTTTCGCATTAGCGCGTCTGTCACCGCATTCTACCCATATAGAACTTTTATATGTGTTTGCCTTCTGAATAAAAAATGTAGCAGGTCTTGCGTGAAGGCCAACACTATTTTTTATAGTTATGTCTTTTGAAGTCATTTTTAATACTCCTTAATCGGAATTAGAGAATTTACCACTATTATATCAAATATATTTTCTAAAATCAAGTGTTTTTTTGGGATTTATGCATTTTATGTGTATATTGAACAGAAACTTATTGAATCATCTGTCACTTTCTATCTTTTTTACCACACAAACTATAGGATCGCTGGACCCTGAATAAACCTCAATGCTCATTCTCGGAGCAATAAACATAGAATTTCCGATATAAGTTCCAAGTTTATCTGTCATACCGACGGTTTCTATTGTAACATTATACCCTATGATAATTCCGTTATCATCTCTTGCAGAGGTATTGGGTTTTATAAATTTTACTGTTCCGAGAGAATCGCCGTGAACATCCTTAATTTCTGTACCTTCGCGCAGAAGTTTTGCGTCATTGGCAGAAATACTTACGACATATTCTATGTTTTTTTGATAAAACAAATCCGTAAACATTCTTTCAATAGGATTCCTTAATAAAAGACCGCTGACAATTGCAATAATACCTATAATTATAATTGCATCAGCAATATTAAATTTTTTAAAACCAGTTTTCATTTTGCACCGTCCAACCTATCATTTATCATAACAGCAACACAATTTCCGCCGTGTACGATATTTGGTGTTCTGAATTCGATCCATTTCCCTGCAAAAATATCAATACCGTTCACACTGATAACGCCGTTGTGAATTTCCGCCACCGCATCTACGACAATTTCCATCGCTGAATAGTACTGATCGTTAGGATATGTTCTGATGTCAGATATCTCCCCTATCGGAAAAGCACTCGAATAGTCGTAAAGAATGTCATAATGAGAAAGGTTTCCAAGAAACTCATTTTCTATTTTATCAATACGGATTGTATACTCAATTTCAAATTGCTGCTTTTTAAACAGACCGTCATCATTTGTATAATAATAGAAGCTTATAAGGATCGCAACAATAAGAAATACTGCCGCCAAAACATCTATTATGTTAAATCGGCGAAAAAATTTCGTTTTTTTCATAAACTATTCCTCTTTGTATGTGTTTGTATCATTGGAGTTAAAATAATATACGGCAGCAGAAAGTCCTATAACCGCAAAAAATGCAAACAGAACTCTGTGGTCGTTCCATACGGAATTTGTAAGCCCGCGCACAAAAAGAGTTCCGACTGAGCTTATCGAGGAAATTGCAACAAGCGATGAGAAGGAATTCTTCCTTTTGTTGTCGGACAGGCTTGAAAACTGCATTTTAAAATAGTCTACCGAAACTATAACAAAATATATAAATCCGAAAACTCCCGTCTGTATAAGAAACTGAAGATACATATTATAACAGGATGAAATATTGCCGGTAGCAAAGCCGTTATATAATTTGAATACCTGGGAAAAATTCTGTTTTCCGAAACCGATTCCTCCGATAAAATTATCAAGTGCAACATCAAGCGAAGAATCGATTATCATCTCTTTGTAACCATGAACGGAAAAGAATCTGTCTTCCCCTAAAAACGGCGATTGAGTAACAAAAATCCAAGAAACAATATATACAGATAAAATGGTAACAAGCGCAGCGAAGGGATTCTTGAAAGAAGAGGTTATATATATAAGCAAACAGATCCCAAAAGCAATAAGAATTCCTTTTGAATCAGTAAATACAAGGGCTGCAGCACAGGCTGCTATCGAAAGGATTCCTGCGATTTTTCCCGTATATTTACTTGCAACAAGCGAAGACATTAAAACAAACGGCAAAAAAACAAGTAAAAATTCGCCGTAAACAATTTTGTCGCCGAATGGGTCGATCGGCGCTGTGTTAAGTCTTAACAGATTGTTTTTTTCGACAAAAGATATATAGCCAAGCGAATGAATTTTCCCGTATATAAGTATAAGGGAGGAAATAAGCGCACATGTAACAAAAGAATACGCGATTTTCTTACATTGAATCTCATCTCTTATACAGTTTCTGATTGAAAAATAAATAAGGCAAACACTAAGCATCGTTGCAGTTTCAAAGCCGAATATGTGCCTGTTACCGCTTCCGAAACCGCCTGCTATTATAATCAGGAATAATATTATAACAAGAACATCAAAATATTTGAGCGAAAAATTTCTTTTGCCTCTTAAAGCTTTGAAAAGATACGCCGCAAATGAAGCAAGACAAAGAAATGCAAAGAAATTTTGAGGCAAAAACGGGCAAGTTACAATCAATACGGGAAGAGAATTTTCCGGTGTCCTGAAAAATGATATTATTAGAAATGCACTTATTACAAATAAAACAATATCAGCAACAGGGAAAATTATTGTGGATATTCCAAGCAAAGTTCCCAGAAGGATAAGAATTCCGTTTGAAGGATAAAAAATTTCATGAGAACTTTTTCTTGCGTATGATTTAATAAAAATCTTATCAGAAATAAAGGATAAAATTTTACTTTCATTGACAAAGTCCCGCAACGGTGTTTTAATAAACAAAAAGAGTAACGATACTATTATTAAAATAGAAGCATAATAAACATTATCGGGAATTATATTAAATACTCCGGAAAGGGATGCTCTGATTACTTCGATTATAAGAGTATAGACGCCGAAATACAGCGACAGTATGGCGTAGCTTCTGATACTTGAGTTTATCAGTTTATCGTAAAACGAACTTATTCCGTTTACCAAAAGGCTGTTTTCGCAATTTCTTGAAAAATTATTCTTGAAAATTTTAATTAGAGCCCCTAACCGTTCCGAAGATATAAATCCGCCTGTAATGCTCTTTGTAAAGCTTCGCTCGGATTTGTAGTATGAGCGGAAAAAGTTGTAAAAGCAGGATGCTCTTACGCTTCTGTTGACCGAAGACGATACTTCTATGTTTTTTTCAGCTGAATTGTTGATTGATGTACTGTTTTTTGATATATGCTTCATCCCCGGCTCCTTTCTTATTTTTTCTTAGATTCTTCTTTTAATTTATTAAGAAATTCGGTTTCTTTTTTGCCGAGTTTCTTCTTTCGGAGAAGATCTTTCCGTCTTTTAAATGTTTTTTCTATTGATTTTTGCATACGCCATTCAACTATTTTGGCATGATGACCGCTTAAAAGCACATCAGGAACACGCATTCCTTCGTATTCGGCAGGTTTTGTATATTGAGGGTACTCCAAAAGACCTGATTCTATACTTTCGTCTTCGTGACATTCATCATCCGGTAAAACTCCGGGAACAAGGCGCGATACACAGTCAACAAGCACGGCTGCGGGAAGCTCTCCTCCTGTCAAAACATAATCGCCGATTGAAATTTCTTCATCAACGATTGAGTCTATAACTCTTTGGTCGACGCCTTCGTAATGTCCGCAAAGAATAACGATTCTTTTTTCTTTTGCAAGTTTCATCGCCATTTTCTGAGTAAGAACCTTACCTCCCGGCGACATATATACAGTTTTTACATTTTTATCGTTACCGACGACAGCATTATAGCAATCCATAATGGGCTGGCATGTCATAACCATCCCCCAACCGCCTCCGTAAGGAGTGTCATCAGTGCGTCGGTGCTTGTCTTTTGTATAATCTCTTATATTATGTAAATGTATATCGAGAATACCGTTTTTACAGGCACGGCCTATCATACTCTCACTTAAAGCCGGCTTTACCATATCCGGAAAAACCGAAAGAATATCAAATCTCATTTTAACTGTTCCGCCTCATCAAACATTCCGGGGATAGGTCTTATAAAAACTCCTTTTTCAAGATCGGTTTCTATAATAAATTCGTCGACTGCAGGGATATAGTAATCTTTTGCACCGTCGCTTACAGTATAAATATCACTTGCACCGCTGTTAAAAACATCTGTAATTTTTCCGTAAACCTTTTTTGTATCTGCATCTATCATTTCAAGTCCGATAAGGTCATCAATAAAATAACATCCCTCGTCAACGGGTATATCACATCTGTCAGCATAAAGGGTTTTTCCGCGCATTCTGTCGGCATCTTCAACCGAGTTTATGCCTTCTATTGTTAGATAAACAAATCCTTTGTATGGTTTTGCGGCGAGTATTTTGACAGGTCTCTCCCCTTTGTCGTCAAGATAAAGAGTGCTGATTTCGCAAAGAGTTTCAAGAGTGTCACAATAGCAATCAACCTTTACTTCCCCTTTAAGTCCCCTTTTATTTATTACCTGACCCGCTTCAAGATATTGTTTCATATATTGGCCTCGCAAATTTAATATTTTTTCAATTTCATTATATATCTGTGTTTTACAAATTTAAACACTAAAATGTAAATTTTGCAAATAAAAAAGGAATATATCGGGTGATATATTCCTTAAACATGCTCGACAGCTAATTATTCAGCGTCTGATACAATATTTACGATCACACGCTTGCTATCACGGTTAGCGGTAGCTTTAACAACTGTACGGATAGCATTAGCTATCTTTCCGCGCTTCCCGATAACCTTTCCCATGTCGTCAGATGCAACCATGAGTTCAAGGAAAACATTGTCCCCTTCTTCTCTTTCGGTAACAACTACCGATTCGGGTGCATCGACAATAGCCTTGGCTATATCTGTCAATACCTGTTTCATTCTATCCTCCTAAGTACGGCTGATTAAAGAACTCCGTTCTTCTTAAGGAGAGCCTTTACAGTGTCAGTAGGCTGTGCACCATTGGAGATCCACTTCTTTGCCTTTTCGCCGTCGATAACTACTTCAGCGGGATCTGTAAGGGGGTTGTAATATCCGATTTCTTCGATGAATCGGCCATCGCGGGGATAACGGGAATCTGCTACTACTACTCTGTAAAAAGGAGCTTTCTTAGCGCCCATTCTTCTGAGTCTGATCTTAACTGCCATTTCTTTTTCCTCCAAAATGTTGAATGTGTTATTATATATAAGAGTGCTTTTGCACGCTCATGCTGAATTATTTTTTCTTCTTTTTCTTTTTAGCCATCGCTTTTGACATTCTCTTTCCGAGCATCTTTCCGCCAAAAGGTCCGGCACCGTTTTTAACCTGCTTCATAAGCTTGTTTGTTGTATCATATTGCTTTAAAAGCTTGTTTACTTCCTCGACTCTTACGCCGCTTCCCTGAGCAATTCGCTTTTTTCTCGAAGCATTTATCTGTTCGGGGTTGTCCCTTTCAAAAGGCGTCATCGAAAGAATTATCGCTTCCATGCGGTCGATAGCTTTTTCATCAACATTTACATCTTTTAGCGCTGCGGGATTTACGCCCGGAAGCATACCGATTATCTGCTCTATCGACCCCATATTTCTTATGGATTCAAATTGTTCAAGATAATCAGAAAGAGTAAACTTTTCCTCGCGGAGTTTTCTTTCAAGCTCTTTTGCCTTATCATCATCGTATGCCTGTTGTGCCTTTTCTATAAGCGAAAGCACATCGCCCATACCGAGGATTCTTGATGCCATTCTGTCGGGATGGAAAGGCTCGAGAGAATCAAGCTTTTCGCCCATACCGATAAATTTGATCGGTTTTCCTGTTACATGGCGGACTGATAAAGCGGCACCGCCTCTTGTATCACCGTCGAGCTTTGTTAAAATAACGCCCGTAAGGTCTATTTTAGAATTAAAGCTCTCAGCGGCATTTACCGCATCCTGACCTGTCATAGCATCTACGACAAATAAGATTTCTGTCGGATTTACAGCTTCTTTTATAAGTCGGAGTTCGTCCATCAGGTCATCATCAACATGAAGTCGGCCTGCTGTATCTATAAAAAGCATATCATGGCCGTGCTTTACCGCATGATCAAGCGCTTCTTTAGCAATTTTTACAGCATCTTTGCAGCCATCGATTGTAAATACCGGTACACCCACGCTTTCGCCTACGACCTGAAGCTGTTTTATAGCTGCGGGCCTGTATATATCACAAGCGGCAAGAAGCGGGCGTTTCCCCTGCTTTTTATACATAAGAGCAAGTTTCCCTGTGTGGGTAGTTTTACCCGCACCCTGAAGACCAGTCATCATAACCACCGTAGGGGGTCTTGATGATATCGTAAGCTTGGAATTTTCTCCGCCCATAAGAGCTGTAAGTTCCTCGTTTACGATTTTTACGATCTGCTGAGGAGCTGTAATGCTTTCAAGCACTTCAGCACCAACCGCTCGCTCTGATACTGACTTTATAAATTCTTTTACTACCTTATAGTTTACATCGGCTTCAAGAAGTGCAAGCTTGATTTCTCGCATACCTTCCTTAACATCTGCCTCTGTGAGTTTACCTTTGTTACGGAATTTTTTGAATGCATTATTAAGCCGTTCGGTCAAACTTTGAAAGGGCACTTTAGCACCTCCCTTAAATTAAAGCAGAAGCTCTATAACCTTAGAATTTCTTTTGGAAATCTCTTCAGCCACAGGCTCATTTGATTTTTCGCAAATAGTTTTGATTTCTTCCGAAAGAGCAAGTGCGCAACTGAGTTTTTTGGCAAAACCAAGCTTTTCTTCACATTCTACAAGGTACTCTTCCGCATGTTTCAGCTGATCTCTTACTCCCTGTCTTGTTATGCCGATGGATTCGGCAATTTCTGAAAGCGAAAGATCGTCGTTATAATACATTTCTACAGCATATTTCTGTTTCTCCGAAAGCAAAGCTCCGTAATAGTCAAAAAGCTCGGAAATGTATAATTTCTTTTCATTCATCTCAAACACCACTCAGTGTATAGTGTAAAGCTTTTTTCTTTACAGGCGATATAATAACACACTTTCACCTGTTTGTCAATAGTTTTTTGAAAAAAAGTCATTATATACAAAAAAGAGGAGAAAACTCCTCTCTTTTAATATAAATTATTCTTTGGGCATAATGTATTCCTGAGCACAAAGAAGCTCAGCGATAAGAACTGCACCGCCTGCGGCACCTCTAAGTGTATTGTGAGAAAGACCTACGAATTTATAATCGTAAAGGGCATCTTCTCTGAGACGGCCCGCTGTAACTCCCATACCTTTATAAATATCTCTGTCGAGATTTGCCTGAGGTCTGTTATCTTCTTCGAAATATGTGATAAACTTTTCGGGAGCGCTGGGGAGCCCGAGTTCCTGAGGAGGACCTGCAAATTCGTTCCACGCCTTGAGGATTTCTTCCTTGGAAGGCTTGTTTTCAAATTTTACAAAAACTGCAGCTGTATGTCCGTCGGAAACGGGAACTCTAATACACTGGGTTGTGATAACGGGAACAGAAGCGCTTACAATTTCTCCGCCTTCTACACTGCCCCAGATTCTCAAAGGTTCTTTTTCGCTCTTTTCTTCTTCTCCGCCGATATAAGGAATGATGTTGTCGATCATTTCAGGCCATTCTTTAAATGTCTTTCCTGCACCGGAAATTGCCTGATATGTACAAACAACTACTTCTTTGATTCCAAACTTGAGAAGAGGTGTAAGCATGGGAACATAACTCTGAATAGAGCAGTTGGGTTTAACTGCGATGAAGCCGGATTTTGTGCCGAGACGCTTTTTCTGACTTTCGATTACGGAAAGATGGGCGTGGTTTATTTCCGGTATTACCATAGGTACATCTGCAGTTGTACGGTGTGCGGAATTGTTTGAAACAACGGGAGTTTCAGCTTTTGCGTATGCCTCTTCAAGGGCACGGATCTCATCCTTTTTCATATCAACAGCGCAGAATGTGAAATCACACATAGAAGAAACGGTTTCAACATCTGCGGCATCGTAAACCGGCATAGCAGCTACATTTTCAGGGAGTGAGTCCTTCATCTTCCATCTGTTTCCTACAGCTTCGCCGTATGTTTTGCCTGCTGATCTTGCACTTGCTGCAAGAACCGAAATTTCAAACCAGGGATGTTCGTTTAAAAGAGTTATAAATCTCTGTCCTACCATACCGGTTGCGCCGATAATGCCTACCTTATATTTTCTGTTCATAATAAGCCTCCGAGAAATTAATAATAATGTATTATAAAACAATCTTTGGTATTTGTCAATAAATTTTGAGGTTTATACCGCTGATGAAACAAAAAATCGTTAAATTGTATAAATATTTTTATATATAATGAAAAATTTGGTTATATTGCTCTTGATATTTATATATGTTTTATGATAAAATAATATGAATATGTATGACTTCATAAATTTTGAAAGGTTTGGAACATAAAATGTGTAATACAAACGAAACAGCTAAGAAAAGAATTTTCTCGGGCGTACAGCCGAGCGGCGTACTTACTATAGGAAACTATTTGGGCGCTATAAAGAACTGGGTAACTCTACAGGATGAATACGAATGTCTTTACTGCGTTGTTGATATGCACGCAATAACCGTAAGACAGACTCCCGCGGATTTGCGCCGCCGCACACTTGAAGGCCTTGCTCTTTATATTGCCTGCGGAATTGATCCTCAAAAAAGCACAATGTTTGTGCAGAGCCATGTTCCCGCACACGCTGAACTTTCCTGGATACTCAGTTGTAACACTATGTTCGGCGAGCTTTCAAGAATGACACAGTTCAAGGACAAGTCCCAAAAACACGCAGACAACATAAATGCAGGTCTTTTCACATACCCTGTCCTTATGGCAGCAGATATCCTTCTTTACCAGACAGATGTAGTTCCGGTCGGTATAGACCAGAAACAGCATATCGAACTTGCCCGTGATATTGCCGAAAGATTCAACGGAGTATATTCGGATACATTCATAGTGCCCGAACCTTATATTGCAAAAACAGGTATGAAGATAACTTCTCTCACAGATCCCTCAAAGAAGATGAGCAAATCCGATCCCAATCCGAACTCTTATGTACAGATCATCGAAACAAGAGATGAAACAATAAAGAAAATAAAGAGAGCGGTTACCGATTCGGGTTCCGAAGTTAAATATGAACAGGGCAAAGACGGAATCTGCAATCTTATGAATATATACTCTTCTTTCACAGGAAAAACTTACGAAGAGATCGAAAAAGAATTTGAAGGTAAAGGCTACGGTGATTTCAAGCTTGCAGTCGGTGAGACTTGCGCCGATTGTTTACAGCCTGTAAGAGACGAATTCAAGCGTCTGTCTGCGGACAAGCAGTACCTTGAAGGTATTATGAAAGAGGGCGCCGACAAGGCAAACTACCTTGCGAGAAAAACTCTTTCAAAAGTATACAGAAAAGTCGGTTTCTATCAGAAGCCCAACAATTGATTTAACAGGAGATGCACTGTGAATTATATAACATTTGACAATAATGCTGTTGTTTCGTTTATTTATATCGCAATTGCGTTGATATGCTCGGCGTGTATTGCGTTTACTATGACTCCTGTTGCAAGAGTTTTAGCGTTTAAGATCGGCGCTATTGATGTTCCCAAAGACAAAAGGCGTATGCACAGAGTTGAGATGCCGCTTATGGGCGGCGTTGCAATATACACCGCATTTATTATAACAACTCTTGCTTTTTGCGATATTTCAAGTAATGCAAAAGAAATAACGGGACTTTTAATCGGTGCCTCAGTAATCGTAGTAACCGGAATTTTTGATGACAGATTTAACTTAAATCCCCTTATAAAACTTGCTATGCAGCTTATCGCCGCTCTTATCGTTGCTCTCTGCGGTGTAACTGTTGACAATATCGGTATTTTTATGGGCGGAGAAATGGTTTCTCTGGGCATATTTTCAATACCAGTTACGGTTTTGTGGATCGCAGGTATGACAAATGCGGTAAATCTGATCGACGGACTTGACGGTCTTTCCTGCGGAGTTTCTGCAATATCGGCTTTATCAATTCTTATATCGTCGTTCTTTATGCCCGACACTCCCCTGTTCGCCACATTGCTGACAGCAATTCTTGCGGGAGCTTGTATAGGATTTTTGCCCTATAACTTCAACCCCGCAAAAATCTTTATGGGCGACACAGGTTCTATGTTCTTGGGCTTCAGTTTGTCCGTAATCTCCATCCTCGGAGTGTTTAAAACAACTGCGGTTATATCCTATTGGGTGCCCTTTATCGCTTTCGCTGTACCGATCTGCGATACCACCTTTGCTTTTGTGCGCAGAATTCTTAAAGGAAAAAGCCCTTTTTCAGCCGATCGCGGTCATATACATCACAGACTTATAGATATGGGCTTTAACCAAAGACAATCCGTAACTATTTTGTACGCAATAAGTATAATTTTCGGAATTGCCGCAGTTTTGTGGGCTATCAAAAAGCCGATTGCAGGTTTTGTCATCATTGTATCGGCTATTATAATACTTTTCATCAACTGGAGATTTATCACAAAAAGCGAAACTACCCGTCAGGAAACAGGTCTTGGACTTGCAACACTTCAGCCTACAGCTCCTGTTGTGCCTGATGAAAATGTGACAAATACAAGATCCGATGTCGCTCACGCGCAGTCAGACAAAGAATAATAAAAAAAGAGGGTGCTGTTTTGAAGAACAACAAAACTGTTATTTCAATTACAATTTGTATTGTGAGCATTATACTAATAGCTCTCTCTCTTTGGTTTTTCTCTTTTAACAGTCATAACGATTCTTCTCACAGGGATTCTGAAAATATTTTCAATACAAACAAGACAGTTCTTCCCGGCGATGAAGAAAAAATATATCAGAGTATTTCCGGAGTTTCAAACGATTCTGTAAAACTTGTCCCTGATATCACCCACGAACAGGTGAAAGAAATGTTAAACACTCTTTCACCTCCGGGGTCTTTTTGCTGGTATTATACCCATACTCTTTATTCTTCGAAAAAAAGTAATACAACAACGGGGATTTTAAAGATCGACGGCGGAAATTACCGCATTGAAACATATAATACCGATGGTTTTCTGATGAAAAGTATCATCGGAGAGGAAGAAACCGTTTCGGTACAGAATAACAGTTCCGGTGCTGTTTCCGAATTTTCTTCCGAAAGCACTTCCGTATTTATTGAAGCCGGTGTTCCGGATATTGCAAAATTTGCTTCTGAAAGCGGAACTGATTTTGAATACACTCTTGTAAACAGCATTTACGGAACACTGCTTTTTGCCCGTTTTGAAAGTGAAATAAACGGTTATTCACAGACCGAGGAATATTATATCAGTCTTGACTACGGTATAGTTATAAAAGCAGATTGTTTTGAAAACGGAAATGTGATATATTCACTTGCAACAACCGCTCTTTATGAACTTTAAAATTGAAGCTTAAGTCAAAAGAATTATACCGAGTATAACAGGTATTATTATATCCTCTTTGCATTCACAATCGGTAAGAAAAAGAAGAATCAAGCCTATCAGAAGCAAGTTTTCTATATCCAGTGAAGCAAGAGGATTTTTTCTTTCAGCTTTTTCGCTGTTTGTTTCGCAGACATTTTGTTTTTCACAGGAACTGCATTCTTGCTTTTCTTCTTTTGCAACTTCTTTTTTATCTTGCTTTGTAAATGCATCCGCCGAAAAGCTGTCGCCGAAATATTGTACGGGAATATTGTTTTCGTTGCGTTTTTCTGCAGGTCGGAAATTTCTGTAATACATTGCACCACCAATATTGTTTTGATATTAACTGAATAAGTCTAAATCTTTATATGAACTGATTATGCGGGCAGCTCCCAGAGCTTTTACAAGTCCGTCAACACGGCTTTTCTTTTTTTCGTTTAAAAAGGGTTTTATAGAAAGCAAAAGCTTTATGCGGTCATCATTGCCTGAGCTTATGCTTGGAATTGCAGAGGAAAATGTATCCGTAATATTCAGCTGGTTCTGTATGTTTTCATCATTTATGGCAGAAGCTTCAAAAGCTGTTTCTTCTGTTTTTGCAGTCTCCTCAGATGCATCCTCGCGCTGACTTTTCTGAGAACCGAAAGCGGAGGCGATCGATAATAGACTTTTGACACTTTCGGGATCGGAAAGTATGTTTTTTAGTTTTTCATTAAACTGACTGTCCATCTAATTTACCTTCTTGTCTTCCGAAAGTTTGTTTTTTATTTCAGCTAATTTTTCCGGAGGAACCGACGATAAAATTTTTTGCAGATCCTCATCCGAAAGATTAAATATTGTTTTTTTCAATTTTTCAAGGTTTTCGGATGATAAATCAACATCAGCGGGGTTTTTACCCGAAGCATTTATTGCTGTTATTATTTTTTCTTTCAGCACTTCGTCGGAAATATTACTTAATTTTTTAAGATCATCTCTTGAGTACATAATAGCACCTCGATAATATGTTTGTTATGCTTTAATATATGCAGAAAGATTATAAAAATTTCTTAAATACGGATGTGTATTATGAAAATACTTGTTTTTTCCGATTCTCACGGAAATTCTCTTCAAATGATAAAGGCTTTATCACAGCATAAAAACGAAATTGATTATATCATTCATTTGGGAGACTACTGCACTGATATAAGGTATATTGAGAATATCTCCGGTATTACTCCTGTTCTTGCGGTTGTGGGAAACAACGACCACTATATGGCAAAAAATGAGTATCCGGAAGAAAAAATTATTGAAATCGGCGGTGTAAACTTTTTACTTGCCCACGGTCATAAACAAGCCGTCAAACAAGGTACAAATGTATTGGCCGCACTTGCAAAAAGCAAAAACTGTACCGCAGCACTTTTCGGACATACACATATTCCATATTGCGGCAAAGAAAATGATATATACCTTTTAAATCCGGGTAGTATCGGATATCCTTCCGCAAAAGGATACACTTACGGGATAATAACAATTGAAAACAATAATATAACTATGGAGATCAGAGAGGTTTGAATGATACAGCTAAGACCTAAATTAAAAAACAAAAA
This sequence comes from Oscillospiraceae bacterium, assembly GCA_015064485.1. Taxonomy (GTDB): domain Bacteria; phylum Bacillota; class Clostridia; order Oscillospirales; family CAG-382; genus UMGS1052. Next base: position 17,026 of record SVSD01000016.1, on the reverse strand, counting down.
ACTGATAGTGATATCGCTTTTGCTTCTTGTACTTGCGGTTCTTTTATTTCCTTTTGCGGCTTTTGCAGGGAAATATGCGTCTCTTGTACAGATTTTTGCGATAGCATCCGCCGCAGTTAGCCTTTTTATATTGATAAAATATGTCGTTCCCGATTATTTATATACGATTGAAAACGGTCATTTTATCATTCATAAAATCACAAAATCACAAAGTGTATGCGTTGCTGACATCGAGCTTTCGCAGGCAAAAACAGGCCTTTTGACAGCAGAAGAATATAAAAACTTAAACAAATCAAGAAAGGTTTTTACATTCCTGAAAAACCCTTTCAGTAAAGAAGTCAGATATATTATATTTTCAGACGGATGCGACGAGTACGCCGTACAATTCGAAACAGATGACTTTTTTGAAACTGAATTTTCTAAAATTTTGAATTCTATAGAGAATGATGAGGAAGAATAAATGACAAATTTTAACGAAGTTATACTTTTAAAATACGGTGAGATCGTTTTAAAGGGGCTTAATAAATCATATTTCGAAGGTCTGCTGCTTAACGATATCAAGGACAGAATAAAAAAGTACGGCAAGTATAATGTGCGCCGCGCGCAGTCTACAGTATATGTTGAACCGATGGATGATGAATCGAAGCTCAATTTTGACAGAACATTTGAAGAATGCAGAAAAATTTTCGGCATAGTTTCCTGCTGCAGAGCGGCAACCGTTGAAAAGGATATGAAGAAGATTCTTGAAGTGTTGCCTTTGTATACAGACGAAAAGCTTAAGTCGGTAAAGACCTTTAAGATGGATGCCAAAAGAGCGGATAAGCAGTTTCCCTATGACTCCCCTTCTATATCAAAGGAATGCGGCGCGGTTTTGCTTCGAAGACATAAGCATCTGAAAGTTGATGTTAAAAACCCTGACACTGTTGTGATGGTGGAAATCAGAGATTATGCCGCTTACATTCACTGCGGCAAAGTAAATGGTGCAGGAGGACTGCCCTGCGGATGCGCGGGAAAAGGTCTGCTTCTTCTTTCCGGAGGCATAGACAGCCCCGTAGCGGGCTACAGAATGGCAAGACGAGGTGTCACAATCGACGCACTCCATTTCGAAAGCTATCCTTACACAAGTGTGCAGGCAAGAGAAAAAGTTATAGAACTTGCACAGATAATGACAGACTATTGCGGTAATATAAACCTCAATATTATTTCGGTTACGCACATTCAGGAAGAATTGAAAAACAAATGCCGCGAAGAATACTTTACGCTTCTTTTAAGACGATTTATGATGAAAATTGCGGAAAGAGTTGCTCTTAAATACGGTTGCGGTTCAATTATAACCGGCGAAAGTGTGGGTCAGGTTGCGAGTCAGACAATTCCGGCACTTACAGTTACAAACGATGCTGTAAAGAAATTGCCTGTCATCCGTCCTCTTATCGATAACGACAAGGAAGAAATTGTTAAATACGCAAGACTTATAGGCACATTTGAAACCTCTATTCTCCCCTATGAAGATTGCTGTACAGTATTTACGCCCAAGCATCCTGCAACAAAACCTATACTTGAAAAAATAATTGCGGAAGAAAACAAGGTTGATGTTGAAGCGCTTATTGAAGAAGCACTTCAGACCATCACATATACAAAACTTGAACGCAACTGAGGTTGATTATGTCAGAATATAAAAAAGACAAAACAGAATATGAACTTGTGCATCTTCTTTTAGAAAAAAAGATGACGGTTGCAACCTGCGAGTCGTGTACAGGCGGGCTTATTTCAAAGCGTATAACAAATGTTCCCGGAGCTTCTTCTGTTTTCGGCTACGGTGTTTGTACTTATGCAAACGAAGCAAAAATAAAACTTCTTTCTGTAAGAGAACAAACTCTCATAAAGCACGGCGCTGTATCCGAACAGACAGCACTTGAAATGGCTAAAGGAATGATATCGCTTTCGAATGCCGATATCGCAATTTCAACTACAGGAATTGCAGGACCTGGCGGCGGTTCTTTGGAAAAACCCGTAGGCCTTGTATACACCGCCTATTATACTAAAGACGGAAAATGCGGATGCAAAAAACTTTTGCTCGGAGATATAGATGATCCGTGCAGAGAAAATATCCGTTATGCCGCATCCGACGAGGCTATGAAATTTGCGATAGAATATATCAGGAGATTGTAAATGTTGGTTTCTGAACTTATTCAAGCACTTGATTTAATAGAAATAGATAAAACATCAAAAATCACGCTGAGCTGTAAGAAGACAGAGCTTTGTCAATATAAGAAATTAACTGCAAAAAAGACAAAGGATGGATTTCAGATCGAAAGATTTACAGACAAGCAGGTATTTCACGAAAATATAAAGGATGATGAATTGAAAAATATTCTTCAAACCGAAATGAGTGAAAATTTCAGACAATTAAATGCTTTGTGTGCAGGATTCGATGTTGAAATCAAAATTTCAAAAAAAGGTAAAGTGCTCAAAAACAAGAGAAAAAACACGATTACTTCCGATTTTGAGGCTGTTTCCCATAACAGAAAGAAAAACTACATATTTGAAGAAGGTATTTTTGTACCAGCGTTGTATGAACTCGGAGTTATGACAGCAGACGGCAAAATTGTAGCTTCAAAATACGATAAATTTAAACAGATAAACAGATTTATTGAATGTGTAGATGATGCATTAAAGAATGAAAATTCGGATTTTCTTGAGATTATTGATTTCGGATGCGGAAAATCTTATCTTACTTTTGTTCTTTATTACTATATGACAGAGATACAAAAAAGAAAAGTTCATATAACAGGGCTTGACTTAAAAAAAGATGTTATTGAAAAATGCAAAAAGATAGCAGAAAAATACAGATATTCAAATCTTGATTTTTTGTGCGGTGATATAAAGGATTATAAACCTTCAAAAGCACCCGATATGGTTATGACTCTTCATGCTTGCGATACAGCAACCGATTTCGCACTTTACAATGCAATAATCTGGGACAGTAAATATATTTTCTCTGTTCCCTGCTGTCAGCACGAATTAAATCAAAAACATATCACTTGACAGATTTAAAATTATGGGCGATTACGGTCTTATAAAAGAGCGTTTCTGTGCTCTTGCAACCGACGCGTTGAGAGCTAAAATGCTTGAATATCAAGGATATAAAGTTGATATTCTTGAATTCATTGATATGGACAACTCACCCAAAAACATTCTTATCAGAGCTCAAAAGAAAAAATCCGTAAATGAATATAAAAAGAAAGTAATAAAGAATGAAATAGATCAATTTTCAACTTGCATCGGGACTGATCTTACCTTAAAAAGGCTTTTAAATCTATAAAATGATATTTTCGGCAAAATGTAACAATTTATTCTTGAATATTTTTTTAAATATGATATAATAATAAAAAATATCATTCAGGAGGAAAATTATGTCTAAATACGCTGGAACACAAACAGAAAAAAATCTTATGGCTGCCTTTTCGGGAGAATCTGAAGCAAGAAATAAATACACATACTTTGCTTCCAAAGCGAAAAAAGAAGGCTTTGAACAGATAGCAGCGCTTTTCCTTAAGACAGCTGATAACGAAAAGGAACACGCAAAAATGTGGTTCAAAGAGCTTGATGGTATCGCAGATACTGCCCAGAACCTTAAATCAGCCGCTGAAGGCGAAAATTACGAATGGACCGATATGTACGACGGATTTGCAAAAACAGCCGACGAAGAAGGTTTCCATGAACTTGCCGCAAAATTCAGAATGGTTGCAGCTATCGAAAAACATCACGAAGAACGCTATCGCGCACTTCTCAAGAATGTAGAAATGGCTGAAGTGTTTGAAAAGAGCGAAGTGAAGGTTTGGGAATGCCGTAACTGCGGACACATTATGGTTGGTACAAAAGCACCCGAAATTTGTCCCGTTTGTGCTCATCCCAAGAGCTACTTTGAAATTCACGCTGAAAATTATTAAATTTCAAATAAGGTGTTGCGTATGCAACACCTTATTTATTTGCTTCATAAATTCATTTGATTAAAAAAAGCGTACTGAAAATCAGTACGCTTTTTTTATGACGGATTTTAAAACAACCTGCAGTATGGAAATTACTTTACTTCAATTTCAAACATACGGCTAAACGGTTGTAAATTCGAATCCCACCAAAAGATTTTAACAGTTTGACCGTCATCACATTCAACGCTGACAGGAAGCTTAGATTTTGCAGTATATGAAACAATGTTTTTCAATACCTTATCTTCGTATACTGCCACATATACCTGACCTGATACCGTATCTTCCGAGTACAAGGTCAAATCGCAAGACCAAACTTCGTTGTCATAATATATGTTGTTTGCAAATATATTATCTACGCCTTCGTATGAATCAGCAAAATACTTCGAGAACAAAAGTCCTTCTGAGTCGCTTGGCACAGCAATCATATCAAGCTCAATCTCTTCATTTGTTCTTACATCATCAAATATTGATACAGAATAAATCGTTCCTTTGAAATACGGAGTGCCGCTTGCTCTGCTGTCCGCACCAATCTTATAATTACTTAAAGCATCCGCAATATCTGCCTCGAGTGCTATTGTTTCTTTAGCGACACCATTGAGGTAAAGGGTTGCGGTAAGTCCGTCGATTGTAATTGCAAGGTGGGTGTTGGAGTCGGAGCGTACATCTGTTGTAAAGACATAAGTATAAGCCTTCTTATTTGTTTTATAATACAACCTTGGCAAACCGTTGCTGTAAATTTCAACATTTATTTGTTCTGCTGAAGTATTATTATAGTTACCGATAAGTACGCCTGCTCTGTCTTTTACAGATTTAGGCAAGAAGAAGCTTGCTTCGAATGTTTTTGGCTTTGATGAAAGTATTTCATCAACAACATAAGCATCCTCGGCAGAAGAAAGCTTAAGACCGGCATCAGATTCTGTATAATCAATTACAACCTCAAAATTCTTTCCCGCAATTTCTTTTGAAGAAAGAAGTTTGCCGCAATTGATACATTCCTTATATGCAATACCGTGCTCCGACTCTGTAGCTTCATTTGCGACTATCCATTCGCTTTGACGATGTACAGTTTCGATAACTATAGTTTTGTCACAGTATTCACATTGCTTATAGATGTATCCGTCCTCACCGCTTTCAGGGATATGTACCTTTTCGTTGATGTATGTATGTTCAACTATACCATTTGAAGTGTCATCAGCAAGTGCAAAGAATACGCTGCCTTCTGCCCCGCTGTTTTCCTTAACTACAAGAACAGAGTTTGACTGATAACTGATAGCTCCGGTATGGAAGTTCAATGTGTTGAAAAGTGTAACATATTTTCTTTGTCCGTTTTCAACATAAGAAATTTGAAGATCTTTGCTGTGAAGAGCGCCGAATTCTTTCTTATTAAAGTTTTTAAGGCCAATATCTGTGCCTACTTTTAAATCATCGAAAGCCGATTTATTAAATTCCGCAAGATTTATATAAATTTTATTGTTTGGATTCTTGTTATTGTGGAAAGCTGATATAATCATATCTTCGATCTGAGCAACAAGACCTGCTCTTAAGTAATTTGCGTTGTTCCAAATTAAGATAATATAGTCTTCGGAATTTGCCAATTTTTTTATGAATTTGCAGTAAGGATTATATATTTCAGTCCAGTCGTTTGGATTGCCGCCGAACGGTGTAAAATAAAGCTCGAATACATCATCTTTATCTGTACCGAGGTAAACGATTTGTTTGTCGGCAGGAATTTCATCTTGTCTTCCGGACAATATAAGTTCAAACTGCTCCGCTGTTCTGTCTGCCAACACACTTCGGAAAGTATATACTTCCTCCTGTCCTCGATATTCGGCAAGAAGATTTATGTAGTTTGAGGCAGTTCTGTACAACGCTTCATGGTCTGATACCAAGGCTCCTACCTGCATTTTATCGTTTCCGTTTGTACCGTTGCTGTTGATACCGTCAAGGTTTGAAGTTGATGTGAATAATGCATTCTTATGTGCAACGCCGTTCATATCAAGATAGTGAGAAGCAGTAGCCATCTTAAGGTGCATCATATCCGAACCGCCCTTGTCGCCGTAAGATGTCCATTCGCAAGGAACAAAATTCATATAATCTCCGACAACTTTACCTTCTTCAACATAGACAGGATCACAAGGGTCTTTCAAACGGTCTTCAAAATATTTTATAAAATCGGGGTCGCGTGAACTGTGAGGATAACCGGGTATCTGTCCCATAACAGTAACATCAATACCCATTTTTGCTGCTGTTACCAAAAGGTATGAAATGCGGACAAAGCCATATTTATCGTAATCAGTTCCGACAAGATTTCTCATATAACCAAAGTAACGGCTGTTTCTGTTAATACAGATGGCAGTTTCCATTTCAAATCTGAATTCTGCTATCGAAACTTTTACATCTTCTTCGGGGTGTGCATCTTTATATAGTATAGCCTGATATATAAGCATACCCATACCGAAGTTCACATTGCTGTCTTTGTCTTTGGGATGATATACAAAAGTATCAACCGTAACAGTTTCGCCGTTTATGTCTTCGAAAGCTGTCGTATGATTGCTCATAAAATTAGAAGAGTTGTCGAGTTTCGGAAGGCTTCCGTATGTAGAGTTGATTTCTTCGTCGGACGAGCTGATACCGAGCGACAAAACCTCCTGAACAGGAACCAAAATTCTGTCTTCATCCTCTTTTTCGTCATCTTCTTTTGTAATATATTCCATTCTTTCCGGTATATCTTCGTCTGTGCCGGAAATATCTATAACAGTAAGCATATTTTTAATTGCATAATCCCAGTACGCATCGTCGCCTGCATACTCGCTTAATCTGTCTTCATAGTTAAGCTTGTCGATATAAAGGGTAGCTCCATAAGAATTGCCGTATATGATATCTCCGTCTGTTACAGCGCTATTGTTTTCTACAACAAGATTTCTTATTGTAGCTTCGGTACCTGTGGTAGTTTCATAGAAGAAACCTCCTTTATCAGCCTTGTTTCCGACCGCCTCGCTGTTGTAGAGATTAATTATGCCTTCATTACTTAAGTAAATAGCACCGCCGTAGGTTCCTGCAACATTATTGTTGAATATACAGCTATGAAGAAGAGCTTCTGTAAGGTTAGAAAAATCCGCTATCGCTCCGCCTGTTCCGTCTGCCTTGTTTCCTTCAAACAAAACGCCGTAAGCTGCGACTGTTGATGCGTTGTAAAGCGAAACTCCGCCACCGTTTGCATAGGTAATATTATTTTTAATAGCAGAATCAAATATTACGATTTTAGCATTGTTACCGTATAAGAAGCCTGCACTGCCGATTGATTTATTGCCGTCAGCAGTCACATTATTCATAACAATTTCACTTGCAGAGTGAAGAGCTATACCGCCGCCGCAATACGAAGACTCGTTTTCGTTAAAGATTGCAGTGTCAAGTTCAAGGCTTGAACCGGAAGTCATGTAGACAGCTCCGCCATATGCCTTTTGTTCGTCTGAACCGGCTTTATTGCCTATAAAATCGACATTTTTCATATATGAATCAACTTTTGCAGTTAAATAAACAGCTCCTCCGTACTCTGCCGAAGCATTGCCGTTAAACTCTGTATCTTTTATTGACAATACAAGCTTGTCTTTTTCTACAATATGCTCTGTTGCATACACTGCACCGCCGTTTGCACCCGAAATATTATCTTTGAAAACAGAATTATTAACTTTTACGGTTGAGTTAACGGTACTTGCTGTTGTATATGAAATATAAAGTGCGCCGCCGTTTGTCTTAGCATTGTTACCGTCAAAAGTAACACCATCAAATTCAACATTCGCACTGTGAACCGAAAGAACACCGCCGCGGGATTTTTCATTAGTAGCAGAGTTGTTTGTAAAGGTAGAATCAGTAAATATTGTATTGCTTTCACCGGCAGCATAGATAACACCGCCCTCGTACTCTGCTGTGTTTCCTGTAAAGTCAGAATTTGTAACTTTAACAGAACCTTTTCTCGAATTGTAGATTGCACCACCGAATACACTTGTTGTTTCCTTATCCGAAAGGTTTGTTGCCTTATTTCCGAAGAAAAGACAGTTATCTATTTCGATTATACCGCCTTCTTTAAAATCAGCATTGGACGAATATACTGCGACAGCACCGCCGACTGTAGATTCATTTCCGATAAACGACGAGTTTTCAACATTAACTATTCTTGTCGTATATACTTCATTTGAATTTGAAAGGTATACTGCCCCGCCTCGCGTTTTCGCTTTGTTGTTGGTGAATACGGTGTTTTTAATATTTGTTGTACCGTAGGTCGCAACCGCACCACCGGAGGCATTAGCGAAATTATCTTCGAATGTTGTATCACCGTTGATTATAATTGCACCCATTACAGAGTTGTACAGCGCCGCGCCCGATGAATCTGAAATATTATTCTTGAACAACACTTTATCGCTTACACCGGCGCCTTCATTTTTTCCGATATAAAGATGCGCGTACTGCGTACTTGCCAGGTAAATTGCGCCGCCGTTTCTGAAAGCATGATTTTCAATGAAATCGCCGCCGAAAATATCAATTCGCTTCAAGTTATACATAACACCGCCGAGTGTACCTTCGTTGCCTGTGAATCTGCCACCGTATATTGCGATAGTTCCTCTGTTATGAATAGCACCGCCGTTTATTACGGTTTCGGATTCGGTTCCGTCTTCAGCTATTATTTTTCCGGGTTCCGATATATTATCTTTAAACAAACCGCCGTATATTGTAATTGTACCGTCTATATTGATAATAGCAGAACCGCCAGCTTTTTCTGCTGAATTAACACCGTACTTTTCATCAAATATACGGCTGTTTCCGTTTTTGCGGTTATTTATTATTGATGTGTTATCATAAATATTTACTTTAGCACATCCGGCGACAAACATCGCAGAACCTGTTATTTCACCTGTGATATTTTCATCGTTACCATTAATAATAAGTAAGTTTTCTGTAACCGATTGAGGGTTACCGAGGGTAAATTCTGTTTCAATACCATCTATAAGAGGATAGCTACCGTCTTTATCTTCTCCGACGACAAACATATCTCCGTAAAAATCAGGACTTCTTGTAACGGATTTCTTTGTAGTTGTGAACAAAACTTTTTTACCGATTACATATAAAGTTCTGTCAACAACAATATTACTTGTAATTCGGATGTTTTCGGCATTGCCTGCAAGTGCTTCTTCTAATTCGTCAACAGTTCTTACATCGCAGATCTCAGTCATATTATCTGTTATTTCATCGCCGTAGTCTCCCGGCTTCGGTATTTCTCCGGACAAATCATTGATCGTAAGTTTGTTGGCTATTGCACTCTCCCAGTAGGTATCATCATACTCGCCCGAAGCATCTCTATCAATATAATTTGATTTGTTTATATTAAGTGTTGCGCCTGTTGTGGCACCAAAGATAATAGGACCCTTCGACGCAGTATTTCCCTCAACGGTCAAACCGTTTAAATTTACAACAGTGCCGCTTCCGCTTACGGTTTCATACATAAAGCCGCCGCTTGCAGCATTATTTTCCACAGCCTCTATATTATACATATTAATAATACTCTTGCCGGATGCGTAGATAGCACCGCCGTTGCCGGGAGCAGTATTACCCTTTAATAAAATTTTATTAAGTGTTACATTGCCACCGTTTGTGTATATGTATAATGCGCCGCCGTTTTTGGTTACTGCAGTATTTTCAATAAAATCAGTTTTATGGATTTCGCCCTCAGTGCTTTCGCGGATAAACATAGCACCGCCTGATTCTTGTGCGCTATTCCCTTTTATATAAGAATTATATACTTTGAATACTGAACCTTTTGCATAAAGAAAACCGCCTGCGTAACCCGCACTGTTTCTTTCTGCAGTAATATCGTTTAATGTAGCAACAGAAGATGAGTGGATCTCAATAGCACCGCCGTAGTAGTCTGAAACATTTTCAATAAACTTTGCCCCATTAATTTCAATCGTTGCACCTGTGCCGTAAAGAGCACCTCCGCCGTATCTCGTTTCTGAGGATGCAAGAGCTTTGTTCTTGGTAAATACTACATTTTCCATATAAGACACTGTTTTACTGCCCATATAGATAGCACCGCCGTTATAGTATGCCTGATTTTCGGAAAATTCAGCGTTATAAAGCTCTATTGTCTTTATGTCTGTTTCATCGCCGCCGGCTGTCCAGACAGCACCTCCGTGTCCGCCGTTTGCTTTGTTTCCGGTAAATGAAACTCCGTTAAACAATGTTTCCGAACCGATCTTTATTGTATTTCCGTCTGCATCCTTGCCGCTGGCAGCTGTAATATAGACAGCTCCCCCGTTATCGGATGAAATATTGTCTGTAAATGATACATTTTCTGCTTTAAGGCTCTTTTCCGAGGTCTTTTTGCTTATTGTATAAATTGCTCCTCCGTTACCGTTTGTTGCTTCATTTCCCGTAAACGAAGTATCTGCAAAGTTTGTTGTTCCTCCGGAGTGAATCGCACCGCCTGTTGCGGCTGTATTTCCTTTAAATGAAACATCGTCGGTGAACAGATACGCAGAAACGCTTGAAGGAATATAGATTGCACCGCCTGATGTCGATGATGTGTTTCCTTCGAAATCTGTATCGTTTAAGTGTGTTTCTCTGTAGTTATAGATAGCTCCGCCCTTTGTTGCGTGGTTGCCTGCAAATTTTGAATTGTATATATTAAGCTCTCCGAAGCTGTAGATAGCAGCTCCTCTTCCGCTTAAGGAGTCTGCAGTATCGTTTTCAAATACATTTACTTCGTTATTTATAAATTCGGAATCATAAATATCAAGTTTTCCCGAATCTAAGATAATTGCCGCACCGCCGACCTGTGACTTATATGTAACATCATATTTTTCTTCGTCAAGTATCGTTTCGTTTCCGACTTTTTTTGCGTTTGTTACGGTTACTCCGAAAAGTTGAACCTCCGCAAGGTTTCTTACCAAGAATACCGTTCCCACAACATCGACATTGACATTTGATTTATTTCCGTCTATTGTGATTTTTGCTTCTTCGCTTCCGAAGTTTATTACAACAGTTTCACCGGTCTTTTCTGACGGTCCTAATATAAACATATCGCCGGCGAAGGACGGATCTCTTTTTAGTATTACATCATTTTTTGCGAAAATTTTTTTGTTTTTTGAGATTTCAAAGGTTCTGTCTACATTAAATCCTTTTAAAATCTGAATATTATCGTAACCCTGATTAATCGCTTGCTCAAATTCTGAAGCGTTCATAACGCCGACAATGATTTCAGTGGAAGTGTCTTCACCGTCGCCGTCTTCTTCACCAAAGTCTTTATATCCGGGAATAAGAGAAATTATGTTAGTTACTGTAAGCTTATTTACAATAGCAGTTTCCCAATACGCTTCATCAAGTTCGGTTGTCATATTTTCATCAAAATAGTTTGATTTATTTATGTTAAGCTTTGCACCTGCAGAATTACCATATATGATTGAACCGTTGGTTGCAGTATTGCCCGAAACAGTAAAGCCGTTTAAGTTAACCACCGTTCCTGTTGTTGTTTCATACATAAAGCCGCCGGATACTGCGCTGTTTTCTTTTGCTGAAATGTTATACATATCGGCGATACTGGCTTTCGAAACATAAATGGCACCGCCATATGCGCCGGATGTATTGTTGTTGAAACTAACTGTGTGAAGTGTTACTTTCTCACCATTGGTGTATATATATATAGCACCGCCATTGCTTGTCGTTTCATTATTATTGAATTGAGTGTTATAAATTCCGCCTTTGGAACCTTCTTGGTATGCTATAGCACCACCTACCGTTGCAGTACTTTCCCCGATTACAGAATTCCATATTTTGGCTTCTGCATTCTTTACATCCATAAAGCCGCCGCGGCTATTAAGAGATTTATTTCCGCTTGCAGTAACATTATTTATAGATATAGAAGATGATGACTGTATTTCAAACGCGCCGCCTGTTGAATTTTCTGCGATATTGTCTGTTGCTGTAATGTTATTTAGAGTTGCAACACTGGAAGAATGCATTTCGAATGCACCGCCCATATATCCTGATTTGTTTTCAATAAATTCAGCACCGTTAATTTCAATAGTAGATCCTGTGGAGTAAACCGCACCTCCTCCGTATTTTGTGCCGTTATCGGCAAGGGCATTGTTTTTATTGAATTTTGCGTTTTCTAAGTATGCAGATGTGTTGGAGCTTACATAAATAGCACCGCCGTTATAGTATGCCTGATTTTCGGAAAATTCAGCGTTATAAAGCTCTATTGTCTTTATGTCTGTTTCATCGCCGCCGGCTGTCCAGATAGCACCTCCGTGTCCGCCGTTTGCTTTGTTTCCGGTAAATGAAACTCCGTTAAACAATGTTTCCGAACCGATCTTTATTGTATTTCCGTCTGCATCCTTGCCGCTGGCAGCTGTAATATAGACAGCTCCCCCGTTATCGGATGAAATATTGTCTGTAAATGATACATTTTCTGCTTTAAGGCTCTTTTCCGAGGTCTTTTTGCTTATTGTATAAATTGCTCCTCCGTTACCGTTTGTTGCTTCATTTCCCGTAAACGAAGTATCTGCAAAGTTTGTTGTTCCTCCGGAGTGAATCGCACCGCCTGTTGCGGCTGTATTTCCTTTAAATGAAACATCGTCGGTGAACAGATACGCAGAAACGCTTGAAGGAATATAGATTGCACCGCCTGATGTCGATGATGTGTTTCCTTCGAAATCTGTATCGTTTAAGTGTGTTTCTCTGTAGTTATAGATAGCTCCGCCCTTTGTTGCGTGGTTGCCTGCAAATTTTGAATTGTATATATTAAGCTCTCCGAAGCTGTAGATAGCAGCTCCTCTTCCGCTTAAGGAGTCTGCAGTATCGTTTTCAAATACATTTACTTCGTTATTTATAAATTCGGAATCATAAATATCAAGTTTTCCCGAATCTAAGATAATTGCCGCACCGCCGACCTGTGACTTATATGTAACATCATATTTTTCTTCGTCAAGTATCGTTTCGTTTCCGACTTTTTTTGCGTTTGTTACGGTTACTCCGAAAAGTTGAACCTCTGCAAGGTTTCTTACCAAGAATACCGTTCCCACAACATCGACATTGACATTTGATTTATTTCCGTCTATTGTGATTTTTGCTTCTTCGCTTCCGAAAGTGACATTAACGGGATCATAAACCTGGCTGATAGGCTTATCTTCGGGACCAAATACGAAAATATCCCCTCCGAAATCAGGATGTCTTGTAAGAGTAATATCTTCTTGAGAAAAAATGACAGTATCCTTTGTGATATAAAAAGTCCTGTCTACAACAAAATCACATAAAATATCAATCTTGTTGTAATCATCTTTGAGCGCCGCCTCAAGTTCTTCGGCAGATGAAACAATAGTTTCAATTATAACAGGTTCTTCGGGATCATCCTCATCACCCCAACCCTCTTCAGGAATTACTCCGTTGTCTCCATCACCTGTTTCAACAGTTACACCGATATCGTCTTCAGCGTAACTTATTAAACCTGTATCCAGCATTGTTACAAGAATACACAGTGCTAAGGCAGAAGCGGATAATCTTTTTGTTAAACTTCTGATATTCATATTGAAATTCTCCCTTTTGTTTTTTTGCAAAAATCGTAAATTTCATAACCGGTAATATAAATTTATAATACCATAAAATATAATTAATTTCAACAAAAAGTATAATATTATAGAGAAGGAATTTAAATAAACTTCCAAAAAATACATTTAATATTTATTTTGTTGTTTGAAATAATAATATCAGAGCCGCAAAGAAAGTTTCTTGGCAGCTCTAATGATATAGATAAACGAGTTAATTAAGGAGAAATTCAAAATGACAAATAAGAATCTTGTTCCCGAAGCAAGAGCTGCACTTGACAAGTTCAAGATGGAAGCAGCTTCTGATGAGGATGTCACCGATACATATTAAACAAAAATCAAAATACTTATTAAACCGGCCCGATAAAAGAAATTGGCGTACTGAAAAGAAAATCAGTACGCCGTTTTTATCGGCAAAAGTGTATTTATACCGGGAGCGATTTTGATTTTTACAAACATTAGCAAATGGGCGTTTTTTAACTCGACTTCTCCACCCCTGAACACCCTCAAAACGCCCATATATCAAGACTTTCAGAGGTGGAACTTTTCAGAAAATTCAGACACAGCGTCACCCTAGTATAGAAGGAGGAGCGATTTATGATTTACGATGTATATGATTATAACTTTTTAAGGCTTTGCGGTCTTTGCAGATATTTCCCGAAGGACTTGCAGGAAAGATACAAAAGCGAGATGCTCGGGATTAATGTCTATAAAAACTTGCAGGAATTCAAGATGATAAAACAGCAAAGCAACAAACAAAGCTTTAAGCTTACAAGTCAAGGAAAAGCTTTCCTTGCAGATATGGGATATACATTTCCCGAGGATGTTAAGACCAGTATCAACAGACAGAGTTACCAAGTCAAGATAAACAATGCGAAGTGGGTTTCCCGGCTTACAGCTTGTTTCATTGCGAGAAGCTTAACGGAACACCAATTTATATCGCATGTGACGGAAATGTAAGCAAGCTGAAAAGAGCACTCCATCAAGCCGAAAAAACGGGTAACAAATTCAATCCTATTATATTTGCACTCAACAAAGAGCAAGAAGACTTTATTGTAAATTACATAGAGAAAACTACGAGCGAATATTATGTTTGTCATAGCTTAACAGAGAGGATAGTTAAAAATAAACTCTTTGAAAATCTTGATATGCCTTTTCAAAGACAAGCAGTGGAAAAGAATGGAATTACATTCCCCGTAAAAGCGTTGAAGCGAAAACAATAATAATTTGAATAACACTTGACAAACTATCATTGGGATGATATAATATAGCTGTAACATTACAATGATATAGGAGAATGCGTATGAATAGAATAGAACTATTCCACGGAACAGATCATATTATTGAAAAGCCTGACTATGACAAAGGTAATCCCAAAAACGATTACGGAAAAGGCTTTTATTGTACAAAACTCTGCGAAATGTCAAAGGAATGGGCGTGCAAGCAAAACAAAGACGGCTTCAGCAATCGTTATGAAATAGATTTATCGGACTTAAAAATACTTGATTTGACAGATGACAGCCACACTGTTCTCAACTGGATTGCCCTGCTTCTCAAAAACAGAACATTATCTCTCGACTCGGAAATTGCCATTGATGCAAAAAACTATATCATAGATAATTTCGCCATTGATACGGCAGAATATGATATAGTTACCGGCTATCGTGCCGATGATTCATATTTCAGATATGCCGAAAGCTTTGTGGAAAACGGACTATCACTGAGAAGCTTAAATAAAGCGTTGAGGCTTGGGAAGCTCGGTGAGCAGACAGTTCTTGTATCAAAAAAAGCATATGATCGCATAAAATTTATTGATGCAGAACCTGTAGACAAAAGCATTTATTATCCGAAATTTCTTGTCCGTGATACAAAAGCAAGAGAAACTTACAAAAACGATATAAGAAAAAGCAAGTCATACCGTGACGACATATTCGTTATGGACATACTCAGAGAGGAGATAAAGAACGATGACCCACGCATACGACAAATCTTATCTGAATAATGCAAAAGTTCGTTTATCTTTGGCTTTTGACTATGCCATCAACGATTGTGGAATAAAAAGTGACTTGTTTGCAATGATGTTTGTAACCTCCGGCTATGCTGAGCAGTTTGAACGCGGCAACCCTGCCATTCTCTCGGGAATGTCGGGAATAGAACTAGCAAGGCTTGTTATAGGCAAAATTTATAGAGAAAAGGTTCTCCCCGAGCCGAGTATCAAGGACAGCAAATCGCCGGAATACTGGGCAGGCTGGGCGTTGGCGGAGTATCAATGGTATACCGGAAGAAGATTCAAGGACATTTTTGAGTACGCATCTCTTTCAAAAATCATATCCATGTACCCGATTTATCACGAAATGGACATTTCGCAGTTTATTGAAGCGTTAAATGCGTTCTATACGGAAATTGATGCCGATACCAAATTAAAGCGTATTCGTGAGAGCAGAGGCCTTTCCCAGTCAGAGCTTTCAGAAAAGTCAGGTGTTCACATAAGGTCGATACAGATGTATGAGCAAAAGGCAAATGATATAGATAAGGCACAGGCAGGAACGCTGTATAAGCTATCAAGGGTTCTTGGATGTGATATTGAGGACTTGCTGGAAAATCCAATGGAATAAATGTCATTTTCACCTCGTTTTTGTCGGAATAAATGTCAAATCGCTTTGAAATACTGTAGCAGAATAAAAAAACGGAGAAAGCAATGAGAAATATTTATAGGCAAATTATTTCTTGCTATCATCATATCGTCAGATACACCAAAGGCACTCCGTTTGGAGTGCCTTTGGTAGTTTTTTGCATTCGATTTTTCTCAATACACTGTTCTGCTATTAATACTCAACTTCTGAGCCGTGCTCTTTAGCAAGCTCTTCTAATGCTTTGTTATATTCGTCAAGAAGTTCAACAGCTTCTTCAAGCTTTTGGCTTCCTGCATTTATTGTTGCTTCCTCCTGAGTTTCACAACCTTCAGAGAGAGCTTCAAATCCTGTCTTGTAAGCATCCATTACCTTAACGTACTTATCCTTTATTGCTTTAACTTCTTCTGTTTCAGGGGTAATACTCTTGAGTTTTTCAAGTGAGCTGTTTACAAGAGGAAGAAGTACAGAGTCAATGCTTTTTTTGATATCAGCATCATCTTCAAATGCTTCCCATTTCCCAACTTCTTCTGTAAGCTTTGTATACTCTTCATTAACTTCTTTCATCTCAACATTCAAGAAGTTTTCCAAATCATCATAGACAGGATCACTGCAACCTGCAAGAAGTGTAACTGACATAACTACCATAAGTAAAAGTGCAAAAATCTTTTTCATAACCAATCTCTCCTGTATCCTTAGTTTGAATTTATTATTCGTCAAGCAAATCGCGTCTGCTTGCTTCTGACCACAAATCAAGTTCACGTGAATAAGGTCCGTCGCTCATATAGATATCACGTGCTCTGAAATCTTCTAT
>SVSD01000015.1 GCA_015064485.1 Oscillospiraceae bacterium | reverse complement strand
TTCAAAGTGCCTTTTGTCAGAGCTTTTACAAGCATTCCGACAAAAGGCACTTTGAAAATTTCTGCCTTTGCCATAAACCGCACTTGTCTTTTTTTCAGACAAGCTCCCATAAAAACAGGATCCCACAAAGACATATGATTGGCACAAACAAGATGTGCTCCCTTTTCCGGTTCATTTTCAAGGCCGATGATTTTCAGTCTGAAAATAGTTTTTATAAGCATTGCCAATAATATATGGCAAACTCTGTAAAATTTTGTCATGACAGTTTTTCCTCTATAATTTTTATTGCCTGCTTTACGGTTTCTTCAAAAGTTAAAGAACCGTTATCAAAAATCACCGCATCCTTTGCAGGCACACAAGGAGCCACCGCGCGTGAGCTGTCATTTTTATCACGCAGACACATATCGTTATATACTTCTTCGTATGTAACTTTCTTTCCTTTTTCGAGAAGTTCTTTATAGCGTCTTTGCGCTCTTATCGCACCGTCAGCATGCATAAATATTTTGACCTGCGCATCCGGAAGGATAACAGTTCCGATATCTCTTCCGTCCATAATTACATTTTCTCTTTCAGCGATCTGTCTTTGCATCGAAAGAAGAAAGCTTCTCACTTTAGGCAATGCAGATACTGCAGATGCGTACATCGAAGCCTCGGGAGTTCTTATATCTTCCGATACATCATCTTCGCCGAGAAATATCTTCTGAGAGCCGTCCTGCCATTTGAGAGAAATATGTATGTCATCAAAATGAGATGCCAAAGTTTCTTCGTCATGAGGATCTATATTATTTCTTTTTGCATAAAGACCGACAGTTCTGTATATTGCACCCGTATCGACATATACATATCCGAGCTCTTTTGAAAGTGCTTTTGCAAGAGTGCTTTTGCCCGAACCCGAAGGTCCGTCAATTGCAATTTTTACGGTAGAATTCATATTGTTTCCCCTTTTTAAAGTTTATCCGAAGCCGCCTTTGCGGCAAGGTATGCTGTTGAAAAAGCTATCTGCAAGTTAAAACCGCCCGTATAGGCATCGACATCAATCATCTCGCCCGCGAAGAAAAGACCTTCATAAAGCTTTGATTCCATTGTGGAGGGTTTTATCTCACTTGTCTTTACGCCGCCGCGTGTAATAATTGCTTCTTCGATCGGTCTGAAGCCGTCGACCGGTATTTTGATATCTTTAAGAAGTGATATGATTAAATTTCTTTGCTTTTTTGTGATTGAATTCACTTTAAGCTCCGGATCTATTCCGGAAGCGTCTGCAAACACCGGAACCATTTTTGACGGCAAAAGTAAAGACAGCGCATTTTTATAATTCTTATTCTGATTTTTAGAAAAATCGGAAAGCAGACGCTCATCAAGAGTTTTTTCGTCAAGCGCCGGTTTCATATCGATATGAATACTGTAATCTCCGGGATCGCCGTCAATATGAGCAGACGCAGACAAAACAAGAGGTCCGCTCACTCCGAAATGGGTAAACAGCATCTCCCCGAGTTCCGAATAAACATTTTTACCTTTTTTGTCGTCCCTTAAAGTAACTTTTACATTCTTAAGTGAAAGACCCTGTAAGCGTTTGCAAAAGCTGCCTTGCGACACGATCGGCACAAGGCTCGGCCGTATTTCGGTCACAGTATGCCCCAGCTCTTTTGAAAACTCAAAACCATCGCCGTCGGAACCTGTTACCGGATACGAAAGACCTCCCGTACACAAGATCACATTTTGTGTAATGTAAAAATTTCCGTCCTCGTCAGCAATGCCGGAAATCTTTCCGCAGTTTGCACAAACCGAAACTATTTTTTTATTTATTATCTTACAGTTTGTTTTCTTAAGTTCTTCTTTGAGCACTCTCAATACATCAAGTGCCTTATCGGAAGTCGGAAAAACACGGTTTCCCCGTTCTGTTTTTAAAGAAAGACCCCTGTTTTCAAAAAAATCCATAACCGCAGACGGAGGAAATGCCGAAAATGCCGCAAACATAAATTTTGAGTTTCGGGGAACATTTTTCATAAATGTTTCTCTGTCGCACTCGTTTGTAAGATTACATCTTCCCTTTCCTGTTATGAGAAGCTTTTTTCCCAAATACGCATTATCAAAAAAGCTTTCGGTTTCGAGCTGTTTTTCGGATCTGTTCTTTTCAAAAAGAACGACCGGTTTTCCCAATCCTCCCGCGATACACGCCGCCATAAGTCCTGCGGCGCCGCCGCCGACAATACAGATTTTATCGCTGTAATCAATTTGCTGGTTTTTCATACACTTCATATTCATCCCAAATTTTTTCAAGTTCGTTAAGATGCTCGGAAAGCTGTTCTTTTTTATTCATGGAAACCGCAACTATCAAGGCGTTTATGATGCTTAAAGGCGCCACAAGCGAATCCACAAATGAAGCCATATCGCTTTTTGCTATAAGTGTGCAATCAGCTTCTTCCGAAATCGGAGAAGAAATACTGTCGGTAAGGGCAAGAATGTTTGCGCCTCTCTTTTTTGCAAACTCTATCGCACTTTTGGTTCTTTTTGAATATCTGGGAAAGCTTATACCGATAAACACATCGCCCTTTGATATCCACATAAGTCTTTCAAACATTTCTCCTGTACTTGTCATATCGAGGAGTGTAACATTATTTAAAACGATATTCAAATGATATGCAAAAAATGATGCAATCATTGATGCAGAGCGTATGCCGATGATATAGACATTTTTTGCCTCTGTTATCATCTTGACCGCGCGGTCAAAATCCTCTCTTCTTACTTCATCAAGAGTGATCTTTATTTTTTCCGCATCGCTGTTCATTATTTTGGACAACACATCTCCGTCCGAAATAATATTGTCCGCAGCCGCCACTCTTTGAACCGAAGTCATATTTGTGCGGACCTGCTCTTTCAGAGCCTTTTGCATTTCGGGATATCCTTTAAATCCGAGTTCAATCGCAAAACGCACAACCGTCGATTCCGAGACTTCGCAAACAACACCGAGTTTTGTGGCTGTGAGATATGGGGCGGAATCGGGATGTTCTATTATATATTTTGCAATAAGCTTATGGCTTTTAGAAAACTCCGGACATCTTTCCCGAATAGTCTTTATAAGGTCGGAATTCATACTTCAAAAGTACCTCTGACTCAATTTAATATCAAAATATATTATCGCATTTTTTTGAAAAAAAGTCAAGTATATATTGAAATGTTTGGAAAAATCGTCTATACTGTATTTAATTAAAAAATCAAGGAGAAATATGTATGATCTCGCTTAAAATAAAAAGAATAAAAAAAGATGCAAAATTGCCGAAAAGAGGCTCGAGCTGTTCAGCCGGATATGATCTTTATGCCTGTCTTGATGACGACGATATCGTAATACCTCCTCACGCAACCGTAAAGATCGGAACAGGTCTTTCAATTGCGGTTCCGGAAGGATATTTCGGTGCGATTTTTGCAAGAAGCGGTCTTGCGGCAAAGGAAGGGCTCCGTCCTGCCAACTGTGTCGGCGTTGCAGATTCCGATTATCGAGGAGAATATATCGTTGCGCTCCACAACGATACGGATGCAGAAAAAACCGTCAAAAACTTTGACAGAATTGCGCAACTTGTGATTATGCCTTTTCTCGAAGTTGATTTTGAAGAAACGGATACGCTTGATGAAACCGAAAGAGGAGCCGGCGGTTTCGGAAGCACGGGAAAATAATTTTTTGGGATGTAAAAAGTAAATTTTTACATCCCGTTTTGTTTTAGTATAGTAAATTTCTTTTTGCATAAAATATCAATAAAACTTTATGCAAAGGAATTTACGAAATGAAAAAAGCAGTAATACTTGCAGGCGGAAAAGGAACAAGACTTTCGCCGATTACAGATAATATACCAAAACCCCTGGTTCCCTTTATCGGCAAAACAGTAATAGAAAGAATTCTTGATAAACTTAAAGATGCAGGGGTAGAAGATGTACTGATCTCAACAATGCATATGTCGGACAAGATAAAAGAAAAACTCGGCGAAAACTATTGCGGTATACGCATAAAATATCTTGTTGAACAAATTCCCCTCGGAACTGCGGGAGGAATGAAGTTTGCAAAACGAGCTTTATCGGTTTCGGACTGTGAAGATATTCTTGTAATGTCAGGCGACTGTGTATGCGATTTCGATTTAAAGAAAGTTTTTGAACATCACAAAAACGCAAAATGCGATGCAACAATCGTAACGGTCGAATGTGATGAACCGCTCGAATACGGCATCGTCTTATCAAACAAAGAAGGGCTTATAAAAGGCTTCAACGAAAAGCCTGCCTGGTCTCAGGTAAACTGCTCAAGTGTAAATACGGGGATTTATATATTGAATTCGTCTGTTATCGACGATATACCCGAAAGTTTTTATGACTTTTCAAAAGACCTGTTCCCCGAAATGTTGAAAAAAGAAAAAAACATTTCGCATTTCAAAGCCTCGGGGTATTGGTGCGATATCGGCTCTCCCGAAAGCTATTTCAAATGTCTTATCGACGGACTGGAGGGGAAGATTAAAAATCTTAACACCTCCATAAAAGACAGCGTTTATGTACACGAAGACACAAAAATCGGAGAAAATGTTTCAATCGGCCCGAATGTTAGTATAGAATCGGGATGCATTATAGAAAAAAACTCCGCCATTGCGGGGAGCATTATCCACGAGGATGTTACAATAGGAGAAGGTTGCCGTATTGAGGGCGCAGTACTTCTAAAAGGCGCAAAAATAGGAAGCCATAGCCATATCGAAGGCGGTGTAATTATCGGAAGCGGTCTTTGCATTTCCGATAAAAGCAAAATAAAAGCAGGTACTGTCATATCTTCAAAAGGCGAAAGTTTAAAGCATTATGACAGCGGTGATATTTTTGATCACGAGGACGGAATAATACTTTCGGGAAGTGAAATGTGTGTGCACCTCGGTGAAACTGTTGCATATACCGTAGGTTCAGGCGGACGGATAGGCATTATGTATGAAAAAAATGACATATGCCGTGCATATTCATCATCGCTGATCTCAGGACTTGAAAACAGTTCTTGCCATATAATTGATTTTGGAGAAGGATTCGAAAATCTTGCAAGGTTTGCAAGTGTTTTTTATTCAACCGACTGTTTTTTGTATGTTAATGAAAATGACGGGAAAATTTATACTTCGCTTTTCAACAGAAACGGTCTTCCCCCTTCCCATGAATTCGAAAGGAAGCTCAAAAACAACTACCGTAAGAATATAACTGTCGTAAAAAAAGAAGAAAATACGGCAACAAAAGTTTCGGCAGAAACTTTATATTTCTGTTCCGTTACAGACAATTTCAAGGCTTATCTTACTAACGATCTCTTTTGCGGAACAACGATCTGCTTTTCTTATGACGATGCTTGCAAAAAAGAAGGAGAAATGCTGAAAAAGGCATTCAAAAACCTTTGCGGAGAAACTTGTGATATAAAGACAGCGCAGGAAGAAATCAAATACGCCGTAAATATTTCCGCAGACCGAGAAATATATGTGTCACAAGGAAATTACACTTTAGATTCCCATCATATGAAAGCGGCTCTCATTGCAGCCGAAAAAAGACTCGGAAAAACTTCTTTTGCCCTCCCCTTTTTATGCCCAGAATGTTTTACCGATATTTTATCAGACGAAAATGTTTTCAGATATCCGATGAATTCTTCATACCGAGTAAAATTCCCGAAAAACACTGTTTCGGATAACTTGTGGCTTAATGACAATATTTTATTGAGTGCAAGATTTATTTCTTATGTTTTCTCTCAGAAAATCAATCTGTCTGAACTTTCAAGGAAACTGCCTGTTTTCTCGTATACCCAAAGATATGTAAAAATACCCAAGGGAATATCAAAAACTTTTGTAATAAAAAATCTTGCAAGCGAAGCTGAAAACATTCCGTTAAGAGATTCTTACGAAGGAATCGTAATAAGATATCCGAAAGGAAAAGTCACCGTAGTTCCCGGAAAAAGTGCTGTTTTCAAGCTGTACGCCGAAGCCGCAAATTCCGAAATTGCACAATCTCTTTGCGAACAGACTGAGAAAAAGATGTTTGAAAAATAAAGTGTTTCAAGAAAAAACAGCCGCAATCACAACGATTGCGGCTGTACTTTTTGTATGTAAGCTTACGCCTTGTTAACAGAACCGAAAAGTTCCATCTTTTCTTTAACTGTAGCCTTAATAGCTTCAAAGCCGGGAGCGAGAAGCTTTCTGGGGTCAAAGCCCTTACCGGAAAGATCCTTACCTGCTTCGATATATTTTCTTGTAGCATCAGCAAATGCGAGCTGACATTCTGTATTTACATTGATCTTTGAAACGCCGAGAGAAATAGCCTTCTTGATCATTTCAGCGGGGATGCCTGTACCGCCGTGAAGAACGAGGGGCATATCAACAGTCTTCTGCTGAATTGCATCGAGTGTTTCGAAAGAAAGACCTGCCCAGTTTTCGGGGTACTTACCGTGAATATTGCCGATGCCTGCAGCGAGCATTGTAACTCCGAGGTCTGCAATCATCTTACATTCGTCGGGATCTGCACATTCGCCTGTTCCGACAACACCGTCTTCTTCGCCGCCGATAGCGCCGACTTCAGCTTCAAGAGAGATACCCTTTTCGCCTGTGATCTTTACAAGTTCCTTTGTCTTTGCAATGTTTTCTTCGATCGGATAGTGAGAACCGTCAAACATTACGGAAGAGAAACCTGCTTCAATACAAGCAAGAGCGCCTTCATAAGAGCCGTGGTCAAGGTGAAGAGCAACGGGAACTGTGATGCCGAGGCCTTCGATCATTCCGTTTACCATACCTACGATTGTCTTATATCCGCACATATACTTTCCTGCGCCTTCGGATACACCGAGGATAACGGGAGAGTTGAGTTCCTGTGCTGTGAGAAGGATAGCCTTTGTCCATTCAAGATTGTTGATATTGAACTGGCCAACAGCGTAATGACCTTCTTTTGCTTTTGTAAGCATTTCCTTTGCTGATACTAACATATTTTCATCTCCATTAAAAAATATTTTTTCACAATATGTATTCTACAATATTTTTACAAAAAAAGCAATAGGCAATATTATTTTTTTACAAATACCGCCAGTATACATCGTTTTACAACAAAATCATTGTAGCTTTTAACCAAATTTTACGGTATTTCAGTCGCCCATAAGGCGTAATCCTTTTGGATAATGATTTTTAAGATATCCGTTTACAACCTTTCCTCCGCCTGCCGGTATTCCTTCAATGCAGACAGAACACCAGCCGTTTTCACAGCAAACATCAAAGCCCTCACCCTTCAGATATTTTAAACATTCCGCAGAATTGCAGGAAAG
The DNA here is from genome assembly GCA_015064485.1 of Oscillospiraceae bacterium. Taxonomy (GTDB): domain Bacteria; phylum Bacillota; class Clostridia; order Oscillospirales; family CAG-382; genus UMGS1052. The sequence goes on along the minus strand of SVSD01000015.1, from coordinate 29,318 downwards.
ATCTACTTTATTCTTAAACTCTTTTCCGAAGGCGGAAAAGAAATGATGATGCGGAATTATCCGTCCGTTTTTATATTCACCGAGTTTTACTCCGCACGAAAAAACCTTCTTTGCCGGAATCTTTAACCCATCGGGTAAAATAAGGATATTTTCGCCGTAAATCCTTATGTTTTCCGGAATTTTCCCGATCGTTGATTTCAAAAACTCATCTATTGCTTTCTGCTCATTTTTATCGGGCTTTCTTGAGCCGTCGGCATACGAAAAAACAGTGGAAGGCAAAAGTTCTCCGTCCTTTTTGAAAATAGCAAAAAATTGTCCTTCTCCTCTTCCCGTATGGGGATAAAAACGCCTTACATTTTTATAATCAAATCCGTCGCAGTATTCTTTTATTCCGCATACAGTACAATTATCAAATTTATCAGATATTTCACATAATGAAAAGTCCGGATGTTTTTTAAGAAAATACGAAACATTCATCTCATTTTCTTCGGGCGAAAAAGTACATGTAGAGTACAAAAGATATCCGCCGTCGCAGACGCAGGAAGACAGATTATCAAGAATTTCCTTCTGGCGCTGTGCACAGAGAGAAACATTTTCGGGACTCCATTCCGAAAGTGCTTCTCTGCTCTTTCTGAACATTCCCTCGCCAGAACAGGGGGCATCGCATATAACAAGGGCAAATTCCCCTTTAAATTCTTTTGAAAGATAGGCAGTATCGCCGTTTAAAACAACACTGTTTTTAAAACCCTGACGCTCTATATTTCCAACTAAAGTTTTACATCTTGACGGTACTATTTCGTTTGAAAAAACGATATTTTTATCGTGACAAAAGCACACCGCCTGGGATGTTTTTCCTCCGGGGGAAGCACAGGAATCGAGTATTTTTATCCCGTTGGGCAAAAGTCCTTCAAGCGCCGATACCGGTGCCATTGCAGACGGCTCCTGCACATAAAATGCCCCTGCATGATGCAATGGCAGATTGCCGGGTTTTTCAAATTCAAAATAATAGCAGTCAGAGGCATATCCTATAGTTTCGCAATCAAAGGGTAGTTTTTCAATAACCGCTTTTGGATTTTCACATTTTACGGTATTTACGCGCAATCCTGTCTGTCTGATACCAACAACCGCATTTTCGTATGATATGTAATCTTCGGACAGGATCTTTTTCATTCTTTCTGAAAACTTTTCCGGTAGCATTATTTCTCCGTTCTATGATAACACATATGTCTTTTCATTAATATCAAAATTATATCATCAAAAAACAAAAAAGTCTATCATTTGTTTTGTTTTTAAACATTTTTCCGAATTTTTTCATTTTTTACATCATTTTTTGCAACATTTTGCCGATGTTTTTTTATTAATCTATTGAAATTTTGTATAAGTTATAGTATAATAAGATGAGTATGCATAGAATTGTTAAAATAATATCAATGCATAAACAGAAAAGCAAATTATGCGGAAAACCGCAAACGGAGGTAATATAACGCTATGAAGAAAAAACTGACTACAGTTGATTTCAACGGTACACCCGAGCAGGAAGCAGCTCTTCGAGCTGTAATTGCAGAATACCGCGACACAAAAGGCGCCATGATGCCCGTGCTTCAGAAGGCACAGGAAATCTACGGCTATCTTCCCATCGAAGTTCAGAAGATCATCGCCGACGAAATGGACACTTCCCTTGAAGAAGTTTACGGCATCACTACTTTCTATTCCCAGTTCGCACTCAACCCCAAGGGTAAAGTTGCAATCGCCGTATGCCTTGGAACTGCTTGCTATGTAAAGGGCGCTCAGGATCTTGTTGACCGTATCACATTAAAGCTCGGTCTTACACCCGGCAGTACTACCCCCGACGGAAAGTATTCTCTTGATGCTACCCGTTGTATCGGAGCTTGCGGCCTTGCACCGGTTCTTACAGTTAACGAAGATGTATACGGAAGACTCAAGAAGGAAGATATAGACGGAATTCTTGAAAAATATATGGATTGACATACCTTACGGATTTTGCGTTCCGCGGTAGAATACCTTTTTACTGCGGCAGAATGGAGTTATTATGAAAATTCGTGAAATACAGGATATTCTCGGTGCGGAGCTTCTTTGCGGCGAAGAATATCTCGACAATGATGTCTTTTCCGCTTGTTGCAGCGATATGATGAGCGATGTCCTTGCATATGTAAAAGATCAGGGACTTCTTATCACAGGTCTTGTCAACCCACAGGTTATAAGAACAGCAAATATGATGGATATGGTTTGCGTGGTCTTTGTCAGAAGCAAAGTACCCTCTGATGAAATCATCGAACTTGCAAAAGAAAGCGGAATTACAGTAATGCGCTCAAATCTTCGCGCCTTTGAAGCAAGCGGGCTTTTATACTGCGCCGGACTTTCGAAAGATCACGGTGATAAAAATGTCTGACATTTTGAAATTCCATTTTGATGTTGACGGTTCGGATTTTTCATCCGCAGGAGAGGCTTCGGTTCTTGTAAAAAAGAAACTGCGGCAGCTCGGCTACCCCGCTGACATTATCCGCAAAGTATCAATAGCAATGTACGAAGGCGAGATAAATATGGTCATCCACGCAGGCGGCGGTTCTGCCGATGTGGAAGTCCATGAAAAGGAAATCGTTATTATACTTACAGACGAAGGCCCCGGTATCCCCGATATTTCTCTTGCTATGCAGGAAGGATATTCCACCGCAAGGGACAATATCAGAGTCCTCGGATTCGGCGCGGGTATGGGACTTCCCAACATGAAGAAATACACCGACTATATGGATGTTAAATCCGAAGTCGGAAAAGGTACAACCGTAACGATGAAAGTCTTCCTTTGATTTCCATTGCTGACAGAAAGCATTGAGGTGTTTATGTCAACAGAATTCAACAATCAGCCGAAAAAAGAATACAAACATTCGGTTTCGCTTGATTCAAACAAATGCAAAGGCTGTACGACCTGCCTTAAAAGATGCCCGACAGAGGCTATCCGTATAAGAAACGGCCGTGCTGTCATTAATTCGTCACTTTGTATAGACTGCGGCGAATGTATAAAGGTTTGTAAGTATAAAGCGAAAAAAGCGACTCATGATGATTTGTCGGTACTCAATAATTTCAAATATACCGTTGCTCTCCCCGCCCCGTCCCTTTACGGACAGTTTGACAATCTCGATAACATCGGATATGTCATAAAAGGGCTTCTTGATCTCGGATTTGACGATGTTTTTGAAGTTGCCTGTGCCGCAGAGCTTGTTTCGGCATACACAAGACTATATATAAAGCGAACAAATATTAAAAAACCCGTAATCAGTTCGGCTTGTCCTGTTATATCAAGGCTTATCAGCATGAATTACCCGTTTTTGTGCGAGAATATAATGCCGATACTACCGCCGGTTGATATTGCGGCATATCTTGCCCGCGAAAAAGTCCGCGAGAAACATCCCGAGCTTGATGAAAAGGATATAGGTATAATCTTTATATCCCCTTGCCCTGCAAAAGTAAGTTATATCAAAAATAACTTTGCGGGCGACAGAAACTATATTGACGCAACAATTTCTGTCAGAGATGTGTATTTTGCACTTCTTGATGTTATGAAAAAGCATCAAGGCGAAGATCCGCCCGACCTTACCGAAACCGGTATGATAGGTCTTGGTTGGGCATCTACCGGCGGAGAATCTTCCGCAATATTCAACGACAGATATCTTGCCGCCGACGGTATTGAAAACTGCATCCATGTGCTTGACCGTATAGATAATTCAGATATTACATCGGTCGATTTTGTCGAGCTCAACGCTTGTCACGGCGGATGTGTCGGAGGAGCAATGACTGTTGCAAACCCCTACATAGCACAAGCCCGTCTTCAGGCGCTAAAACGCTATTTGCCGGTTTCTCCGAACCGCCCTGCGAGCGAATGGATACCGAATGAATTTTTTAACGAAGATCCTATAGAATATTCGTCGGGCGACAGACTTTCGGACGACAAGCTTACGGCTATGAAGATGATGAGCCGCATTGAGGAGATATACGAAAATCTTCCGCAAATTGACTGCGGTTGCTGCGGAGCTCCCACTTGTATGGCTTTTGCAGAAGATATAGTAAAGAAAGAAACAACTCCCGAAGAGTGTTCCGTTATTATGAGGAAGCTTTTCCACAAGTATCTTGAAAACGGAAATGATACATCTGTTTTCAGCGAACTTTGGGATTTCGGAAAAAAGAAGAATAAAGACAATACGGAGGAATGACACAATGAAAATAAAAGATCTTTGTGACGCACTTTCTCTTGAAGTTGTCGCAGGAAATACCGATAATGAATTCTCAAATGTTTATGTCGGAGATTTCTTGAGCCGTGCTATGACAAAGGTAAAACCCGAAAAGCTTTGGATAACTATTATGGCAAACACAAATGTCATAGCGGTTGCAAGTCTTACAGACGCACCTGCTGTTCTTCTTGCGGAAGGCGTCAAGCTTCAGGAAGAAGCACTTGAGGCGGCAAAAGAAAACGGCATTTGCGTTCTTTCCTCGAATGAAGATGCATATTCCTTGTGTCTTGCAATCGGAAAGCTTTTAAGAGAATGAGCCGTTATTTCTGCGACCTTCACATCCACTCATGTCTTTCGCCCTGCGGCGATGATGATATGACTCCCGCAAACATTGCGGGTATGGCGATGTTAAACGGTCTTAATATAATTGCGCTCACCGATCACAACAGTGCAAGAAACTGCCCCGCATTTTTTCATCACGCAAAGAAATACGGACTTATTCCGATTCCCGGAATGGAGCTTACGACTGCTGAAGACATTCATATTGTTTGTCTTTTCAGAAAACTTGAAGATGCCCTTTTGTTTGACGAATTTGTTTCTTCAAGACGCCCCGATTACAAGAACAAGCCTGAAATTTTCGGGCATCAGTATCTTGTAGATGAAAACGACGAAATTATCGGTGAGGAAGATACTTTGCTCGTAAATGCTTCAAATATATATATTGACGAAGCCTTTTATGAAGTGAAAAAACTTCGCGGAATTTGTTTTCCCGCTCATATAGACAGAAGCTCAAACGGAATAATCTCCGCTCTCGGCACTTTCCCGCCCGAGCCCTCATTTACAGCATATGAGCTGAACAAGACCGATTCAAAAGACGGATATCTTGAAAAGTATCCTATATTAAAAAAACTTGTACACACAGTGTCATCCGATGCGCACAGGCTTTGTGATATACAGGAAGCCGTATTTTCCATCGAACTTTCAGACGAGCCCTATTCTTCGGATCTTGTCAGAAACAATCTTATAGACTATCTTTCGGGAATTATAGATAAAGAGGTAACATCTGATGGATGAACTCTCCCTTTATGTACTTGATATTACAATGAATTCAGTCAGAGCAGGTGCTACTGAAATCTCGGTAACACTTACGCAGGACGATGAATATCTTACTTTTTCGGTTACCGACAACGGCTGCGGTATGACAAAAGAACAGGTAGAAAAACTATCAAATCCTTTTTTCACAACAAGAACGACAAGAAAAGTAGGACTTGGAATACCTTTTCTTAAAATGATCGCAGAAATGTCGGGAGGAGATGTTAAAATCGAATCCGTTTCCGAAAAAGAGAGTGAGAATCACGGAACGACAACCACCGCAAGGTTCGTCTTGAATCATATAGATTCCCTTCCCTTAGGTGATATGGTCGAAACAGTTAAAACGCTTATACAGGGCGCACCCGATATAAACTTCATATACAAACATAAAACGCCGAAAGGCGAAGTCAACCTTTGCTGTTCAGACTTGAAATCGGTTCTTGGCGATATTTCTCTTGCCGAGCCCGAAATTATAGCCTGGATAGACAGTTATCTGAAAGAACAATATGAAGCAATCGGTTAACCCCCGCCGTTATGGCAAACTTAATTTGTAAAATTTTAAATTGAGAAAGGAATAAAAACTATGAAGACACTTGAAGAGCTTATGGCGATCAAAGCAAAGATGCAGGATAAAATTGCTGTTCGTACAACAGAAGGCGATATCCGCATCGTTGTCGGCATGGCTACCTGCGGAATCACTGCAGGCGCAAGACCTGTACTTAACGCTTTTGTTGAAGCAGTAAACGCAGAAAATCTCGGAGGCAAGGTTACGGTTACACAGACAGGATGTATCGGCATCTGTCAGTATGAACCTGTTGTTGAAATCTTCGAAAACGGCAAAGAAAAGGTTACATATGTAAATATGACACCCGAAAAAGCTAAAGAAGTTATTGAAAAGCATATCAAGGGCGGTTCTGTTATCAGCGAATACACAGTAAGCTCTACTAATATCGCAAAGTAATCAGGAGGAAATAATATGATTCGTTCACATGTACTTGTGTGCGGCGGTACCGGTTGTACATCTTCCGGAAGTGTCGCAATTCGTGAAAAGCTCGCCGAAGAGCTTAAAGTCATGGGTCTTGACGAGGAAGTTAAAATAGTACAGACAGGTTGTTTCGGCCTTTGTGCTCTCGGCCCGATCATGATAATCTATCCCGAAGGAACTTTCTACAGCAGAGTTACAACTGATGATATTCACGAAATCGTTGAAGAACATCTTTTGAAAGGCCGTATCGTTGAACGCCTTGTTTATAATGACAAAGCTGATTCTGAAGAAGCAGAAGAAGGTCATTCTTCTCTTAACGATACCGCTTTCTACAAGAAGCAGCAGAGAATTGCTCTTCGTAACTGCGGTGTTATCAACCCCGAAAGCATTGATGAATACATAGCTCGCGACGGTTACTTTGCTCTTGCAAAGGCTCTCAAGGAAATGACTCCCGATGATGTTATAAATACTGTCCTTGCATCCGGACTCAGAGGTCGAGGCGGTGCCGGCTTCCCTACAGGAAGAAAATGGCAGCTTGCAAAGGATCTTGTTCAGGACGGCGGTCAGAAATATGTTGCTTGTAACGCCGACGAAGGCGACCCCGGAGCATTTATGGACCGTTCGGTACTTGAAGGCGACCCTCATGCAGTTCTTGAAGCTATGGCAATCGCCGGTTACGCTATCGGCGCATCTCAGGGCTTTATCTATGTAAGAGCTGAATATCCTATCGCTATCCACAGACTTGAAATCGCAATCAAGCAGGCTCGCGAATACGGACTTCTCGGCAAGGACATCTTCGGAACAGGCTTTGATTTTGATATTGAACTCCGCTTCGGTGCAGGTGCGTTTGTTTGCGGCGAAGAAACTGCTCTTATGACATCTATCGAAGGTAAGCGCGGCGAACCCAAGCCCCGTCCTCCCTTCCCCGCAGTTAAGGGCCTTTTCGACAGACCTACGGTTCTCAACAATGTTGAAACATATGCAAATATCTGCCAGATAATCCTCAACGGTCCCGAATGGTTCGCATCTATCGGTACTGAAAAATCAAAGGGTACAAAAGTATTTGCCCTCGGCGGCAAGATCGTAAATACAGGTCTTGTTGAAGTTCCTATGGGTACAACCCTTCGCGAAGTTGTTGAAGAAATCGGCGGAGGTATCCCCAACGGTAAAAAGTTCAAGGCTGCGCAGACCGGCGGTCCTTCCGGCGGATGTATCCCCGCTTCCCTTATCGATACTCCCATTGATTACGATTCCCTCCTTTCCATCGGTTCTATGATGGGATCCGGCGGTCTTATCGTAATGGATGAATCCACTTGTATGGTTGACATTGCCCGTTTCTTCCTCGACTTTACTGTTGATGAATCCTGCGGTAAATGTACTCCCTGCCGTATCGGCACAAAGAGACTTCTCGAACTTCTTGACAAGATAATCGCCGGCAACGGCGAAATGGAAGATATAGACAAGCTCGAAGAGCTTTGCTATCACATCAAGTCTACCGCCCTTTGCGGTCTCGGTCAGACAGCGCCCAACCCTGTTCTTTCCACTTTGCGTTATTTCCGTGACGAATATGTGGCTCATGTCCGCGACAAGAAGTGTCCTGCAGGCGTATGTAAGAACCTTATGCACTTTGAAATCATCGAAGACAAATGTAAGGGCTGTACCGCATGTGCAAGAGTATGTCCCGTCGGCGCAATCACAGGTTCTGTCAAGAATCCTCATGTTATCGATGTTAACAAGTGTATCAAGTGCGGTGCTTGTATCGAAAAATGTAAGTTCGGTGCAATCATCAAGAAATAAGAAAGGGGAATCTCACTTTGGCTACAGTTAATGTAAAAATCAACGGCAGAGAATATACTGTTGACAAGAATGCCACAGTTCTCGAAGCCTGCCGTGAAGCATCTATAAATATTCCGACATTATGTTTTATGAAGGACATCAACGCCATCGGTGCATGCCGTCTTTGTCTTGTTGAGATAAAGGGCGCAAGAACACTTGCTGCTGCTTGTGTTCAGCCGGTCGCAGAAGGTATGGAAATTTTCACAAATACTCCCGCCGTACAGAAGGCAAGAAAGCTCAATCTTGAACTTATGCTTTCGGATCACGATATGTCCTGTCTCTCCTGTGAAAAGAACCAGAAGTGCGAACTTCAGCAGTACTGTAAAGAATACGGTGTTACCGATCAGTACCACTTTGCAGGCGAAACCAACAAATTTGATATCGAAGAAACAACTCCTTATATCGTTCGTGACAACAACAAATGTATCCTTTGCCGCCGTTGTGTTGCTGTTTGTACACACAACCAGGCAGTAGGTGTTATCGGCGCAAACGACAGAGGTTTTGATACTCACATCGGATGTGCTTTTGATAAGTCTTTGTCCGAATCTCCCTGCATCGGCTGCGGCCAGTGTATCGTAGCTTGTCCTACAGGCGCACTCAGAGAAAAGGATGATACACAGAAGGTCTGGGATGCTCTTTCCGATCCCACAAAGCATGTTGCAATATGTGCAGCTCCCTCGATCCGTGCAACTCTTGGTGAATGCTTCGGTATGGAACCCGGCACCGATGTTGAAGGCAAGATGGTAGCGGCAATCAAGCGCCTCGGATTTGACGGCGTTTACAATATGAATCTTACCGCCGACCTCACAATCGTTGAAGAAGCAAACGAATTCCTCACAAGATTTACAACAGGCGGCAAGCTTCCTCTTATCACATCCTGCTCACCCGGATGGATCAAGTATTGCGAGCACTACTTCCCCGAATTTACAGACAATCTTTCTTCCTGTAAATCTCCTCAGCAGATGTTCGGTGCACTTTACAAGACATACTTTGCTGAAAAGATGGGTCTTGATCCCAAGGATATCTTCTTTGTATCGGTTATTCCCTGTACTGCAAAGAAATTCGAAGTACAGAGAGATCATCAGAACGCTGCAGGTGTTCCTGATGTTGATGTTGCAATCACAACAAGAGAACTTGCAAAAATGATCGAAAAAGCAGGTATCAGCTTTACAACACTTCCCGATGAAGACTTCGACAGCCCCTTTAAGACAGGTTCGGGTGCAGGTGCCATCTTCGGTGCTACAGGCGGTGTTATGGAAGCAGCACTCAGAACTGCTGCTGCAACTCTCGGCGTCAAGCTTGACAAACTTGAGCTTTGCGATGTAAGAGGAACAGAAGGCATCAAGAAGGCTTCCTACAAGCTCGGCGATCACACAGTAAATGTTGCTGTAGTAAGCGGAACCGCAAATGCAAAGAAGGTTCTTGAAGGTATAAAAAACGGCGAAGAAAACATCGACTTTATGGAAGTTATGGCTTGTCCCGGCGGCTGTGTAAACGGCGGCGGTCAGCCTGTACAGCCTATGTCTATGAGAAACTATACAGACCTCAAGGCAATAAGAGCAAAGGTTCTTTACGATGCGGACAAGGATATGCCCCTTCGTGAATCTCACAAGAATCCCGAAGTTGAAATGCTCTATAATGAATATTTCGAAAAGGCAGGCTCTCATAAAGCCCATGAAGTTCTCCACACTTCGTATGTTAAGAGAGGCAAATAATTTAAAATAATATCGGGCAGAGTTTTATACTCTGCCCGGATTTTTTATAATAAAAGCAAAAAAGCAGGTAAACCCTGCTTTTTATGTAGCTTGTTATAAATCTTAGAAAAAGAAAACAAAGAAGCCAAGACCCATTGTGCAAAGAGTAATGAGAAAATCTCCCATCATCTGAGCCAAAAGAGATGCGATACCAACGCAAAGACCTGCGATAGAAAGACCCTTGCCAAGCTTCTTTACAAGACCCGCAATACCAAGACCGATTGCAACACCGCTAAAAATCCACAAAGGATTAAAGAAGAAACCTACGATACCCAAAATGAGAGAAATCATAGGAATAGCACTCTTTTTCTGCTGAACAACTGTGTTGTTTTCAAAATTGTTATCCATTTTTGTTTCACCTTTCAATATGTTTTCGCCATACGACGATAATACAATTATATATTAAAGAAGACGGTTTGTCAACAACTTTCGACAAACCGTCTTTTATATTTTGTTCAAACACCTTTAAAATCAAAAACCGTAAGATATTCGGTATTTCCATCGCCACCTTTTATGGGTGATTCGATAACTCCTCTTGAAACAAGCCCGAAAAGCTTTGCGTTTTCTATAACTTTTTGCACTGCCTCTTTCCGTACCTTCTCGTTTTTGACAATTCCGTTTTTACCTACTCCGCTTCTTCCCGCTTCAAATTGAGGTTTGATAAGAGAAACAAGCAATCCGCCCTCTTTCAGTATCCTCGAAATTGCAGGAAAAACAAGGGTCTGGGAAATAAACGACAAGTCCATTACTGCAATATCAACTTTTTCTCCGAAAAGAGTTTCGTCGATATATCTTGCATTTGTGTTTTCAATAGAAACCACGCGGCTGTCAGATGCAATTTTTGACGCAAGCTGTCCGCTTCCGCAATCGACGGCGTAAACTTTTTTTATATTACGGCACAAAAGGCAATCGGAAAAACCGCCCGATGATGCGCCTATATCAGCGGCGACAAGGTTTTCAACATCCACATAAAAACCGTCGAGTGCCGCTTCAAGCTTATATCCGCCGCGGCTTACATATTCGTATTTTTCAGAAGGAATAACCTCAACAGCATCGTTTTCGTTTATATCTTTGGATACTTTAACGAAAAGTTCACCGTTCACTTTCACTCTTCCCGATTCTATAAGTTTCTTTGCCCTCTGCCGGCTTTCACAAAATCCGTTTGAAACAAGAAAAACATCCGCTCTCATCTTACTGCTCCGAGATAAAAGAGATTATGTTTTCGCTTGAAATACCGCATTTTTTATAAATATGCGAAAGTGCCGCCTGTTCGGGAATTTCCCCATCTAAAGCAAATATCTTACATTTCTTATTGTCAAGAACTCCTCTTTGACACATAAGCTCGTGCAAAAGCATAGAAACTCCGCCCTGCACAACGCCCTCTTCAAGAAAAGCAATTTTCCCTTGCGAATCTGACATTGCAGATATTATTTCGTCAATCTGCTTTTCAAGAGGCTTCAATGTCTGAAGAAGAACGATTCCGACACAGATTCCCATCTCTTCAAGCTTCTTTTTAGCCAAAAGTGCCTCAGTTGTGATTCTTCCGTATGTTACAATGAAATTTGCCGGAAGTTTGCCGTTTTCCTGCGTTCCGCACATCAAGGGCTTATTATAATCTTTATCATCCGAAATATCAAAAGCTTTTATTATTTCCTCGTTCTCTCCGCCCTTCGGATAGCGGATAGCGAAAAGTCCGTCTGACTCGGTTGCCTCTTTCATCATTGAATAAAACGCCTTATAGCTGACAGGCTCATAAAGAGTAAGTCCCCTTACCTGAGAAAGAAACGCCGTATCATAGATTCCGTGGTGTGTAGCACCGTCCTCGGGGGCAAAACCCGATCTGTCTATCAAAAATACACCGCCGAGATTCTGCAAAGCCACATCGTGAAGTATATTATCATATGCTCTTTGTAAAAATGTCGAATATACTGCAAAACAAGGCTTTAATCCTGCCGCCGAAAGTCCGGCGAAAAATGTTACGGCGTGGGATTCTGCAATTCCCACATCAAACATTCTTCCAGGGAAGCGTTTTTCAAAACACTCAAGCCCTGTTCCGCCGCACATAGCAGCCGTAATTGCACATATCTTATCGTTCTTTTCAGCAAGAGTGCAAAGATTTTTTCCCATATTTTCGGAAAAACTGCCGTTTGAGGATTTTACGCTGTCGCATCCGCTTATACCGTGATACTGTTCGGGATCAAGCATCGCTTTGTCATAACCCAAGCCTTTCACAGTCTTTATATGTACAAGAACACAGCTGTTTCTAAGCTTTGCCTGTTCAAGAGTATATTCAAGTGATAAATAATCATTACCATCAATAGGCCCCATATATTTAAGACCCATATTTTCGAAAAAGTTGAGATTATATACCGCCGCCTTTAATTTCGACTTAACATATGAGGTTCCGTTTTTAAGGGGTTTTCCGACAAGCGGCACCATATCAAAAGTTTTTGAAAGGTTTCTCTTAAAACGGTGATATCCCTTTGTCGCACGAAGTTTGGAAATATGCTTTGAAAGGTTTCCGACATTCTTCGAAATCGACATTTCATTTTCATTAAGAACGATAATTAAGCGAAGATCTTTACGGCAATTATTGAGTGCCTCATATACCATACCGCCGGTAAATGCACCATCTCCGACGACTGCAATTGTATAATTATCCCGTCCGCAAAGTCTGTCGGCTTCGGCAAAACCAAGAGCCGCAGATATTGCAGTGCTGCTGTGTCCTGCGCCGAAACAATCATATTCACTTTCGGAGCGTTTTGTAAAACCCGAAAGTCCATCTTCATGACGGAGTTTTCCAAAACCGCTCTTTCTTCCTGTGAGGATCTTATGTACATAGCTTTGATGTCCCACATCAAAAATAATTCGGTCCTTCGGGGTATCAAACACTCTGTGCAAAGCGACGGAAAGTTCAACAGCGCCGAGATTTGATGCAAGATGACCGCCGGTTTTTGTAACATTATCAATCAAAAACTCGCGTATGTCCTTATTTAATTGTAATACTTCTTTATCACCCAACGCCTTAAGCTCTTTCGGGGAATCGACTTTATCAAGTATTTCGTACATATTGCCGTCCTTAACTCAAATTTATAAAAATTGTTTCGATCAATTACATTATAATACAGATTTATTATAACACACAGCACCTCAAAAATCAACCCTAAAGGACAATATACGACAAATTGGTATATTAAAAATATGACAGATATTTCAATAATATATACCTAAAACGGTTGACAGAACAAAAAAACTGCGGTATAATACATTAGTTACAATAGATATATTATTTTCTGAGAGGAGATATAAAGATGGCACAGCCTAAACAGATTACAGTATCAAGCGAAGGTCTCAAAAAACTTCAGGAAGAACTCGAATACTTAAAAACGATAAAAAGAAAAGAAGTAGCTGAAAACATTAAAACTGCCCGCTCCTTCGGTGACCTTTCCGAAAACAGCGAATACGATGAAGCGAAAGACGAACAGGGCAAGGTCGAAAAACGCATCGCCGACATCGAAGCTATGCTTGCAAATATTCGCGTTGTTGATGGCTCGAATGCAAAAACCGATATGGCAGGTATCGGATCTAAAGTCAAGATCCTTTATGTTGACGACAACGAAGAAGCAGAATACACAATCGTCGGCCCCACAGAAGCAGATCCTCTTATAGGTAAAATTTCCGATGATTCCCCTGTCGGAAGCGCTATTCTCGGTAAAAAGCAGGGAGAAGAATTTATTGTTGAAACTCCCGGCGGAAACATTACAATAAGAATACTTGCTATTGCAAGAGGCTGATATTTCACACAAGGACGGTATAAAAAATTGAACGAAAACCAGAACAACAATCAAAATGTTCAAAAGGAAGAAGATTTAAACGCCCTTATGAAGGTTCGCCGCGAAAAGCTTGCGGCTCTTCAGGAAGCCGGTAACGATCCTTTTGCAATTACAAAATACGATGTTACTCATCACGGTGAAACCATAAAAGAAAACTACGAAGAACTTGAAGGCAAGGAAGTATCCATCGCCGGAAGAATGATGTCAAAGCGCATTATGGGCAAGGCTTCTTTCTGCCACATTCAGGACCTTAAGGGTACAATTCAGGTTTATGTTGCAAGGGACGCTCTCGGCGAAGAACCTTATGCGGCATTCAAAAAGTTTGATATCGGCGATCATGTCGGTGTTATCGGTACTGTTTTCAAGACGAAAACAGGCGAAACATCCATCCACGCCACAAAGCTTACTCTCCTTACAAAAAGCTTGAAGCCCCTCCCCGAAAAGTTCCACGGTCTTACAAACACAGACCTCCGCTACAGACAGCGTTATCTTGACCTTGTAATGAATCCCGAAGCTAAGGATACCTTTATAAAGCGCTCAAAGATAGTAAGTACTATCCGCCGCTATCTCGACGCCCAGGGCTTTATCGAAGTTGAAACACCTATGCTTGTTTCAAACGCAGGCGGTGCCGCTGCCCGTCCTTTTGAAACTCACTTCAATGCTCTTGATGAAGATTTTAAGCTTAGAATTTCTCTTGAGCTTTACTTAAAGAGACTCATCGTAGGCGGTCTTGAAAGAGTATATGAAATCGGCAGAGTTTTCAGAAACGAAGGCCTTGATACAAGACACAATCCCGAATTTACTCTTATGGAGCTTTATCAGGCATATACCGATTATCACGGTATGATGGATCTTACCGAAAATCTTTTCAGATATGTTGCAAACGAAGTGCTCGGCACTACAACTATTGTTTACAACGGAATTGAAATGGATCTCGGCAAACCCTTCGAAAGAATCACAATGGTGGATGCCGTAAAGAAATATTCAGGCGTTGATTTCCGTGAAATCAAGACGCTTGAAGAAGCAAGAAAAGTTGCAAAAGAACATCATGTTGAATATGAAGAACGCCACAAGAAGGGCGACATTCTCAATCTCTTCTTCGAAGAATTTGTTGAACATCATCTTATTCAGCCCACATTCGTTATGGATCATCCTATCGAAATCTCTCCTCTCACAAAGAAGAAGCCCGACGATCCCGAATATGTTGAGCGTTTCGAATTCTTTATGAACGGCTGGGAAATGTGTAACGCTTATTCCGAACTTAACGACCCCATCGACCAGAGAGAACGCTTTGCGGCTCAGGAAGAACAGTTTGCAAACGGCGACGAAGAAGCAAACCACACAGACGAAGACTTCCTCAATGCTCTTGAAATCGGTATGCCCCCCACGGGCGGCATCGGCTACGGTATCGACCGTATGTGTATGCTCTTTACCGATTCTTCGGCAATCAGAGATGTTTTGTTGTTCCCGACAATGAAGCCGATTGATTAAACATAAAAAATTGCCCCGAGATTTTATTATCTCGGGGTTATTATTTTGAGTATTATCAATTTTAGAAACTCCCTTGATATACAATCCATTTTATGATATAATGAAATAAAGCTATATCGGAGGTATTAAAATGGACGATATTCAAAGAGCAAAAGAAGATTTTAAAAATCTGACCTTCACAGGTAAACTCGAACACATCTGGTTTTATTATAAATGGTTTATAATCTTTGGCGCTATCGTTGCTGTTTTTTCTCTTATATGTCTTACGCAATGCGCAACAAGAAAAGAGCCTGATGCTATGATCATGTATGTAGGACCGTATGCCACATATGCTGATTATGTCGAATCTGTCACAGATGCTCTTGACAGCGTTATGAGTGAAGACTATGACGGAAACGGCTATAAATCGGTCGGTCTTCTTGAACTTCCGATTGCAGTAGGTGCTGAAGAAAAAACAAATCAGATGGCGATCGAAGCTCTTCAGCAAGAACTTGGTTCTCACGAAAGGCTATATATCGAGATGACTGCGGGAACATCTATAATCTACCTTGTAGACCCACATTTTTACGATTATTTCAAGCATTTTCTTGATATCGTAGGCGTTGAAAACGAAAACACATTTTTGATGCCTCTTGAAGAAGCGATAGGTTATCTCCCCGAAAACGCTTACGATGAATACGGGATTCAGCTTTCTGCTCTTCCCTGCTATACACATACCGATATGAAATATATGAGCAAAGACGCAATTTTGTGTATCAGAAACAAGCGCCAGACTTCCGCTCTTAAAAAGGACAATGACGATTTTTACGAAGCAAATCTGAAATACTTTGCAGATATAATAGGCTGGCTTCCGGACAAAATAGATTAATAAAATCATATTCAACCGTGTATTTTAAGCACGGTTGAATTTTTATTTAAAATCTTGAAAAAAACTCTTGACAAAAAAGACAAATTATGATATTATATCACTGTTGCGTTGAGCAACGAGCGAAAGCTAAACGAATGGAGAAGTCGCGTAGCTGGTCGAGCGCGCACGATTGGAAATCGTGTAACCGTTAATCGCGGTTCGAGAGTTCGAATCTCTCCTTCTCCGCCAGAAAGAGTAAGTCTAAAGACTTGCTCTTTTTCTTTTTCAATTTATCAACTGACCTGGAAACAGTTGAAAAAAATTATACGATATGTTATAATAATAAAAAAGTTTTCCTTGAATTACCTTTTATGTTTTTAACGAAAGGAGCATTATATGAAACGATTTATTTCCTCAGTGCTCGTTGCTGTTATGATATTGTGCTGTTTTCCGCTGGGTATATACGCACAAGCACGCAACCTTTCAAAACAAGAAATTTATGCTTCCGAATTAAAGGAGCTCGGACTTTTCAGAGGAGTATCCGAAACAAATTTTGATCTCGAAAGAGCTCCCACAAGAGTCGAAGCTCTTGTTATGCTCATCCGTGTACTCGGAAAAGAAGCCGAAGCTATAGAAAACACATTTGAACATCCTTTTACTGATGTTCCCGGCTGGGCTGACAATTATGTGGGATATGCATATACAAACGGTCTTACAAACGGCCAGTCCGAAACACTTTTCGGAACAGGCGACGCAAGTTCCAATATGTATATTACTTTTGTGTTACGAGCGCTCGGGTATACCGATACAGACGGAAAAGATTTCAGATGGGATGACCCATTCACCCTTGCAAAAGAAACAGGTCTTCTTACAAAAGAAGTCGATACCGGGAATTTTCTTCGTGCCGATGTTGTGACAATTTCACACAATGCGCTTGATGCATACCTTAAAGGTTCAACCGTAACTCTTTCCGCTAAACTTATTGAAGCTGAGGTGTTTACCAAAGAAGCATTTGATGCGGTTTACAATTCACATAAAAACTCAGATTCAACAGAGCCTTTACCGGAAGGCGGCTTATCATCCGAACAGATCTTTGATAAGTGCTCTCCAGCTGTTTTCTACATTGAAATTTATGACAGAGATAAATATCAGCTTGGAACAGGAAGCGGTTTCTTTATAGATGATAAAGGTACTGCTATCACAAATTACCATGTCATGGAAGATGCCTATTACGCATTTGCACAGCTTTCAGACTCTGATGAATACTATGAGATTCTCGGTATTTACGATTATAGCAAAGAAAATGACTGGGCAGTAATAAAAGTCGACTGTTCTGATAATGCCTATCTTGATATCGGCGATACATCAAAAGTTTTGGGTGGAACCAGTGTTTATGCTATCGGAAGTCCTCTCGGGCTCAAAAACACAATATCCGAAGGTCTCATTTCCAACCCTGCAAGAATCGTTGAAGGCACAACCTATTTCCAGACCGATGCTGCCACCTCGCCTGGAAGCAGCGGCGGTGCTCTGCTTGACAAGAACGGGCAGGTAATAGGAATAACCTCCGCAACACACATTTTCGGGCAGAATCTCAACCTTGCCTTACCTATAACATATATTACAAACCACAGCCGTGAAAAACTCACTTCCCTCAAAGAACATATAACCTCATATGACCCCGCCTTTTCAGATATAAATTACATATTGAGCGAAAATTCTGTTACAGTAAGTGCCGGTAATATTGAGTATATATCATTTGATAACATTTCTACTGGTATGCCGGAAGATGTAATCTTTACCCTTACTGTCGAAGATAAGAATATAGCAGAAGTCGACTGGGCTGATATGGACGATAACGAATTCCCCTGGGATATTGAGATAACAGGCGTATCCCCGGGTACTACAAGTTTCACCTTATCAAACGACTTTAATGAACAGAGTGTTACCGTTCCGATAACCGTCACAGACAGCACAACAGATGAAAATGCTGCCTATAACTATCTTAAACAATGGGTGTTTGAACACGGTATGGACTACAAAGATTATGTTTATACAGAACATACAATAGAAGGTGAAAACGAATATTCCTACTTTACATTTTCAGTGTTATACAACAAAGTGGAGGATTTACTTTTTGTTACTACAGCTGAAGGTGTAAACAAAGAACTTGAAATTGCGACAGCAATGCAGCTTACAAAAGAAAACGGCAGATATTACTATTTTGTCGAGTGCTTTGATTTTGATGAAAAATATGAAGCTTACGGTTCTATGACACCTGCCAATTTCGATTCTGACTCCTCATTATACTATGAAGAATGTGTGTGCCCTGAATATCTGCAAGAAACATTTTTGGAGCTTTGCCATAGTGCTATGTATAAAGCTCTTACTTCCTTTGACAAATATCTTGTCAATGATGTCGGTGGAATCAGTGCCGAAGATTTCGGTTTTATCTCGCTCTATAAATAAAACCATAAATTTGGTTTGGTAAAAGTGCTCGGTATAGCTTCTTCCCTAAATTGCTTCTATTATATTGACAAAATTCGGGCTATATGATATAATAATAAAAGTTGGTAGAGTAAAGTGTAGAATTATGCTTTACTCTGCTTTTTTATTGGAAACTACAGCTTTTGCTGTTTTTCAAATATATCCGAAAGGACAAACAAAATGAACAATCAAAAGGACTTTAAGCCCTATGTTCCTGCGGAAAAAATCACCCCTGAAATCACAATAACTTCGATTATTATGGGTGTCATTCTCGCAGTAGTATTCGGCGCAGCGAATGCTTACCTCGGTCTTCGAGTAGGTATGACAGTATCAGCTTCTATTCCTGCTGCTGTTATTGCAATGGGTGTTATACGCGTTATTATGCGCAAAAACTCCATTCTCGAAAGCAATATCGTTCAGACAACAGGCTCTGCAGGCGAATCACTTGCCGCAGGTGCAATCTTCACCATCCCCGCTCTTTTCCTTTGGGCAAGAGAAGGCGTTATGGACAAGCCGGGCATTATTGAAATCACCCTTATTGCACTTTTAGGCGGTCTTTTGGGCGTATTTTTTATGATTCCCTTGCGCAACGCTCTTATCGTTCGTGAACACGGAATTCTCCCCTATCCCGAAGGACAGGCTTGTGCGGAAGTACTTCTTGCAGGTGAAGAAGGCGGTTCAAATGCTTCCACAGTTTTTGCCGGTATGGGTTTTGCAGCATTCTTCAAATTCATCATCGACGGACTTAAGATCGTTCCCGGCGAGGTTTCTCTTGAAGGAAGTACAAAAACATATCCCGGTGCTATCGGTACACAAATATATCCTGCTGTAATGAGCGTCGGTTACATATGCGGCCCCCGTATATCCTCATATATGTTTGCCGGCGGAGTTTTAAGCTGGCTTATTCTCATCCCTCTTATTGTTATCTTCGGAAGTAACATCGTTATGTACCCCGAAGCTACAATGACTATCGGTGAAATTTTTGCTGAAAGCGGTGCCGGAGGAATCTGGGGTTCTTATGTCAGATATATCGGTGCAGGAGCTCTTGCAGCCGGCGGTATCATAAGCCTCGTAAAATCCCTTCCTCTTATTGTAAGAACATTCCGTGATGCCTTAAAGAGCATCGCAAAGGGAGGAGCTGCAGGTACAGAAAGAACAGCCCAGGATCTCAATATGAAAATAGTTCTTCTTGCTATCCTTGTTCTTACTATCCTCGTATGGCTTGTTCCCGCTATTCCCGTTTCGCTTCTCGGAGCATTTATCGTTGTTATTTTCGGCTTCTTCTTCGCAACAGTTTCCTCCAGAATGGTAGGTCTTGTGGGAAGCAGTAACAACCCTGTTTCGGGTATGGCGATCGCAACTCTTCTTATTGCAACACTTATCCTCAAGCTTACAGGCGGCTCAGGTGCCGAAGGCATGAGAGCGGCAATTGCAATCGGTTCTATTATCTGTATCGTTGCGGCAATCGCAGGTGATACATCTCAGGACCTTAAGACAGGTTATCTTCTCGGCGCAACTCCTAAAAAACAGCAGTATGCTGAGATCATAGGCGTTGTCGCATCCGCACTTGCTATCGGTGCCACCCTATATCTTCTTGACAGTGCATGGGGATTCGGCTCCCCCGAGCTCGGCGCTCCTCAGGCAACTCTTATGAAGATGGTAATTGAAGGCATTATGGGCGGAAATCTTCCTTGGGGACTTATCTTTGTCGGCGTATTTATCGCTGTTGTTATCGAGCTTATCGGTATTCCCGTTCTTCCCTTCGCAATAGGTGTATATCTCCCCGTACAGCTTAATGCTTGTATTATGGTCGGCGGTATCATCCGTCTTATCTTCGATAAGATGAAGAAAGAAGAAAACAAGAAAAAGGATATCATCAACAACGGTATTCTCTTTTGTTCCGGTATGATTGCGGGTGAAGGCCTTGTCGGCATTATACTTGCGATCCTTGCAGTTGTAAATGTCGGTGCTGTTCTTGATCTTTCAGATAAACTCAATCTTCCTTCTGCAGTTTCAAACATCGGAAGCCTTGTTGTCTTCGGTCTTGTAATTCTTTCTCTTCTTTGCTTTACAGTCTTCAAGAAGCAGAAAAACAGTTCTGACAGCACAAAAGAATAATATGAGAAAACGAAAGAATGTAATTTCAGAAAACTATCTTGAAAGAGTACCTGTCCGTCTTGAATCTATCGGTTGGAGCAAGAACGAAGAAGGTATTGTAACCCTTGAGATAGAAAATACAGGATGGGCAAACAGAATTGCTCAGAAATTATTTAAACGCCCTAAAATAAGCTATGTTCATCTCGACAAACACGGAAGCTTCGTATGGCCGCTTATCGACGGAAAAAGCAATATAATCGAGCTTGGAAAGCTTGTCGATGAACAGTTCGGAGAAGAAGCAAAGCCATTGTATGAGCGTCTCGCTACCTTCTTTAAAATACTTGACAGCTATCATTTCATAAAATGGGCGGATAAAAAATAAAAAATCAAACGGAAGTCTTATAATATGTACTCAAAAGTTTTGAAATGCATATTATAAGCTTCCGTTTTTTATTTGTCAGTTGAATTTTCTGTCATATAAAAGTGCAGATACAAGTACAACAAAACACGAACCAAGATTATGAACGAGCGCACCCGTCGTAGGATTCAAAACTCCCGCAACAGACAATACCACAGCTAAAATATTTATAAACATCGAAAGCGAAATGCTAAAATTGATAGTCTTTACTGTTGCTTTCGCAAGTCTTTTAAGATACGGTATTTTTGTAATATCGTCACTCATAAGAGCAATATCCGCAGCTTCAACCGCAATATCACTTCCCATACATCCCATCGCAACTCCCACATCCGCATTTTTCAAAGCAGGAGCATCATTTACACCATCACCTATCATACATACAAAATCACCGTTTTCTTTATAGCTTATTATCTTTTCCACCTTTTCTTCGGGCAGAAGTCCGCCGAAAGTTTCAGATATCCCCGAAAGCTTTGAGAAATACCTTGCAGCACTTATGCTGTCCCCTGTCAGAAGTACAGAGCTTACAGATATTTCCTTTAGCTTTTCCACCATATTTACGGCTTCAGAGCGTATGGTATCAGAAAGGGCGATAATCCCTCTTAATCCATCTTCAACAGAAACAAGAACTATTGCTTTTCCTTCATTCTTTATATCTTCTATTTGTTTTTTATCTGCATATGTGAATTTAATATTATGTTCCGTAAGATATTTTTCATTTCCGCATAAAACCGTTTTCCCGTCAACAAGAGCCGAAACGCCCCCTCCTGCCGACATTTTGAAATCATCATTGTCAAGAAGCTCAATATCCTTTGATTTTGCGTATAAAACGATTGCTTTTGCAAGCGGGTGTTCACTTTTCATCTCAACGGATGCCGCAATTTTTATAAGTTCATCGCCGTCGAATTCTACATCCGTCAACACAATATCAGATACCGAAAGCTCACCCTTTGTCAGAGTTCCCGTTTTGTCAAAAGCCACAATATTTACTTTTGCCATCTTTTCAAGAGCTTCACCGGATTTTATAACAACTCCGTATTTTGTAGCCTGACCTATAGCCGCCATAATAGCTGTGGGGGTTGCAAGAACTAAGGCACACGGGCAGAATACAACAAGAACAGTTACAGCTCTTTGTATATCTTTTGTAAGTATACCTGTTATTATTGCGATAATAAGTGCCACAGGTACAAGTATACTTGCACTTTTGTCGGCAACTCTTGCCATCGGAGCTTTTTTCTCCTGTGCATCCTTAACCATCTTTATAAGCTTTTGCAAGGAGCTGTCCTCTCCCACACGGGTTGCCGCCATATCTATACTGCCGTAAAGGTTCATAGTTCCGCAAAAAAGCTCATCATCTGGGTATTTATCAACAGGTATGGATTCTCCTGTTATAACCGACTGGTCTACAGATGACTCGCCGCTTATAACAGTTCCGTCAACCGGAATTTTTTCCCCAGGCAGAATTCTTAAAATGTCACCTTTTTTGATAAGTTTTGCTGCAACAAGTGTTTCTTTTCCGTCTTTTATGATTCTTCCCATATCGGGGCAAAGAGAAATAAGGTTTTTAAGGCCTCTTTTCGCTCTGTTTGTTGTCATATCCTCTAATATTTCGCCAAGAGCCATAATAAATGCAACTTCCCCCGCCGCAAAAAGATCTCCAATAGCAATCGCAGCTATCATCGCAACAGATATAAGAAGTGCTGATGAAATTTTTCCGATTCCTTTATTATATATAAGCTTACATACGGCACTGTAAAGAATCGGCACTCCTGAAATTATGACCGCCACCCATGCGGGATTTAAGGGCATCTGATAATTCAATTTTGAAAACACAAGACTTGATATAAGAAAAATTCCGCTTATAACCGTCATCGGAATTGATGTCATATAGCGGATCGTCTTTTTTAACATATTAATCCTCCGTTTGTTGACAACAACAAAAATTATTTTTATAATATATATGATACAAAACAATATGTTCCGTATCTATTACTATTATATGTTACCGAAGTGTCAAAATACAATAATCAAAATAAACGGATTGTATTATACGAAACATTTTATGCAATTTGTTCGGAGGAAAAATGGACAGAAGACAAAGAAAAAGCCGCGATGCAATATTCAAAGCTTTCACACAACTGCTATCAAAAAAGAATTATAACAGCATATCTGTAAGCGAAATAATAGAACTTGCAGATGTAGGAAGAACCACCTTTTACGCTCACTTTGAAACAAAAGATTTTTTACTCAAAGAGCTATGTGAAGAGCTTTTTGATCATATAATTGAAAGTGCCTTAGGTTTTGGAAAAGGTAACTATCATTTCGACTGCAAATGCAAATCAAACGAGGTTTTTGTGCATCTTTTCCATCATTTAAGCGAAAATGACAGAAACATCCTGCAGCTTCTTTCATCCGAAAACAACGAGATCCCTTTGAAATATTTCAAAAGCAATCTCAAAAAGCTTATTGTAACGCAGTATGACATCAAAAAAATAGCAAACTCATTAAATCTTCCCGAAGATTTTATCATAAATCACCTGTCGTCTGCATTTGTCGAAACAGTCTCCTGGTGGATAGGCGGCAAGATGGCTGAAACTCCTGAAAAGATCACATCATACTATCTCGAAGCTGTGCGTACATTTTCAGAAATAAGTACAGATTAACAGTTTGTGTTTTCTTTTCCATTGACTTTGCAACAAGTCCCTTATTCGTCAAAATTTGCTTTTGCTATTGACTTTTAACCAATTTTCGGGTATAATGGATATGAATTTTTGTTTGAATTGAAAATTCATAATATTTATTTTCGGAGGAAAATTATGAAGAAAAGAATTGCTCTTTTACTTGCTCTTGTTATGCTTGCAACAGTAGCTCTCGTTTCCTGTGCAGCTGACACAAACAAGATCACAGTCGCAACAGGCGGCAACACAGGTACATACTATGCTTACGGTATGGCAATGGGTCCCATTCTTCAGGAAAGCACAGGACTTACTTTTGATGTTCAGTCCACAGGTGCTTCCAAGGCTAATATTCAGCTTATCCAGACAGGCGAAGCTGATATGGCTGTAGTTCAGAACGATGTTATGTACTACGCATATACCGGAACAGACCTTTTCGAAGGTCAGCAGACTCAGGATTTCGCAGCAATCGGTACTCTTTATCCCGAACTCTGCCAGATCGTAGCATCTAAAGCAAGCGGCATCACATCCGTAGCTGATCTTGCCGGCAAGAGAGTTTCTGTCGGCGACGCAGGTAGCGGTGTTGAATTTAACGCAAAGCAGATTCTCGAAGCATACGGCATTGATATGAACAATGACATCGTAAAGCAGAACCTCGGTTTCGGTCCTTCCGCAGACGCTCTTAAGGACGAAAAGATCGATGCATTCTTCTGCGTTGCAGGTATCCCCACAACAGCAATCACTGACCTTGCTATGGGTACAGCTATTAATGTACTTTCTGTTGACGATGCTGAATTTGAAAAGCTCACAGAAAAGTATGGCTTCTATACAAAGCAGATAATTCCTGCAAACACATATGCAGGTGTTGAAGAAGATGTTCAGACTGTTGCAGTTATGGCTACATACATCGTTGATAAAGATCTCGACGAAGAAACAGTTTACAACATCACAAAGGCAATCTTCGACAACAAGGAAAAGATCGCTGCAGCTCATGTTAAGGGCACAGAACTCGATGCAGCCAAGGCAATCGAAGGCGTCGATACAGTTCCCTTCCACTCAGGCGCTATCAAGTACTTTACTGAAATCGGCGTAATGGGTGCAGAAGCAGAAGTTGAAGCAGAAGTTGAAGCAGAAGTTGAAGCAGAAGTTGAAGCAGAAGTTGAAGCAGAAGTTGAAACTGAAGCAGAAGCAGAAGATGAAGCTGAAGCTGAAATCGCTGAATAATCAATGTTGAAACGATTCATCACAGCCGTAATTGCCTTTGCGGTTACGGCTGTGGCGTTTTTTTTAGTGTCTTGTAATAACTCAAAAGATACACTTATCATTTACGACACTGAAACTTACGCCACTTACAAAACATTTTCCGTTTCGGAAGGAACGGAGTTTTCTGTTGAATTTATACATTCCGTAAATCAAAGTCCGGTTATTGATGTTTTCAAAATTGAAAACGAGAATATCGTCGCCGACCGCACAATATATTCTTCTTTCGGTGCGGGAGTCCAGACAGAAATAGAAGACGGACAAACTCTTGAATATGATGATGACGGAAATATGGTGGTATCGGGATTTGATATAATTTTTCCCGAAGTGAAATACATTGTCGGAACCGTTTCCGATCATATCCTTTGTATTGAAGGGGAATGTATAAGTTTAACAGAGCTTTGCGGCAAAAATGCCCACATAGCTTTCAAACTTCGCTGATCTTATCAGCAAAGCTTTATTTCCGAATTTTTACAAGGAGGTTTAAGAGTGTCGGATATAACTAAAACACATAACACTAAAAAAGTAAAATCCGCCGATGAACTTATGGCGGAATTTGACAGGGAGTCTAACACCCGTCAATTCAAGGGTATACCCGGAAAAATAATGAAATTTGCATTTATTGCATTTGCGCTTTTAACTTTTTCAACAAGATTTATTACTCTTCCCGAACAGGCAAGGATGTCGGCGTTTCTCGGAATCATTATGTTTTTGGGATTTCTTATCTTCCCTCTTTACAAAAAGCAGACAAAGAAAAAGAATTTTATTCCCTGGTATGATTTTGTTCTCGCTATAGTAGGTTCTGCCCCCTATTTCTATTATGCAGCAAACTTCGAAACCATAACAAACAGAGCAGTTGCCATAAATCAGTTAGATAAAATTATGGCGTGTATCGGTATTTTATGTTTGTTTGAACTTTGCAGACGAGCAGTAGGTCTTCCTATTCTTTTTGTCGCAGGCGGCTTTATCGCATATGCTTTTATTTACGGCAAATCACTTTCCTCGATACTTTATAATCTTTTCTATACAACAAACGGTATCCCCGGAACTCCTCTTAATGTATGTTCCACATTTATCGTATTCTTTATTATTCTTGGTGCATTTCTTGAAAAGACCGGTATCGGCTCTTTCTTTGTAGACCTTGCAAACTCTATTGCCGGTTATGCTTCGGGCGGACCCGCAAAGGTTGCGGTCATTTCCTCTGCTCTTGAGGGAATGTATTCCGGAAGCTCTGTTGCCAACACCGTTGGAAGCGGAAGCGTTACTATTCCCGTTATGAAAAGCGTGGGCTACAAGAGCGAATTTGCAGCAGCTGTTGAAGCAGCGGCATCCACCGGCGGTCAGATCATGCCTCCCATTATGGGTGCTGCGGCCTTTCTTATGTCTGAAATCACAGGTATTTCTTACGCAACAATCGCAATCGCCGCAATTCTTCCCGCTGTTCTTTACTTTACCGGCATCTTTATGATGATCCATTTCGAAGCAAAGAAGCTTGGCCTTAAAGGTCTTCCCAAAGATGCAATTCCCAATTTCTTCAAGCTTCTTCTTACAAAGGGTTATTTATTCCTTCCGATCATTGTTCTTGTTTCTATGATGTCGGCAGGTAAAACTCCCGCAATGTCCGCTTGTATGGGTATAGTTACAACTATTACAATTATGCTTGTAACAGATATTGTAAAATACATAACAGCAATTGTCAAAAAAGATGAATCTGTCAAGGAAAAAACAGCTTTAAACAATACCGTTTCCCTCGCTCTTATGAGCGTACCTTTCATTTGCTTTATTCTTTGCTATTTCGCTTTTGGAATCAAGCTTGAGAATGCATCTCTCATTTCTGCATTTTCTTATCTTATCATCGCTTTCTGCCAGAAGCACACAAGAGAATCCGGAAAAGTTTCGCTTGACGCACTTGAGACCGGTATGAAGAACACAATGGGCGTTTCTCTTGCCTGCGGGCTTGCAGGTATCGTTGCCGGCGTTGTTACTATGACAAGCCTTGGTTCTACTCTTATCAGCGTTATCGTTCCGATCGCCGAAAATAATATGTTCCTTGCTCTTTTCCTTACGATGCTTACTTGTATCGTTCTCGGTATGGGCGTTCCTACTACCGCAAACTATCTTATTATGGCAACAATCACAGCTCCAATCCTTACAGAAATGGGACTTCCGATTCTTGCGGCGCATATGTTTGTATTCTACTTTGGAATCGTTGCAGATATAACTCCTCCTGTGGCTCTTGCGGCATATGCGGGCAGTGCTATTGCAAATTCCAATCCCTTAAAGACAGGTATAACCGCTACAAGACTTGCAATTACAGCATTTATCATCCCCTACATTTTCGCTTTCAATCCGAAGATGCTCTTTATTGATGCAACAGCAATCGAAGTTATTCTTATTATAATAACTTCTGTCGTCGGTATCTTTGCTCTTTCTGCGGCGCTTGAAGGCTATATGTTCAGAAAGCTCAGAGCTTTTGAAGTCTTCCCGCTTATCGTGGGCGGTCTTCTTATGATCTATCCCGGACATATAACAGATGCTATCGGATTTGTTATCGTTGCTGCAATTACAGTTTTAAATGTATTCCTTGCAAAGAAAGATAAAAAACTAAATTACTAAGACAAAAATCCCGATGCATAAGCTTCGGGATTTTTTATTGTAAAAAATATTGCAAGTTTTTTCAAATTTCTTTTATTTGTTTGTTTTCTGTTTATATTTTGATGATATACTTATTTCGACATATTTTTGAAAGGTTAACTCGAATTTATGATAAAAGAATCGTTGCAAAATGTGAAAAACACCGCAAAGCGTACCATATCAAAACTAAAAAAGCTGTATATCACACGCCTTGTTTTAAGATGCTTTGTGTTTGCTTTCTTTCTTTTCCTGTATATCAAAAATCCGGAACAGTTTGATGTTTTGAACGGAATGAATTTCTTCAAAGAATTCTCGTTCTTACATATTTTATGGATCGTATGGATTATTGATATGATCGTACAGATAGTGCCATCAAAAGCCTCGGTTTCTATCGGCTCGTTAAAGCTTTTCAAAAAGCATTTCAAAAAAAGCAGTGTGCCTTATGAAAAAGCCGCAATGAGATTGTATTTCAAAAATGCGAATGTTTCAGCGGCAATAATTTTTGCAATCTGGGTAGTTCTTATTTCTGTAATCGGAGTTTTACACAGCAAAAACATAGTAAACGAAGCGGAAATGTTTATGATAAGCGCTCTGTTTTACATATTTGATCTTGTATGCGTTGTAATATGGTGTCCTTTCCGATTGATAATGCGCACCCGCTGCTGTACCACATGCCGTATTTTCAATTGGGATCATTTAATGATGTATACGCCTATGCTTTTTATAAAAGGCTTTTATTCAGCCTCTCTTATCGTTGTAGCCACTATAGTATTTATCGAATGGGAGCTTTCGCTTCTTCTTCACCCCGAAAGATTCTGGGAAAAAACAAATTGTTCTTTAAAATGCTCGGAGTGTAAAGATAAACTCTGCCCTACAATCACACTTGCAAAAATCAAAAAGCAGATGAAAAAGAAGAAATAAAAATATATAAAGGGTTGAGCTTTCGCTCAACCCTTTATTTCAAATCAGTCAAGAACAAGTGACGGAGGATTATAGATTCTTGCAGCGTATTCCGAATCAAGAGAATAAAGGCCCTTTGAATCATTGCCGAAAAGTTCCATTTTCTTAATCATATCATCGGCATTCTTTTCTTCCTCAAGCTGTTCCTTTACAAACCAGTCTAAGAACTGCATTGTTCTGAAGTCCTTAACTTCGTATGCCGCACCATAGATATCATTTATAAGGCTTGTAACATACTGCTCGTGCTCAAGACCCGCCTTCAAAGGATCCATAAGCGCTTTAAGCTCCTTGTCGGGCTTGTCGATTGCACCGAGTGTTACCTTTTCGCCGCACATCTGCAAATACTTCAAAAAGAGCATTGCGTGATCTCTTTCTTCCTGTGCCTGGATCATATACCAGTTCGCAAAGCCGTCAAGTCCTTGTGCTTCATAAAAAATCGAAAAATCAAGATAAAGGTATGCGGAATAAAGTTCCTTTGTTATCTGCTCATTAAGAAGCTGTGTAACTTTTGAGTTTAACATATTTATATCCTCCCTTTTCAGACATGCGACCCGATAAGGCCGCCTGAAAATTTATTATTTGAAGTATCTCTTTAAAAGTCCTTCAAGGCCCTTGCCGTGACGAGCTTCGTCACGAATATCTGATTGAGAATTGCCGATTTTGCCCGTAAATACAGGGGTTTAGAGAATTTATAAAATTTCATTTCCCACG
>SVSD01000026.1 GCA_015064485.1 Oscillospiraceae bacterium | reverse complement strand
TCGTTTTCGATAATTTAACCCCCTTGAGGGGGTGTGGGGGTGGGAGTGGGGTGTCAAAGAGGGGTGTGCGATAACACCCCTCTTTAATAATCAATATATAAAATTTTCGAAAGGTGATTTTCAAGAACCAAGAACAATAAAATATAAACGGGAGCATAATATGCTCCCCTACAATAAATATTCTTTAATACAACGGCGGAAGTAAACCCCCGCCCTATAATATTCATTATGCTTCATTCTTATACAACACCCCTAATTTATATGAAATTCCTATAAAACTTTCAAACTTATTATTGACAAAAACAGGTACAGAATATATAATATTTAGCGGGCTAACTTTTAGTTCGCTAAATATTAAATTTTGGTGAAAGGAGATTCATATATATGGAATATAAAAACTGTGAAGCTCATGAGCTTATACGCCTTTTTATCCACACCGACAAGCTCCACAGAAACCTTGTTGAACAGCGTATGAGCAACCTTAATATCCACCGCAGTCAGCATATGATGCTAAGAAGTATATCTGCTTTTTCCGAACCGCCGACTCAAAAGGAAATTTGCGAAAAGCTTTCAATTTCCGCCGCTACCGCCGCAGTAACCCTTAAAAAGCTTGAAGCCTCCGGATTTATAACAAAAGTAACTTTTGAAGGCGACGCAAGATGTAATAAAGTAAGTATTACAAAAAATGGCGAAGATATTCTCAAAAAAGGCAAAGAAATAATAAAGGAAATTGACGATTCCTCGATAAAAGGCCTTACGGAAGAAGAACTCGAGATCTTTTCGAACTGCCTTATTAAAATGCAGAACAATCTCAAAGAAAACGGGGCTGTTTTCACTCATGGCAGTATATGCTGCAACAAAGAAAGGAATAAAGACAAATGAAACGATGGATCAGCTATGTAAAACCGTATACCGCATATTTTATCCTCGGTCCGCTATGTATGATAATTGAGGTAATAGGTGAAATTTTGATGCCTATGTTCCTTGGCGCTGTCATAAACGCAGGGGAAGACGGAACTCTTACGGTAACAAAATCATTGATAATCGCAGGTCTTATGATACTGACTGCCCTTTTGATGATGGCAGGCGGTGTCGGAGGCGCATATTTCGGAGCAAAAGCTTCCGTAAATTATGCAAATGATATAAGAAGGGATATCTACAATAAAGTACAGAAATTCTCTTTTGCAAATATCGACAAATTTACCCCCGGTTCTCTTGTAACAAGACTTACAAACGATGTACAGCAGATACAGAATTTTGTAAATATGCTTTTGCGTATGTGTCTTCGCTCTCCCGGTATGCTTATAGGCGCGCTTATTATGGCAATTTATATGCGTCCGAAGCTTTCTGTTGTCCTTGCAGTTACGATTCCTCTGATGCTTTTGGCCCTTTCACTCGTTATTATAAATGCTTTTCCGCGTTTTACAAGAATGCAGACAAAGATAGATAAGCTTAATAACACAGTTCAGGAAAATGTTTCGAATGTGCGTGTTGTAAAATCCTTTGTACGAGAAAAATATGAAACCGAAAAGTTTTTTGCCGCAAACCGCGATCTTAAAGAATCCGGACTTTCTGCTATGAAAATTGTAATCCTAAACGGTCCTATTATGACTCTTTTTATGAATATCACAATTGCAGTAGTTGTATGGATCGGTTCTCAGATGGTTATGGGCGGCGGAGAAAACGCTATGCCCGTCGGCGATCTTTCCCAGTTTATCTCTTATGTTAACCAGATACTTATGTCTCTTATGATGCTCACAATGATGTTTATGTCAACATCCCGTGCGATGGCAAGTGCAAAGCGAATTTCCGAAGTTCTTGACGAAGAAATAGATATTACAGACGAAAAAATCAAAAACCGTGATGCTGTAGTTACAAAAGGCGAAATAGAATTTAAAAACATTACATTCCGTTATTTTAAACACAGTCATGATTGCGTACTTGATAATGTAAACCTCAAGATAGAATCAGGTTCTACTGTCGGTATAATCGGATCCACCGGATGCGGAAAAACTACCCTTGTTTCCCTCATCCCAAGACTTTACGACACCGACGAAGGCGAGGTTTTGGTTGACGGTATCAATGTTCGTGATTACAGCCTTCACAATCTCCGAGAGGGCGTCGGAATGGTGCTCCAGAAAAATGTACTTTTCTCTGGCACAATTGCAAACAATCTCCGCTGGGGTGATGAGGATGCCGACGATGACAAGCTTATTGCAGCTTGTGAAAGCTCTCAGGCACACAGCTTTATCACAAGCTTTAAAGAAGGTTACGAAACCGAACTTGAACAGGGCGGTGTGAATGTTTCGGGCGGTCAGAAGCAAAGACTATGTATCGCAAGAGCACTTCTCAAAAAACCTAAAATTCTCATCCTTGACGACTCTACAAGTGCAGTCGATACCGCAACAGAGGCAAAAATCCGCGAACAGTTTAAAACAAGCCTTGCTGATTCCACAAAAATCATCATAGCGCAGAGAATTTCATCTGTTATGGATGCGGATAAGATTATCGTTATGAACGACGGCAGGATAACAGGTATCGGAACTCACGACGAGCTTTTAAACTCAAACGAAGAATATAAAGAAATTTACGCATCTCAGATGGAAGCCAAGGCTTCCAAAAAAGCATAAAGGGGGCAAAGTGGTATGGCAAGAAAACTCGAAGAACTTCAAAAACAGTATAATTCTCATGCCGCAGCGCAAAAACCCGGCTTTGGAGGTCCCGGGGGACCCGGAGGACCGAGGGGAAGAGGACCCGGCGGGCCTATGAAGGGAAAACCGAAAAACACGAAAAACACTATAAAAAGACTTTTGAATTATGTTGGAAAATATAAATTCCGCTTGATCTTAGTTCTTGTTTGTATGCTGTTTTCCTCGGTTTCGGGACTTATCGGCTCGTTTATGCTTGCACCAATAATCAACCGCATAGCCCTTTTTATCGGTATGCCCGAAAATCTCAGCAGTATGGAAAAGTTTGCCGATGGGTTTGTAATTTCTGTTCTTAATACCGTAAAAGAACCGATTTCAAAACTAATCACACCCGAAAATTTCGGCGCTTATTCGGATGTTATGATATATATTGCGGTTGCACTCATTATTCTTCTTTCGGTATACATAATCGAAGTTTTATCAAACTACCTGCAGTCAAGAATAATGATGACAGTATCGCAAGGTTCACTTGAAGCAATAAGAAATGACCTTTTCAAAAAGCTTCAGAAGCTTCCGGTAAAGTATTTTGACAACAACCCGACGGGCGAAATTATGAGCCGTTTTACAAATGATGTTGATAATATCGGTATGATGCTCGATAATTCCCTCGTTTCGCTTATTTCTGGTGCTGTGACCATTCTCGGTACTTTTGTATTTATGGTTACAACAAGCTGGCAGCTCACACTTATCACAGTTTTGTTTGTTCCGCTTATCACAAAAGGCGGTATGATGATAGCAACAAAAAGCCGTAAATTCTATTCGGCACAGCAGGCGGCTCTCGGCGCTGTAAACGGATATATTGAGGAAACCGTTTCGGGACAAAAGGTAGTCAAAGTATTCAACCACGAAGAAGAAACAATTAAAGAATTTTCTCTTTTAAATGACGATCTTCGTGACAAACAGTTTAAATCACAGTTCTACGGCGGTATTATGGGCCCGATTATGCACAATATTTCTATGGTAAGCTATGCTCTTACCGTAGGTATCGGCGGCGTACTTATGGTTTTCGGTCAGATGATGCCCGGCGGTCTTACAGTTTTTGCCCAGTATACAAGAAGATTTTCATTCCCGATAAATAATATTTCTCAGCAGACAAGCGCAATTTTCTCAGCTCTTGCAGGTGCGGAAAGAGTTTTTGCCGTAATCGACGCTGAAGAAGAATTGAAAGATGCTGAAAACGCAGAAAGCTTCTCGGAAGAAAAAATGAAAGGCTTTGTGGAACTTAAAAATGTTTCTTTCGGATATACCCCCGAAAAGAATGTTCTTAAAAACATCACCCTTTATGCAAAACCGGGACAGAAAATTGCTTTTGTCGGCTCTACCGGAGCGGGAAAGACAACAATTACAAATCTTCTCAACCGTTTTTACGATATTGAAGACGGCGAAATTACGATCGACGGCATAAATATCAAGGACATAAAAAGAGAAGTTTTAAGATCAAATATTGCTATGGTCCTGCAGGATACCCATCTTTTTTCGGGTACTGTAAGAGAAAATATCAGATACGGAAGACTTGATGCAACAGACGAGGAAGTCGAACAGGCGGCAAAAACCGCGAGTGCCCATTCGTTTATAATGCGTCTTGAAGACGGGTACGATACTGTCCTTGAAGGCGACGGTGCAAATCTTTCGCAAGGTCAGCGACAGCTTTTAAATATCGCAAGAGCGGCGCTTTCAAAAGCTCCTATTCTTGTACTTGACGAAGCTACAAGCTCTGTCGATACAAGAACAGAACGACATATAGAACACGGTATGGACAGACTTATGAAAGACCGCACAACCTTCGTTATCGCCCACCGTCTTTCTACAGTAAGAAATTCAAACGCCATTATGGTACTTGAAAAGGGTGAAATAATCGAAAGGGGAACTCATGAGGAGCTTCTCGAGATGAAGGGCAGATATTATGAGCTTTATACAGGAAAAATAGAGCTTGACTGATAAATTAAATAAAAATTACGCCTCCTTTAATAAGGGGGCGTTTTTTATGTGTTGCTGTTTTAGGTTGCCTTTTAAAAAATCCTCATGTTTTTTAATGAAAAGGGGGAGTGTTATTCCTCGGAAATTGCCTTTCAAAAATTTCATATGTTGGTTTATAAAGAGGGGTGTTATCGCACACCCCTCTTTGACACCCCACTCTCACCCCCACACCCCCTCGAGGGGGAACTGATTGCAGTAAAAGACAACTGCCGAGCGGTAGCCTGTAAAAGCAAAAGCATCGGCGTCATCACTATTTTATATCACCAATTATCTTCGTAAAGGGAACAAGCTTCATCGGATTTTTAATTTTATCTAATTATAATGCTGAATCGTTACAGGAAGGTTTGATTTTAGGGAATCTTTTTGCTGCCCAAAGGCTTTATTCCTTTAGCACTTGAGCGTTCCAATTAGATGAAATCAAAAACCCTTGATGCCGAAACTTATTTTGATGACATTGCGGGTGTTGTTAATAGTGATGACATTGATGAAGAGTATTTTGCCGGCTGCCGATTGGCAATAATCGTTTTCGATAATTTAACCCCCTTGAGGGGGTGTGGGGGTGGGAGTGGG
>SVSD01000003.1 GCA_015064485.1 Oscillospiraceae bacterium | reverse complement strand
GAGTTCCGAGAGATTTATGCATTGCCTTACCTTCGCCGTCAACAACCCAACCGTGAGTAAGGACCTGCTTATAGGGAGCACCTGCACCCTTTGCTCCTACTGCTGTAAGGAGAGATGACTGGAACCATCCTCTGTACTGGTCAGCACCTTCAAGATAAAGGTCTGCAGGCCATGCCACATTTTCGTTTTCAAGCACATAGAAATGAGAAGAACCCGAGTCAAACCAACCGTCAAGAGTATCGGTTTCTTTCTTGAAATGTGTCTTGCCGCATTTGGGACAAACATATCCTTCGGGCAAAAGCTCGGAAGCTTCAAGGTCAAACCAGGCGTTTGAACCAAGCTTTTCAAACTTATCCGCAACAGATTCGATTGTCTTTTCATCGCAAATGATCTCGCCGCAGTCTTCACAATAGAATACAGGGATAGGAAGTCCCCAGTTTCTCTGTCTTGAAATACACCAATCGGCGCGTTCCTTAACCATCGAAACTATTCTGTCGCCGCCCCACTTGGGAAGCCAGTCAACATTTTCACACGCCTTAACTGCCGCATCCTTGAAGGAATCAACAGAGCAGAACCATTGAGGTGTGGCACGGAAAATGATGGGGTTCTTACAACGCCAGCAGTGAGGATACTGATGCACGATCTCCTCGGATGCGAAAAGTGCACCCGATTCTACCATATCATCAAATATCGCCTTGTTGGATTCGTCATAACGAAGGCCTGCAAACTTTCCTGCCTCTTCGCCCTGATAGCCTCTGTCATCAACGGGAACTATAATATTCATCTTATATCTTGTTCCTGTGAAATAGTCATCCATACCGTAACCGGGAGCTGTGTGTACACAACCGGTACCGCTTTCCATAGTTACATAGTCAGCATTAACCACAAGACTTGTACGGTCGATGAAGGGATGCTGTGCTTTCATATATTCGAAATAAGCGCCTTCATATTCGGCGATGATTTCGTAGTTTTCAATTTTACCCATTGCCATTGTCTTTTCAAGAAGAGCTTTGGCAACAATATAGTTTTCATCTCCTGCTTTTACAATAACATATGTTTCCTTAGGATTGAGAGCGATTGCCATATTGCCGGGAAGAGTCCAGATAGTTGTAGTCCAGATTATGAAATATGTCTTTGCAAGGTCTAAGCCTTCAAGCTTTCCTGCATCATCATTTACGGCAAACTTTACATAAACAGAAGTACAAGCATCTTCTTTGTATTCGATTTCAGCCTCAGCAAGGGCGGTTTCATCGGTAGGACACCAGTAAACAGGCTTAAGACCCTTGTAGATATAGCCTTTCTTATACATTTCTCCGAAAACTTTTACTTCTCTTGCTTCAAAGTCGGGCGCCATTGTAAGATAGGGGTTTTCCCAGTCAGCAATAGCACCAAGACGCTTGAAAGAAGTACGCTGGATATCAACAAAGTTTTCAGCAAATTTATGACATTCACGACGGAAATCGGATACAGACATCTTCTTTCTGTCGATCTTGTTTTTCTTAATGATAGCGCTTTCGATAGGCATACCGTGATTATCCCAGCCGGGAGTGTAAGGTGTGCAGTAACCGGACATCGCCTTGGATTTTATAATAAAATCCTTGAGGATCTTATTAAGAGCGGTACCGATATGAATGTTACCGTTTGAGAAGGGAGGGCCGTCATGAAGAAGGAAAAGCGGCTTCTTCGAATTGTGTTCGAGAAGCATATTGTAAAGGCCTTCTTTTTCCCATTTTTCAAGTGTTTTAGGTTCGTTCTGCGGAAGATTGGCTCTCATCGGAAAGTCTGTCTTGGGCAGATTAAGTGTTTTTCCATAGTCCTGTGCCATTTTGTTTGCTCCTTTATAATAGAGAAATTATATACATTTTAATGCCTTTTGGGCGATTTTTTTCATATTATATTTAACACAAAATCGGCAACCGAGAAAATTATGTCTTGGGTTGCCGACATTCGTTATTATATTTTAAGCGTTTTCAGATTCGGTTTCTGTTTCTTCAGAAACATCCTCTTCGTTCTCAGGTTTCACACCGAGTTTTGCACCTGCTCCGGAGATTGCATTTTCAACCACTTCGTCAACACTTCTGATGTTTACATCATCCATGCTGTCAAGAGGGATAAGTTCGCAAAGCATTTTTATCTGGTCTTTGTAACCGTCAAGAATGCCGACTTTAAAATCGATTGCATTTTTTTGTGCTTCAAGAAGCTTCTTCTGCTCGTTTGCGATGACTGTGCGGTACTGTTCAACGATTTCATCGAAGCTTTCTTTTATCGCACCGTTTATAGCATTTGCCTTGTTGTTTGCATCTTTGATTATCTCATCTGCCATTTTCTGGGCATTGAGAAGAGTTGCCGAAACGGAACTCTGGTCATTTTTAGCTTCTTCAAGCTTTGCGCCGAGAATTTTAACCTTCTTTTCAAGTTCTGCATATTCTCTGTAAAGCTCGGTGTACTGCTCTACAACATATTCAACATATTTGTCAACTTCTGTACAGCTGTAGCCTTTAAAGCTTTTTGAAAAATCGGTATTTTGAAGATCCTGCGGATTTATCATTTTTAACACCGTCCTTTCGGTATGTTTTATATGCTTTTAACGGAGAAATCAGATATAGCGGTGAATAGTTATCCGCAATCTGTCGCGTCTGTTTCTGTCTCCGAATTTATAAAGCATAAATCTTCCGTGATGCCTAACGGAAATCAATGTGCCCTCTGAACACATTTTCGATTTATCCTCGCAGGTGATATGATTGACCGCCACAAGTCCTGCGCTTATAAGTTTACCCGCTTCATCCCTTGAAATATCAAGGCACGAACATATAACGGCATCCACTCTCGGGGAATTTACTGTTGTATTGATTACCTCAAATTTTTTCGGCGGTATTGAGATATCGTTCTTTTTGCAAAGCGAACAAACAATCTTGTCGTTTGCAGCAGTTGTGAAATTTGCGATAAGATATTGCGCTGTTTTTTCAAGACAAAACACAAAAGCCGAAAAACAATCCTCGGAAACCACAATATCCCCTATCGTTTCACGCTTTATACCCAAAGACATCATCGAGCCGAGAAAATCTCTGTGTGAAAGTTTGCGGAATCCCGATCCTTTTGCAAGAACCGTACAGATAGGAAATTCGCTTTCGGGATCATATTCTTCGTCGTAAAAATAATACGATGGAAAAAATCCTGCACATTTATATTCCGCTTCCTGATATCCGCCGAAAAACAAAAGTTTTTCATCATTGCGGTCATACTTCAAATTGCGCTCAAGATATGCGGCCTCGGCATCCGAAAGGAAAGGTAAAAATTTTGCCTCGCCTTTTTTGAGCGCCATTTCCGCCGCATCCTGCGCCTTTGATACAAGAAGCTTTATTTCTTGTTCATTGTGTTTTATCATATTAAGATCATAGATTCAAGAACAGATATCGCGATAAGAGTTATGAAAAACGGCAGATCTATGGGCAAAGGCAAAGATATCCCCAATTTATCGAAAAGTACCCTTGCCGGTAGAATAACAGGCTCGGTTACCCTTTCAAGTATCTCGGAAATGCCTCCGAAAACAGGAAGCCATGAAAGTATTGCTCTGAGAATCAAAATGATTTCCGTTGCTTTTAAAACAGCCCAAAAAATGCCGGATATTGTCTGCATCCGTAAACTTTTATCAGATTATGTCTTCAGCTTCAACGGAAGGCATAGCTACTGCTTCTTCGTTATCGGAAACCTTAACATTGTTAGGTGTTACAACATATGTGTTGTTTGCAATTCTGCGGAGATCACCGTTGATAGCATACGCCACACCTGTCATAAAATCGATAAGTCTTCTTGTTGTTTCCTTGTTTGTGTCTTCAAGATTGAGAAGAACCGTATTTCCGTCAAGAAGAAGATTTGCAATATCAGCAACCGCATCGAATTCTCTGGGTTTTACAACCTTCATTTCGATAGCAGAGCCCATAACATTTGTACCTACGCTTGATACCTTAGCAGGAGTGGGTACGGAAGCTGTCTGCTGTGCACCCGAGCTGCGGGGATCTCTCGGAATATAAGCTGCCTGTTCAGGCTTATAATCCTGTTCGTTGTAATCCTGTTCTTCAACGGGATCAACAGGTGCGATTTTGCTCATGATGTTTTCAAAAAGTCCCATGGTATAATCCTCCGATAAAATATAATAATTTTTAATAATAAACTTATAAGCCGTCCTTATGGATCAGACGATTTTCGGTCTTTCGCCGAAAACCGCTCTTCCGGGACGGATAAGGTTTGAACCTTCTTCGATTGCTTCGATATAATCTCCCGACATTCCGAGAGATAAAATCTCCATATTGATATTATCCATTTTTTTTGCCGATATGTCAAGGAATATTTGCAGAATTTTCCTGAAATAATGCCTCGAAACGCCATTAATTTGCAAATTGTTTACAATTGCACCTTCTGATGTGCTGTTTTTTTCTGAATTATGGATATTTTGGGGTGCAGGCGGTATTGCCATAAGCCCTTTAACTTTTACATTTTCAAGAGTTGAAATAAACTCCAGAAGCTCATAAAGTTCACTTTCATCAACACCTGTTTTCGACTCCTCCGAAACAGCATTTATCTCAACAAGTATTTCAGAAACAATACCGTGTTTTCTCGCCTGTTTATCAATTTCCGCGGCAAGTTTTTTGCTGTTTACTGAATGTATAAGGCATACTTTATCAATAATATACTTCACCTTATTTGTCTGTAATGTGCCGATAAAATGTATTTTAAGATTTTCACGGTCAAGGCTCTCGTATTTATCAAGAAGCTCTTGTACTCTGTTTTCGCCGATTTCCGTTATTCCGCAGGAGGCGGCATAGTTTATTTTTTCGGCAGACTGAGTTTTTGTAGCAAGTACGATGCGTATATCATCGAGGTTTCTTCCCGACCTTTGCGCCGCTTCTTTTGCGTTTTTAAGTACAAGTTCCACACCCTCACGGATCGATCTTTTTTCTTCTTGTGTCATTTTATCCTCCGTGTTTATTTTATGCGTTTTCCGTCATAAAGCTCTTTACCTGCCACAATAACATTATCATAAAGCGAAAGGTATTT
Organism: Oscillospiraceae bacterium; assembly: GCA_015064485.1. Taxonomy (GTDB): domain Bacteria; phylum Bacillota; class Clostridia; order Oscillospirales; family CAG-382; genus UMGS1052. The sequence goes on along the minus strand of SVSD01000003.1, from coordinate 143,583 downwards.
ATAGCTCTTTTGCGTTTCTTGTTCTGTTGCGGTCTGAGTCCCGTCGACTACAGCCTGATCTGCCGCAGTTTGGGTTTTCTCCTGCTCGCTTTCCGTACGGATTATATAATAATCTTCAATTTCAAAAACAGGCTCGGCTCTGCGGAAATAGACTGTTTCGCCGATGAGTATATATACTCCGTCAAATTTATCTTCAAGTCTTCTCATCGCAGCTTTAGGAACTTTAAGGCCTTTATAGGTTTCGCTTACTATTTCTATCTTCTGCGAACGGGTATATGAAAACCCCTCGGGCATTTCATCTGTTGTAAAAATAAGTATTTCAGTATTTTTATCTGTTTCGCTGATGGTTTTGTGAAGTTGCATTCTAACCGAAAGATTTGCCGAATACGGGAAAACTATTTCGTAGTATTTTCCGTTTTCAAACGGTACGGTTTCCTCTTTCAGTAGCTCGCACATTACATACCATCTGCTGTCTGTAATAATTTTGCCGACGCTGTTTTCAGGCTGCTTTTCGGGCAATGCTTTTTTTAGCTCTTCAAATCCCGATATAGTCAAAGTATCAATAATTTCCGAAGAAAATATATTTTCATAACCGTCAAGGACACCCGAATAATAACCTGCCTCCGGAGCGTATACGGTAAGAATGGGTTCTCCCTGCCCCACCGTCAGACTTGTTCTTTCGTCACGCAGTTCTTCTATTTGTTTGTCAAAAGAACTTCCGCTTTTTACTGTTGACAGTTTGTTCATTTTGATAAGCAGTTCTCTTTTCTTGAGAATAGCTTCACCAAAATCATTTTGCGTTTTATATTTTATGACATTTTTTAAAACTTCGTTTTTGTCCCTTTCAAGCTTTGAAAGGTTTGCCGAAAAATATTCGTGATCAACGGTACTGCTTTCAAGAACATCAAGTTTCGAATCAATAATATCAAGTCTTGCCTTGCTTCCCGCCTCTGCCTCGGTTGCATATACATTTGCAACAGCCATCCCTGCGCCTATTCTTTCACCGTCTTCAAGAACCGAAAAAACAGAGCCTCCGCTTACGGTTTCAAGAAGTCTTTCGCTTCTTAAAATATAGCCGGTTGATGATACTGTTCTTTCGTATGTGACATTAAGGGCATTTTCGGTTTCAAGCTTTTCTCCCCGAAGGCCTATTAGTTGCCGGTACATATAAAATATCGCAAAAACACATCCCGCAGATACAAGTACCGCTTTAATTATTTTCTTCGGATCAAGCATACCTTTTCCCCTTTCTGTCAATATTTTACACTCCAGATAAGCTCAGGCTTGAAAAATTCTTCGCATATTTCCTTTGCTTCTTCGAAGATCTCCTCTGAACTTTTACCGTCTGCTGTAATACGCTTTATTTTATCATTCCGTCTGAACCAGGTCATCTGCCTCTTGGCATATCTTCTTGATTCTATTTTCAGTCTTTCCACACAATCTTCAAGAGAAGATGTCCCCTCAAGATACGGGATAAATTCTTTATATCCTATCGCCTGAGAAGCTGTTGCCGTCGAAAATATACCTTCGTCATATAACCTTTTTACTTCGCCGATAAGTCCCGCTTCAAGCATCATATCTACTCTTTTATTTATTCTGTCATAAAGAATTTGTCTGTCCTCATATTCGATCGTCATAACAAGCGAATCAAATTTCGGAGGCAGAAGCTTTGAGCGTCTTTGCCATTCGGATATCGTCATACCCGAAGCTTTATAAACTTCAAGTGCTCTTATAACTCTTTTTACATTGCGGTGATCTATCTTTTCTGCCGCCTCAGGGTCTGTCTGAGAGAGCATTTTATGAAGAGCTTCGCTTCCGTTTTCCTCGGCAAAAGCATAAAGTTCTTCCCTGTACTCAGGAAGATTTTTCATATCTCCGAACTCTGTTGAATTTACAAGAGCATCTACATAAAGTCCGGTTCCTCCGCAGAAAAACGGCAATTTCCCTTTTGAATAGATATTTGAAATACAAAGCTCCGCCGCTTTCACATAATCGACAACCGAAAAGCTGTCGTTAATGTCAAGCACATCTATCATATGGTGTTTTACTTCCGTTTGTTCTTCCTTTGTGGGCTTTGCAGTTCCGATATCCATTCCCTTATAAAGCTGCATGGAATCGCACGAGACAATCTCGCCGTGAAAGTGCTTTGCAAGGGATAGTGCAAGGGAAGATTTTCCCGATGCGGTAGGTCCTGTTACTACCGCAAGTTTTGTATATGTCATGCGGTAAAAACACATCCTTTCCGCCGATTTTGCTATACAGATTATTGTAACATATTTCATAAAAAAAAGCAATACCCGAAAGTTCTTTTTATTTGGCAAGAAAACTCCTCGCTTATTGACTTTTAACATACAATTCGGTATAATTATTTTATTAAAAAGCCTTGTGTTCAGGGCAAAACATAACAAAAAAGCGGCATATTCTTTGTTTTGACATAAGGAGATATAAAATGTCAAAAATCGTTACTTTAAAAAACAGTCATCTTACTGCATTTTTTTCCGATAAAGGAGCTGAGCTTCACAGCTTGAAAACAATCAGCGGAAAAGAATATATTTTCAGAGATACAAATGTGTGGGAGTATTCCTCACCTATACTTTTTCCGATCTGCGGAGGACTTAAGGACGGCAAATTCGTATACGGCGGAAAAGAATATTTTCTTCCCAAGCATGGATTTGTAAAAGACGCTTTGTTTTCTATCGAAAAGGTCGATGAAAATTCGGTAACCTTCTTTTACAGAGACAACGAGAAAACCCTTAAAGTTTATCCTTTCAGCTTCGAATTGCGTATCATATATACTCTTGATAAAAGCTCACTTTCTGTAGATTATTGCGTAAAAAACACCGGCAACGAAAAAATGTATTACTCAATCGGAGCGCATGAGGCATATTTCTGTCCCGAAGGAATAAACAATTATTCAATAGTTTTTGATAAATCCGAAACTCTTGATTCACACATTGTAAACGGAAATCTTCTTGATTACAAAACAGAGAGAATACTTACCGATTCAAACACACTAAAGCTTGATTACAAATATTTTTCTGTTGATGCGCTTGTTTTTTCAAAATTTAATTCGAAGGCACTCGAGCTTGTATCGGTCGATCTTGAAAGGCGTATCCGTCTGGAATTTTCCGATTTTTCACATCTGCTTTTATGGACGCAGTCGGACGCTAACAAACCTTATATCTGCATTGAGCCCTGGTGCGGATTCCCGGATATGACGGATTCCGTTTATGATATCACACACCGTCCGGGAATACTTCAGATAGCACCCGGCGAAACACAAAACATCAATCATAAACTAACTGTTCTTAAATAAGGACAAAACCGAAAGGAGAAAATATCTTGGCAAAAACTCTGGTACTTGCAGAAAAGCCCTCTGTTGCCCGCGAGATCGCGCGTGTTATCGGCGCAAGAAAAAAAGGCGAAGGTTTTATGGAGGGAGACAAATATATCGTTACCTGGGCGCTCGGTCATCTTGTAACTTTAGCCGACCCCGAAAAATACGGAGATGAATATAAAAAATGGTCGTTTGAAACTCTACCTATGCTTCCCGACAAGATGAAGCTTGTTATCATAAAGGAAACTTCAAAGCAGTTTACGGCAGTAAAAAAACTCCTTTTATCTGATAATGTTTCTGATATCATAATCGCAACCGACGCAGGACGCGAAGGCGAACTTGTTGCAAGATGGATAATAGAAAAAGCCGCCTGCAAGAAGCCCATTCGCCGTCTTTGGATTTCTTCCCAGACAGACAAAGCGATAAAGGACGGATTTAACAATTTGAAAGACGGAAAAGACTATCTTCCTCTTTGCAATGCGGCGAAAGCAAGAGCCGAGGCTGACTGGCTTGTGGGGCTTAATGTTACCAGAGCACTTACCTGCAGACACAATGCACAGCTTTCTGCAGGAAGAGTTCAGACCCCTACCCTTGCGATAATTGTTGAAAGAGAAAAAGAGATAAACAATTTCAAGGCAAAAGATTATTTTAATCTCCATGCAAAATTTTCTTCTTTTAAAGCTATATACAGAAACAGCGACGGAGTTTCGGCAATGAACGAAATGGCAGACGCACAAAAGCTTGCTGAAAAGATAAACGGCAAGGAATTTACCGTCAAAGAAGTAAAAGCGACAGAAAAAAGAGTTCCCGCACCTATGCTTTATGATCTTACCGAGCTTCAGCGAGATGCAAACAAGCTTTGGGGTATGTCGCCGAAGGAAACTCTTTCTGTAATGCAAAAGCTTTATGAAGTAAGAAAAGCTCTCACATATCCCCGAACCGATTCAAGATATATTACGGAAGATATAGTGCCGACTCTTTATGATCGTGTCCGTGCGGCAAGTGTAGGTACACTTTCCGAAACAGCAAAGGATATTATGCGCACTCGCCGCACAATAAATAAGCTTTGTGTAAACGCCGCAAAGGTTTCCGATCACCATGCCATTATCCCGACCGAGGAAATGCCGGATATGATATCTTTTACCAATGAGGAAAAAAAGATATATGTACTTGTGGCATCAAGATTTTTCTCATGCTTCTATCCCGATTTTGTTTACCGTCAGGTAAAGGCGGAGCTTGAATGCGGCGGCGAAAGCTTTTTCGTAACAGGTAAAGAAATAATTGATTACGGATGGAAAAAACTCGGCATCACAGACAGCGACGACGAGGAAGAAAAAGACGATTCTGAAAGCGATACAAGCCTTCCCTCTCTTGTGAAGGGTGCAAAGATAAAATGTATCGGAACCGATATAAAGGCGCTTAAAACAACTCCTCCTTCAAGATATACCGAAGCATCTCTTCTTTCTGCTATGGAAAATCCGTCAAAATTCATCAAGGATCGCAAGATGAAAGAGTTTATCGGTGCAGGGCTCGGAACACCCGCAACAAGAGCCGATATCATAGAAAAACTATATTCCACATTCTATATCGAAAAGAAAGAAAAAAGCATATACCCCACATCAAAGGGTATACAGCTTATCAATATCGTTCCGAGCGAATTAAAAGAACCTCTACTTACGGCCAAATGGGAAATGGAACTTGAAAAGATAGCAAAAGGCGAGGCTAAAAAAGAAACATTTCTTTCAGAAATACGCACATACGCAACCGAGCTTGTCAAAACGGTTAAAAACAGCGAAGCTACCTACAAGCACGACAATATGACACGCACCCCCTGTCCGAGATGCGGGAAAATGCTTCTAAAGGTCAACGGCAAAAAGGGAGAGCTTCTTGTATGTCAGGACAGAGATTGCGGATATCACGAAAGCCTTTCTGTAAAAACAGGTGCCCGTTGTCCCACTTGCCACAAAACTCTTGAAATGAGAGGTCAGGGCGAGGGAAAGATTCTTGTATGCAAATGCGGTTTCAAGCAGAAGGCAGACACATTCTTTAAATCAAAGGATGACAGCGGAAAAGCCGCCTCAAAACAATTTGTGCGTTCGTTTATGCAGCATCAGGAAAAGAACGAACCGAAAACGGAAAGTCCTCTTGCGCTTGCTATGAAAAAGGCGATGGAGCAAGGCAAAAAATAAACTCATATAAAGCAAAAAAGAGAGAACAGTTTGATGTTCTCTCTTGTTTTTTACATAAGATCGACGCCATCCTCAGCCTTTGCGGCAAGATAGCCCGAAATAAAATCGTTTGCCCTTCTGAGAATACTTCTGTCATGAGGGTAGTTTAAAAGCTTCATTGCTTCTTCGTATGTCGCAAGTTTATATTCGGAGATCTCCATTATATCCATCTTGACATCATCCGGATTAAAAGGTGCCGTATAATAAACCGCCTCTTTCCGGACATATCCGTTTATGAGATAGTTGTAAGATTCTCTGAAGCCTTTTATGAGTTTTGCGTTTACGCCTGTTTCTTCATATATCTCACGCAGTGCTGTCATATTTTCGTCTTCCCCAAGCTCTACATGACCTTTGGGAAATCCGACATGCCCCGACATATTTCTGATGAGGATATAGTATCTTTTTCCATCAATAAGTGTAAAAAGCACCGCTCCGCAGCTTTTTTCGTTAAAGGAAACAAAAACGATTTCGTCTTTATCCTCTACTCCGTCGATATAACCCGATACAAGAAAACGCAGATCAGGTTCATAATATACGGAATTTTTAGGTCCGACAACCCAATACTCCCTTTTATCGGGAGTCTTAACAACAGCTACAACTTCGCCTGTAAATACAGAAACAGGACCGTGAGTACCTATAACAAAAGCCTGTTTTTCTGTAATCGCGCTGTCATTTTCGTCCGCTCTTACTTTGCCGTAGTTTACGAAGCATACACCCTTACCGGGGAGCTGCTTGCGGAAAGTGCTTGAAATATCTGCCGTAACTGTCTTTCCGAGAATAAAACGCGCACTGCGGTTTGAAGCGGCAACATTCCATCCTGCCATTTCTTCAACCCCAATTCAAAGATTTTCTGCAACCTGTTTATAACTTCTAAGGTAATGCAGAATTTTAATGATTTATTATACCACACTTTTTAATATAAATCAAGAGAAAACGCATATTTATACAGTTTTTTTGCGTATTTTCAATTATATTCTTGAATAAGCACAAAAATTATGGTAATATAGAATAACTGTAAAAAACATTATTATATATTCTGCTTACGAGGTATTTTAAATGAACGCTTTAAAAAATCGTTCCTGCGCCCTTGATATTATCAGAATTTGCGCTTTTTTTTCTGTGGTTTCTGTGCATTTCTTTTTAAACTGCGGCTTTTATTATACAACAGTCGCGGGATGGGAAATGTTTGTAATGACAACGATTCGTACATTCTTTATGATATGCGTACCGCTTTTCCTTATACTCACAGGCTTTCTGATGGGTAAAAAGAAGCTTGAAAAAGGCTACTATCAAAAGATTACAAAAACGCTGTTCGTTTATCTTGCGGCAAGCATTTTATGTGCTCTGTATAAAAAATTCTATCTCGGGCAGGACATAGGACTTGCAAACGGAATTGCAGGAATATTTAATTATACAAACGCAAGTTACGCCTGGTATATCGAAATGTATATCGGTCTTTTCTTGCTTATCCCTTTTTTAAACGGAGCATACGGAAGTCTTGAAAGCAAAAAGAAAAAGCTGATTTTGGTTTTTACCCTCATTTTTCTTACTTCGCTTCCGTCTGTTGTAAACATTTATAAATTCAACTCCCTTTTGTGGTGGAAAATCCCCTCATCAGATTGGCAGTACACAAAAATCGTTCCTTCCTGGTGGCAAAACATCTATCCTATAACTTACTATTTTCTCGGATGCTATATAAAGGAATTCGGGGTAAAAATAAAGAAATGGCAGAACCTTGTATTAATTCTCATCTCCGTTTTAGCCTTCGGCTCATTTAATTTTTACAGAAGCTATAACAGCACATTCATTTCAGGTCCCTGGCAGGACTGGGGCGCGCTGCCTAATGTCATTATGACATTTCTTGTGTTTGTATTTCTTCTGAATTTTAAACTTGAAAATGCTCCTTCTTTTGTAAAGAAAGGACTTAATATCGTTTCTGATGCCTGTCTTGGAGGATACCTTCTTTCATATATTTTTGATCAGCATTTTTACCCTTTATTAAACGAAAAAATACCGCAGATAACCGACAGAATCAAATATTTTATACCGGTTGTTTTTGCGGTTGCGGTATGTTCGCTGGCACTTTCGCTTTTAATAGACGCAGTATATAAGCTAATACAATCAGCAATTAAAAAAATGAAATCATAATAAAATAACAGCCACGGCTTTACCGTGGCTGTATTTTTTAATATTTAACAGGTTTTGATGTAAGATACTTTTTAACCATCAACGCAACTTTAAAGGTGATTGCGTGTTCAAATTCACGAAGGTCGAGACCCGTGAGCTTTCTGATTTTTTCAAGTCTGTATACTAGAGTATTTCTGTGTACGAAAAGCTTTCTTGATGTTTCGGAAACATTAAGGTTGTTTTCAAAGAAAGCCTGTATTGTCATAAGAGTTTCCTGGTCAAGGCTTTCGAGCGAACCCTTTTTGAAAACTTCCTGAAGGAACATTTCGCAAAGTGTTGTGGGAAGCTGATATACAAGTCTTCCTATACCGAGATTTTCATAGTTTATAATATTCTTTTCGGTATCAAAAACCTTACCTACTTCAATTGCGACCTGCGCTTCCTTAAATGAGCGGGCAAGGTCTTTTATGTTTTCGGCAACAGTTCCGATACCAACCGTTACCTTCTGGAAAAATTCGGTACTTGTTGTATCAACGATTGTATTTGCGACCTTTTCAAGTTCGCGGCTGTCACAGGTCGCCTTAACTTCCTTGACAAGAACTATATCGTTTTCGCCGACACTTATTACATAATCCTTATTTTTGTCGGGGAACATATTCTGCATAATGTCATAAGGCATAACATCTCCCGAATCCTGGAAGCGTACAAAAAGTACAACTCTGGGGATCTCGCTGTTAAATCTGAGCTCTTTTGCCTTAATATATATGTCGCTGGGAAGAATGTTGTCAAGTATTATGTTCTTGATAAAGCTGGATTTATCATACTTTTCGTCATAAAGGATCTTGATATTATTGAGAGAAACAGCAAGAACAGATGCGATTTCGTATGCTGTCTTGTCGTCACCTTCAACCATAATAACATAATCAAGCTTTGCGTGGGTTCCGATGGGACGGTATGTGTAACCGTCATGGGTATATGTTTCCATAGAATACGCAATACCTTCGATGATATCTTTTTTATCTTCGCCGATGCGAACAAGCTCGCTGCAGGCGATGACTGTACCGTTTTCATCTATGATGCCAAGGACTCTGTCGATGGCTTCCTTCATTTGGTGAATTACACTTTGAAACAATCTGTTAGACATAATTTACGCCTCCCTGATAAGCTTTATTGTATAATAGATGCCGCCTGCAAGATACTGGAAAAACATTATTGTCCAGGATATGGAATGTGTAAAGAAAGGAATCTTTATGATATTAAGAAGCACTACAAGAACAACTGCAATCAAGAAAGATACACACACAGGAACAAAACTGTGTTTATAGTTATCGGAAGCCGAAAGCTTCTTTGCGGACTTATATGCAATATAGCATGTTGATGCGGAAACAGCAAGAATCACAGCTGCAATTACAGTATTCAAAAGACCGCCTCTTATGAAAAACCATATTCCGGAAATGAAGAGAAGATTTGCAACAGAGAAAATGAAAAAGTCTCTTTTGTAAATATGATAGATTATATAAAGAAGCGGAAGGGCGATTGTGAGAGTTATAAGCATTTCAAAGTCTGCATGAAGTCCCCATCTTCCCCAATAGAAAGTAAAGCCAAAAGCATATGCAGCAACAGAAAGAATGTTAATACTTGCATATGTCTTCTCGGATTCATCGATCTTGTTTATTCTGCAATATACAAAATATCCGAGTGCTATCAAAAGGAATATTCCCATAGCGATTGTAAACGCAGGTGTGTGTGCAAGCCTGTAGAATGCACCGGATGTTGTGTTTTTCAAACTGAATATGCCAAATATTGCGGCACACGCAAGAATGAAAAGAGAACTGATTCGGAAGAAAATTACATCTTCTTTGTACTGCTGGGTTGATTTCTTTGATTTCTTTGCCATAGTTTTACTCCTTTACTTTATTTCATATTTTCCGTTTCATACATAATACAAGAAAGCACGCAAAGAGGAGCGGTTTCTGTACGCAATATTCTTTTTCCGAGGCTTACACAAGACACACCGCAGTCTTTGGCATATTTTACCTCTTCCTCCGATATACCGCCCTCCGGCCCGACAAAAAAGGATATTGACTTTATATTATCATCAATTTTTTTGTTCAAAAATGATTTAAGATCATTTCCGCCGTCTGTATCTTCCTGTTCGTAACACATAAACGCGATATCCGACTGCTTCATTCTGTCTATTGCATTTCTGAAGGATACGGTTTCGCAGACTTTCGGAATTATTCCTCTTCCCGACTGCTTTGCCGCTTCTTCGGATATAGCATTATACCGTTTCGTTTTCTTTTCGGAAGATTTCTCGTCAGGTCGTGAAATACATCTCGAAGACAAAACAGGGATTATCTCAAAAACACCGAGTTCGACGCACTTCTGTATAATAAGCTCAAGCTTTGACGACTTCGGAAGGGCCTGATAAATGCTTACCTTTACATCAGGCTCATTTTGTGAAGGGTGCTTGTCATCAACAGAAAGCACTACCCTCTCTCCGTCTATTGATTTAATAGTACAGTCATATTCATAATTATAAAAATCGCATAAAGTTATGCTGTCGCCGACTCTCATTCTCAAAGAAAAGGATATATGTCTTGCGTCCTCGCCTGTTATCGTTACCGTATCAGTATTCCCTATGTCAGCATCTTTTATAAAAAATCTCGGCATATTTATACCTCTTATCGTTTTTCACGGACAAGAAGAATTGCTGTCCAGCCGTCTTTGGTATTCTTTTCCTTTACGCCAAAACCGGTATTCAGAAACGCTTGCTCGACCTCATCAGCTCTTTCGGCAATTATTCCCGAAATCACTGCATATCCGTCATCAGCAAGTATTTCATTAAAATACGGCGCCATCGCTTTTAAAACATCTGCAACAATATTTGCCGCAAGCATTTTATATTTTACCGAAGAAACTTTTTTCCAAAGTTCCTCATCATCTGTAATACTTCCGATAAAAAGATCGTAAGCATTTTCGTCTACCGCGTTTGTTTCAAAATTTTCTTTAGCAACTCTTATTGAATTTTCTTCGATATCAATTGCCGTAACATGAGCGCCGGACAGTTTATGTGCCGCAATTCCAAGTATTCCGGAACCGCATCCCACATCTATCATTTCGTAGTTCTTTTCACCAAGCAAACTGTCTATTTTTTCAATATATTCAAGGCAAAGCTTTGTTGTTGTATGAGAACCCGTACCGAACGAAGACGAAGGATCTATCTCTACTATCGTTCTGCCGTTTGCATCGTCGAGATTTTCCCATGTAGGCTTTACCACAAGGCGCTCGCCTATATTCAGCGGCTTGAAAAACTTTTTCCAGTTATTTGCCCAATCCTCTTCGGCAATATTTTTAACTTCTGCCGAAAGCTCTCCGAACTTTTTATCTGTATCTTCTTTTAGAAGTCTTGAAAGTTCGGACTTGATAAGGGAAAGCTGTTCGATACCTTCCGCATCGTTTGTAACATAAAAAGTCACTGTTGTATCACATTCGCGAAGCTTCATCAAAGAATCTTCGATATAATCCCAGTAAACTTCCTTATCTCGGAGAAATTCCTCAAAATCGCATTTATCTTCAACCGCATAACCCGTAATACCGTTCATTATAAGAATTCCCGAAACGGGGTCTATTCCTTCGGTTGTGGTTTTTACGGCGATTTCTATCCAATCCATAAAAAATCCTTTCGAAAGTCAACAAATTGCACAAAGTTTTTTTGAAAAACCATTTTAATGCTAATATTTTATATGTGCACTTTTTACAGCAATTTTCATATTCTTACAATATTTTATACTTTTTTGTATGAAATGTCAAGTACTTTTTGCACCCATTTTGTTGAAAAGTAATACTTTTTTTCCGCTTTTTTATGCAAAAAGTACAATGTTAAAATTCACAAACCAAATAGCACAAAATCTGCCTTTTGAATACTATATATCAGGACGAATAACAATTTAAGGATGATATTTTTGAAAAAACCAATTTTCAGCGGTGCTTGTACCGCTATAATAACACCAATGAAAGACGGCAGAATAGATTATTATGCCCTCGACAAGCTTATAGAATTCCAAATATCTGAAGGAATAAGTGCAATTACTGTGGCCGGCACCACAGGCGAAAATGCTTCTCTCTCCTATCAGGAGCATAAACAACTTATAAAACACACAGTCAAGCGTATAGACGGCAGAATTCCCGTTATTGCAGGAACCGGTTCAAACGATACTGAAAAAGCTGTCAAAATGTCGCTATATGCTTGCGAATACGGAGCGGATGCGCTTCTTGTCGTAACTCCCTACTACAACAAAACAAATAAGGAAGGCTTACTTGCCCATTACGAAAGAGTTTCAAGCGCAAGCACAAAGCCTGTCATTGCATATAATGTGCCGGGCCGTACGAATGTAAACATAACACCGGAAACATATGAAAAACTAAAGAAGATAAAAAACATCGAAGGCATAAAAGAAGCGGGTACTAATCTTTCGGACATCGCACTTACTGTGCAAAAATGTCCTGAACTTCCTTTGTACTGCGGAAACGACGATCTTCTTTTGCCGTGTCTTGCTGTAGGCGCTTCGGGTATAATTTCCGTTATGGCAAATATATTTCCCGCAGTAACGAGCGCGATATGCCGTCACTTTTTGGACGGTGACCGAGAAACCGCAGTATCTCTATACAGAAAATATCTTAATTTTTCAAGACTTCTTTTTGCCGATGTAAATCCCATCCCTATAAAGCATATTATGTCGTATGCGAATTTTTGTAAAGAAGATATAAGACTTCCTCTTATAAAAGCGGATGCAAATCTCAAAGAAAAGCTTGAGTCGGAATACGAAAGACTTAAAATTCAAAAATAAAAGAGGAACCGAAGTTCCTCTTTCAGAGTGTCGCTGAAACGCCACTCTTCACGAAGGGGAACAAGTTCCCCCTCATGTACTCCCCCTCATATGGCGTTTTCTCACCGCAAACGCCATATAAAGGTGTGTTTTTCGGCAACAAAGTCACCAAAAAACACAAATTAAAATTATATTTTATGAGCATTACTGCTTTGCAACAAAATAAAGAGGAACCGAAGTTCCTCTTTTTTTATAAATATTCAATTATTAATCTTCCGGAATAATAAGACCGTATTCATCGTTTCCTCTTGCGTATACCACGCTTATTTTTCCTGTCGATGCATCTCTGAACATATAGAAATTATGAGCAAGAAGATTCATTTGCAATACTGCCTCTTCCGGTGTCATATCGGTAAGAACAAAGCTCTTTGTTTTTGTAATTCCGATTACATCTTCTTCAAAATCATCAAGTATTTCATCGCCGGGAACAGATTCAAACGCGTTTTCACGCAGACGCTTCGAGAGCTTTGTTTTATTCTTTCTTATCTGGCGTTCAAGTGTATCAACCGCATCATAAAGTGCGATGACTACATCAGTATTTTCTTCTTCAGCGCGGAAGATTGTTCCTTTATAGAAGATGGTTATTTCAACTCTTGCGTATTTTCCCCTTGTGGAAAGTGTAATGTTCGCTGTTTCATCCTCGGGGAAAAATCTGTCAAGTCTGGATATCTTGCGTTCGATAATACCCTTGAGTTTTTCGGATGTTTCGAATTTGCGGTTGGTAATAACAGTCTTCATAACCATGCCTCCTTAGAAAACTTGCAAAGAAAAAACTTTCGGGGGCAATCGGAAAGCCGAAACAGCCCCGTTTCGCTTTCCTTTGCAAAAAAGAAATAGATTTAGATAAACTCTTAGCTTATCTTGAGTATATTATAACATATTCATCAGCATTTGTAAATAGTTTTTATGCAATTTTCACATAAAAATATCACAATTTAGTTATTTTAACAGCCAATTTGATTATTTTATCATATTACAGCCTTTGCATGCCTTGTAACATGGCAGCCTATATTTACAGCACACGGCAGACCCGCAATATGAGTTGGAAAATATTCTATATTAACAGCAAGACATGTGGTTTTTCCGCCAAATCCCTGCGGTCCGATATCGGTTTCGTTTATCGCAGACAGTATGTCTTTTTCAAGCTGTGCATAATCCTTATTCTCGTTCTGGATATCTGTATCTCGAATAAGCGCTTTTTTTGAAAGGTATGCACAGTATTCAAAATCACCGCCGATACCAACTCCTACAATTATCGGAGGGCATGGATTGCTTCCCGCATTTTTTACTGTATCAACAACAAAATTTATTATATCTTCTCTTTTTGCAGACGGGGTAAACATTTTTATTGCACTCATATTTTCGCTGCCGAAACCTTTGGGAGCTGCAATTATTGTAATCTTATCCCCCGGAACTATTTTTGTAAAAATCACTGCCGGGGTATTGTTGTTGGTATTTTTTCTTTCAAATAGAGGATCTGAAACTACTGATTTTCTCAGAAAACCTTCCTCGTATGCCTGTAAAACTCCACCGTTTACCGAGTCTTCAAGCGCTTCTCCTTCGAGAAAGACTTCCTGACCGATTTCGAGAAAAACGATTGCCATTCCTGTGTCCTGACATATCGGCACATTTATCCTTTTTGCGGCATCGCAGTTTTCCGCAAGCTTTTCAAGAATACTCTTTGCAAGAGGCTTCTCTTCGCTGTCTTTACATATTTTAATTTTTTTGAATATATCCTCCGGCAAATTGTAATTTGCACTGATAAAAAGCTCTTTTACTTTTTCTTTTATTTCTGATGTATTTATAACTCTCAACTTTTTAAACCTTCTGTCAATTTTCTGCCATATCGTTTGTAAACTCTTTTGTATTGGGATAGCGGTATCCGTGTTCAAGCGCCTCTTTTTCCAGATACTCATCAAGATTTTTTCTCATCATATCATAATCTCTTTCTACCTTTTCCTTTTCAAGCCGTGCTTCGTTTAACTGCTGTGTCAGCTCTTCCGCTTCGTCTCGCAATTCATTAAGTTCCATTTGAAGCCTGAATGCTGCAACTATCAAAAGCACGATTATGAGAAGTATTGCTACGGCTCCGAGTTTTTTTGACATTGTTTTTATGCTCCCCTTTTTTGTACGGCACAAGATTAAAACCTGTTGATGCCGATTTGTGATATTTTACGCGTTTTTTATCGTATTTCCTTTTCTGAACGAACAGTATTATAAATACACTTGCCCTGTCATAAAGCTTTTGCAATAACTTTTTGATGAGATTTACAGGATACATAAACAATTTATATACCGTTTGAAGTATTTTTATCACCAAGCCGCAAAGCTTATCAAAAAACCAAACTACAGCTTTTGAAACCGTCTTTTTATATACAAAAAGAAAGACAGCAGAAATCACAGGATGATACCATCTGATTATACCGTGATTAAAATGCAGAGCACAAATAAACACAAATAAATATGCACAGACTATGCCGGAAAAATCAGATGCAAATATAAGCACAGAATTTTTTCCGATAAGCTTTTCGGGTATTTTCATAACATCTTTAAAAACACCGAAAAGAATTCCTGTAATTGCCGCACAAAGCATAAGAGCAAAAGGATTTGACGAAGAAAAAACGGTGTCTTTAAAAAAATCACCTGTCGTCATATGAAAAAATCCTTTTTAAAAACCCTCTGCGGTAGGAAGCTTGTGTTGTTCCGAGGTAGATAACAGCATCTATATGCCCCGAAATATTCACATCCCCCTGGTCTGTGCTGAAAGATTCGATCTTGAGTTCTTCGCCTTCAATATTGAGCTGACAGTCGGAAATGTCGAGTGAAACGCAGTTTTCGTCAAATTTTATTATTTCGGTAACACCTGTTACCGTCATACTTTTTCTTTCTTTCACACAAATTGTGTGATGCTTTGAAAAATTTTTTGTTGTGTCCATATACAACTCTCCCTTCGGAAAATGTATATGTTAAAAAAATCCGTATTATTACCTTTATTCAACAGCTTCATACATCAAAGCCGCGTCCTTTTTTAAAGCATGTTCATTTATTTCAAGCACTCTTACTTTAACGGTACGCTCGCCGAATGTTATAGATATTATATCCCCTACCTTAACATCATATGACGCTTTTGCAGGTCTGTCGTTTACTGTTACAAGAGAATTATCACAAGCATCATTTGCAACAGTTCTTCTCTTGATTATTCTTGAAACCTTTAAAAACTTATCGAGTCTCATTAATATTTTTCTCCTTTTTTCGCCATACAAAGAAAAAGTGCCATACACCGGACGGCATATGGCACTTGACTGTGTAAAAATTACTTCTTTGCAACAGCGTCCTTGAGAGCCTGTCCTGCAGAGAACTTAGGACGGTCTGTAGCGGGAACGAGTTTCTTTTCGCCTGTCTTGGGGATTCTTGCTTCTTTTGCTGCGCAGTGCTTAACGCTGAATGTACCAAAGCCGATAAGCTGAACTTTATCACCGTTTGCAAGAGTTTCTGTGATAGAACCGAAAACTGCATTTACAGCTTTGGAAGCCTGATCCTTTGTAAGGCCCGCTTCTTTCGCAACTTTTGCGATCATTTCTGTCTTGTTCATAGGTAAAATCTCCTTATGTTAATTATAATTGGTATGATTATATTATAATCACTTTAATCCAAAAAAGCAACATTTTAAACAATTTTTTTGTTCTTTTTATCAAAAAAAATGCAAATTTTTCAGATTTTTTTTGCTTTTTTCCAAAAATCGAGCAAGTTATTTACATCTAATTCACAAAGTTGTTTGCCCTCTTCATTTGCAATCTTTTCCATTCTTGAAAATCTGTTTATGAATTTTTCGTTTGCCTTATACAAAGCTTCCTCGGGGTTTACTCCGGAAAGTCTTGCGGCATTTGCAACTGCAAAAAGAAGGTCGCCGAATTCTTCTTCGATTTTTTCTTTATCATCAGAAAAAATTGCTTTTTCCACCTCGCTGAATTCTTCTTTCGCTTTATACATACCGGCAGATACATCCGGATAAGTAAATCCGGCCTTCCCTGCTTTTGATGCGATTTTTGATGCTCTTGAAAGTGCAGGAAGCGCACTCGACACAGCTTTCAAAGTATCGGATGCGGTTTTCTGATTCTTTTCTTCCTTTTTAATAGCATCCCAGTTTTCAAGAACTTTATCCGAAGTTTCGGCTTTTATATCAGAAAAAATATGAGGATGCCTTAAAATAAGCTTTTTGCAAACACCGTCCGCAACATCATTTATATCAAATGAATTTTCCTCCTGTGCAATTCTTGCATGGAAAACCACCTGTAAAAGAACATCTCCGAGTTCTTCCTTTAGTATTTCATCATCGCCGTTGTCTATTCCTTCGACCGCTTCGTATGTTTCTTCAATAAGATTGTTTCTTATTGATTTATGAGTCTGCTCTCTGTCCCAGGGACATCCTCCCTCCGAACGAAGCAGTTCCATTATTTTTATAAGATCGTCAATATTATAGCTTTCTTTATCAAGAAGCTCGTTTACTGCATTTTTATTCATCGAGAAGCTTTACCTTTCTGAGAATTTTGATTATTTTATCGGATTTCGGCATCATCTTGATATCTTCAACACATACACCTTTTATGAGCAAAAGCACCGCAACATATACCACAGCAGCAGCAAAAATCGCCGCAACCGTTGTAATCTTCGGACTTATCATTCCGCTCATATAGCGATATATCAAAAGACAGGGAATTATACATACAACAGATGCTGTAAAAGGCTTTAGGAATGTTTTTCTAAGGCCGGGGAAAAGCTTTACTTTTGTTATGATAAAGAACATATTCATTATCATTATTGTAAAATAGCAAAGAGCAGTTCCGATTGCGGCACCTACTACTCCCACATCAGGTATCCCCGTAAGGAAATATGTCGCAATAACCTTGATGATTATGCCCAGGACGGTTGAAATGATCGTATCATTCTGGAAATGATATGCCTGTAAAACAGAATTTGTAACCGATATCATTCCCAGGAAGAATACCGAAAGTCCGAGCACCATAAGGCAAGGGGCTACGACATCTATATTTGTAACTGTACCAGTTATCTGATTCTCGCGGAAAATAAGTGAAAGTATGGGATGCGCCATAGCAGACATTCCCAAAGCACAAGGAAGTGCGACGATTGCAGACACTCTGAAAGTTGATTCCATCAAAGATTTTGCCTTTTCTTTATCGCCGTTGCCGTAATACTTCGAAAGTGCCGGAAGAGCGCTTATTGCAAAGGGGTAGATCAATGTTGTGGGCATATTAAAAAGGGTTTTTGGCATAGAATATGCACCATAGATCTTTGTTGCAATCTCATTTGCAGCTTTATATTCAAGCCCCTGAGCCACCCATACATCCGTAAGACGGCTAGTAACGAGCATTGCGTCAACGGAATTTGTAAGTCCCATTATGGAGGATGCGAGCGATATGGGAATGGATATGATGACAAGCTCGTAAAGAAGGCTCTTTGTGCTTCTTACCTCAAGAGCGTTTGCTTGCGCTTCTTCTTCCGCACTCTTAAACATGCGTTTAAATATTGCGATATAGACGGTTGCTGCAACAACACCGAGAGTAACGCCGGAGATAACAAATGCGGCAACTGTATATATCGGATAGCCCTGCGATATAGCATACCAGCCGGCTATAAGTCCGACTCCGAGTTTACCCAAGGATTCTATAACTTGAGATACACCTGTGGGCACCATATTTTGAAGCCCTTGGAAATAACCTCTGTATGCCGATGAAAGACAGATGAAAAACAAAGTCGGTGCTATAACTATTATCGCCCATTCGGCACCTTCAAGCTTTGCCACATTTGCAAACATTTTTGAAAAGCATATCATAAGAACAGTCGCAAGAGCGCCGATTATAAAGAACACCCAATATGCTATCTTAAATATCTTTTCTACTTCTTTATAATTTCCGCGGCTGTTGCTTGTAGCGATCATTCTTGATATTGCAACAGGAATACCTGCTGTCGATATCATATAGAAAGATACATAAATGTCATATGCGGCCTGAAAATACGCCATACCGTCATCCGCAATAAGATGCTGAAGCGGAATTTTAAATACTGCACCTATTATCTTTACAAGAAGATTTGATATCATAAGAATGACTGCGCCAAACATAAATGTCTGACCGCTTCTCTTTTTTGCGCCTTTAAAAGCCAAAATTAATACACCTACTTTTCATAGTATCTGTTATCGTAAAAGGATTTTATTATTTGCCCGTGTTTAAGGATATTTTCCCTGTCCCTCAAATATTCGAAAGGATATTTGGGATTATAAATTTTTTCGCTGTTTGTAAGATTTTCAAAAACGAGTTTGGTTGATGCTCCTGCACCTGCGGCAAGTATGGTATGAATACCTTCCATCATATATACATTATAAAGACCTGCGTCTTTCTCATTTTTTGTATATCCTACATTTTCAAAATTTCCGCCTGTGTTTTTTTGACGGTACATATAATACGGCATATATCCGTTTTCTTTCATACAAGATGCGGAAAATTCAATCATATTCGAAATTCTTTCATCCTTCGGATCGAGTTTCTCGCCATCCAAAGTATAATCAGAAGATTTTTTAAGAGAAAACGAATGAACCGTAATATTATCCGGCGAAAGCTTTATGACATCCAAAACGCTCTTCTTAAAGCTTTCAACACTTTCTCCCGGAAGTCCCGCAATAAGGTCGGTATTAACCGAGAAACCATATTTTTTCGCCATATTAAAAGCGTTTACAAAATCGAAATATGTATGTTTTCTTCCGACGGATGATAAAATTTCATCATTCGAGGTCTGTGTGTTGATACTTACTCTTGTAACGCCGTATTTTTTAAGTACGGAAAGCTTTTTTTCAGTAACGGTATCGGGGCGTCCCGCCTCAAAAGTAAATTCTTCGAAATTTGTGCCTTCCAAAAGCGGATAAAGCCTTTTAAGAAAGCTTTCAAGAAGTTCTTCGTCAAGCACTGTCGGAGTTCCTCCGCCGACATATATGCTCTTCAAATTAAGCGACAGCTCTTTTGCTGTATATAAAAGCATTTTAACTTCTTCAAAAAGCATATCTACATATTCGGGTATAAGCGAAAGCAAAGACGGCGTTGAATATGAAACAAAAGAACAATATCTGCATCTTGTAGGACAAAAAGGAATCCCGATATAAAGGCTGTAATCCTTATTGCCCCGGTTTTCATAAACCCTTTTGTCAAATTGTGCGACCTTGATTGCAAGGTCCGCCTTTTCTGGGGTACAAAGATAGTTGTTGCAAAGAAGAAGTTTTGTTGCCTCGTAGGTTTTTGCAATATTCATCATATCAAGTGCAAACCTTGCGGGCCGCACACCTGTCAGCATCCCCCAAGGAGGATAGTATCCGAAAACTCTGCCAAAAAGTGAGATAAAAAGCTTACCTGCAAAGCTCTTTGCACTGATTTCAAAACCTTCGTCCGAAAACCTTTCAATTGAAAGCTCTTCTTTTTCAAAGATACCGTCTGCTTCATAAACTGCACTTCCGAAATATTTTCCGTCTTCAAGCTGTACCGAAAGAGTAAGCTTTTTTTCCGAATCATTTTCACCGAATTTTTCCATCGGCAGATAGAGAAGCACAAGAGTTTCGATATAATGTTTGCTTAATGATTTTAAATCTGTTTTTAAAACTATTTTCATTTTTTGAGATCGTCGGTGTCAATAATTATTGTGACCGGGCCGTCATTTGTCAAAGATACTTTCATATCCGCTCCAAACTCACCCTCTTCAACAGAAAGACCGAAGTCTTCGCGAAGGTTATTCATAAAGCGGTGATACAACGGCTCTGCAACACAAGGCTTTGCCGCTCCGAAAAAATCGGGGCGGTTGCCTTTTCTTGTATTGGCACAAAGAGTGAACTGAGAAATCACAAGAACTTTATGCGGCTCTTCGTTATTTTGAAAATCAAGAAGCGATAAATTCATTTTATCGTTTTCATCCGAAAAAATGCGCATCTTCGCAATTTTATCAGATAAAAGCTTCGCTTCGGTTTCTGTGTCGCCCTCAACAACACCGAGGAGAATAAGGAAGCCGTCATTTATACTTCCCAAGATTTTGCCGTCTACCTTGACTTCTGCTGAGGTCACCCGCTGGATTACTGCTTTCATTTATTGTTTTACTCCGTTATTATGAAAATCCTCGTGTTACATCGGTAACTTCGTTGAGCTTTCTTATACGCTGAAGAATTGATGTAACATGGCTTGTGTTTTTACAGGAAATGTTTACGGTTATCTGAAGCATCTTTTTTGATTGGATAACCTTAGAATTAAGTGAGTTTACCTGTACTTTCAAATCATTGAAAAGGTTTGAGAGATCGGCAATTACGGTAATGGAATTATGCGCATATATCTGAAGAACCGTTTCAAACCCGTTTTCCTGATTACTGCGGTTGATCGTATACTGCGACCAGTGTACTTCTACCCATCTGTCCTTTTCTTCTCCCTTTTCATATCCCAAAACAGCATTGGGACAATCTTTTTTATGAACCGATACGCCAAATCCCCTTGTTACAAAGCCGATTATCTTATCTCCGGGCAAAGGATTACAGCATTTTGCAAATCTGATATGGCAATTATCGATACCGTCGACAATTACCGACTGATGGAGATTTCCCGACTGCTTTTTGATAGTTTCGGGATTGGGTACGGTCGGTATTTCGGGAAGCTTATCCTCGCCTTCCGGCATCACTACCTTCACAAACTCGTCTCTGAGTTTGCCCGAAACCTTTGATATACTTAGTCCGCCGTAGCCGAGGCTGTTATAAAAATCATCAACAGATGCCATACCTATGCGGCTTGAAACATTACCGACAATTTCCGCCTTTTGAACATCTGTATACTGTCTTCCGTAGCTTTTGAGTTCTTTTTCGATTATGTTTTTGCCTTCGACAATATTTTCTGTCCGTCTTTCGCGCTTATACCATTGGCGGATCTTGTTTTTCGCTTCACTCGTTCTTACGATCTTGAGCCAGTCCTTGTTCGGCCCTTTGGGAGATGAGGATGTAATTACCTCAACAATTTGTCCCGTCTGAAGAACTGTATCTATCGGCACTATCATACCGTTTACTTTAGCGCCCGTCATACGGTTGCCGACTTCACTATGGATAGCAAAAGCAAAGTCGATGGCGGTCGAGCCGCTCTGCAAGCTTATAACATCACCCTTGGGGGTAAACACAAATATTTCGTCCTCAAAGACATCTATCTTTAAAGGCTTTAAGAACTCTTCGTTATCTGCATCCCCCTTCTCGGTTTCGACAAGGGTTCTTATCCATTTAAGCTTTTCTGCGATATTTTCCTTATCCTGTTCGCCGCTCTTGTATTTCCAGTGAGCCGCAACACCGTATTCTGCAACGGTATGCATTTCCCAGGTTCTTATCTGAACTTCAAAGGGGATACCGTGTCTTCCGATGACGGTAGTATGCAAAGAGCGGTAAAGGTTGGGCTTCGGAGTTGAAATATAGTCTTTAAACCTTCCGGGAATAAGGTTGAACATCTCATGTATTATACCGAGAACCGTATAACATTCAAGCTCAGTATCAACGATAATTCTGATAGCATAAAAATCGTATATTTCATCAAAGCTCTTGCCCTGATTATACATTTTTTTATAAATGCTGAAGATAGATTTTACACGGCCCGTCATCGAATATGAAATCTTTTCGCTGTTGAGCTTTTCGGTTATAAGCTGCTGTGCATTTTCAAGAAAATCGCGGTTTTCTCCGTAACGGTGTTCGATATCGTTTTTTACTTCCGCATATCCTATCGGGTCAAGATAACCGAGAGCCAGGTTTTCAAGTTCGCCTTTGATTTTCTGGATACCGAGACGATGTGCGAGCGGTGCATACACATGCATGGTTTCAAGGGCTATTGATCTTTGCTTTGCATCCGGCTGAGCAGAAAGAGTTCTCATATTGTGAAGTCTGTCTGCAAGTTTTATAAATATGACTCGGATATCCTTTGACATAGCAAGGAACATTTTACGAAGATTTTCAACGCTTTCTTCTTCTCTGTTTTCAAAATGGATATCCACAAGCTTTGTAAGACCGTCTACAAGCTCAAGAACTTCTTCGCCGAAAAGCTTTTTGATGGTTGCACAGTCTGTTTTTTCCTTGCAGTCTTCAAGTGTGTCGTGCAGAAGTGCAGCACAAATAGAGTCGGTATCAAGTTCAAGCTGTGCCACTATAAGCGCAACCGCAACGGGATGGGAAATATATGCCTCTCCCGATTTGCGGAATTGACCCGCATGCATTTCGTTTGCATAGTCAAAGGCTCTTTTGATTTTTTCAAAATTATACTGCGTACTTATATTCGACAGTTTTTCGTGCAGTTCGGAATAGTAATCCATATAAATTCTCCGATAATATGTTTTCGATTTTGTTATACTACAGCTTTATTATATTGCAGAACTTCTCAGTTTTGTGAGAAGCTTTGAGCTTTCGATATTGACCTTTCCCGAAACGCTTGTAAGCGTTACGGAAACATCATTTAAAGTATCTCTTTTCACATCAGCAAGTCCCATTTCCGTAAATACATCAAGAATGATATTCAGCATACACGGGGTAATGTTTATAGAAAAATCGCAGGATATGTTATGGGCCGTTTTTAAAATATCAATCTCATCGGTCGTTTTGAGTGCGGAGCGAAGATATATAAACGCAGATCTTAATGCCTGCATATCCGGAAGATTTTCCTTTGCGATAACAAAAGAAGCGATTGCTCTTAAATAATCCTTAGCCTGACGGTTAATATATGCAGCAGTTTCGCCAGACATCTTCATATCCCTTACATTAAGCTGAACATTTCGCTGACCGCGATATTCGTTTATTTCAAGGTTAAAGGCAACATCAGCGGTCTGTCCCGCCATAAATTTAAATTCTTCGGGAGTTTTATTGAAATATAAAGCGGTAAAAAGCTTATTGTTCTTTTTAAGAGTAAGCTTTAAATGCTTATTCATTCCGATGGGAGTTATAGTATCAACCAAAGCTTCTCTCAAAATGAATACAGGCGAAGGATTTCCGCTTCCGTAAGGCTCAAGGCTATAAAGCATCTGAGCATGGGATATATCTATTTCATTTTCAGAAAGTTCACAGTCAGCCAAAAGGTGCATAACACGCATCTCGTCGGTAATAATCCCCGACGCATATTCGTTTACTGCCTTTTTAAAGCTGTCAAAATCCTTCTTTTCAAGCGAAAGACCTGCGGCAAGCTCATGTCCGCCGCTTTTGATAATATAATCAGAACAAGAGCCTATAGCCTCGTTTATATTAAAGCCGGGGATGCTTCTTGCAGAACCTTTTCCGATATCGCCCGAAAATGTTATAAGTACAGAGGGAAGTCCGTATTTTTCGGTAATTCTCGATGCAACAATACCTATAACGCCCTGATGCCAGTTTTCATCGGCAAGAACTATAACCTTGTCGTTTTCTAGGTCGATTTCTGTCGATATTTTTTCGATAGCTTCTGTAAGTATCTTGTTTTCGATCGACTGTCTTTCACGGTTAAGAGCACAAAGTTCTTCAGCAATAAGTGTTGCGCTGTTTTCGTCGTTTGTTATAAGAAGCTCTGCCGCTCTTTTCACATCGCCTATTCTTCCTGCTGCGTTTAGACGGGGGGCGATTGCAAAACCGACGGTTGATGCACTTACTTTTCTTGTCCCGGGAACACTTTCGGGAACTGCCGCATCCAGCAAAGCTGAAATACCTATATGCTTTTTAGGATTTTCGTTTATAACCGAAAGGCCTTTTGTAACAATTCTTCTGTTTTCTCCGTAAAGTGGCATAACATCAGAAATTGTGCCAAGACATACGATATCAAGATAATTATTGCAAATATCTATGATATTCTCACTTCCTGCAAGTGCACAAATGAGTTTGAATACCACTCCGACTCCCGCAAGTTCGGAGAAAGGATATGTACTGTCCCCTCTTTTGGGATTAATTATTGCACAAGCTTTTTCGGGGAGAATTTCGGGACATTCGTGATGGTCGGTTATGATTATATCCATACCTTTTTCTTTGATATATTCCGCTTCTTTTACGGCAGTTATGCCTGTATCAACAGTTATTATAAGGCTTATTCCCGCTTTTGCAAATTTGTCTATAGCCGATTCATTTAAGCCGTATCCCTCTGAAAGTCTTTCGGGAATATAGTAACAAGCCTTACCGCCCCTCGATGCCAGATAAAGATAAAGAGCAGAAACAGAAGATATTCCGTCAACATCATAATCGCCGTATATGAGAATTCTTTCTCCCTGTTCAAGCGCTTTATTTATCCTGTCAACCGCCTTTTCCATATCGTTTAAAAGAAAAGGATTATGGAAAAGATATTCATCGGCAGAAAGAAAATCCTCCGCCTTTAATGGATCGTCAAAGCCTCGAACCGCAAGCAAGCGTGCAAGAAAAGGGTCTATTCCGAGTTCTTCGGTTAAAAGAGCAACAGCTTTTTCGTCGTACTCTTTAATCGACCATTCTTTTTCGTTTTTCAACTTTATATTCATAAAAAAGATTAGTTTTCCTCTTTCAGTATTTTTACAATTTCAACTTTTTTGTCTTTTTTCATTATGCGGTCAAGTATAAAACAAATAACTCCGCACGAAACAAAAAACATACAAATGGTAAGAAGATAAATAATTCCCGTTTCAAGTGCAAAAAGTCCTAAGAGAAAATATGATAAAAAAGCAATAATTATCGGAAGGACAAATACGCAAAACGCATTTGTAAGCACAAGGGATGTCGGCGTTGAAAGGACAACCTCGTCCCCCACACCTGCACCTACAGGATTTTTAACCGTAGTAATCAGTTCTTTTTGCTCTGCACAGCCATCATTCATACCCGCACACAGATTTTTCTGTTTGCATCCCTCGCATGCGGATCTTCTTATAACCGAAACCGTCGCCTCATCTCCGCAGACCGATATAACCTTTGCATTTTGTGTCATATTTATCTCATTTCGTTTTAATTTTTTCAATATACATAAGCGCACATTTAACGCCGTCAACAGCGGCACTTGTAATACCGCCGGCATACCCCGCACCTTCTCCGCAAGGATATATCCCTGCGCAGGATAACGAAAGAGCATCCTCACCTCTCGGAATTCTAACAGGAGATGAAGTTCTCGTTTCGGGTGCTGTAAGCACCGCTGATGATGAAGAAAAGCCTTCAATATATCTTTCAAAAGATACAAATCCTTCTTTAAGGGTTTTTGTTATTTCATCGGGAAAAAGCTCCCCTATGCTGCAAAGTTTTGTCTTGCCCGTATATGTGGGCGAAACTTTTGTAATTTCAAGTTTTGAAATACCGAGAAAATGTCCCAGGTTTTCAACGGGTGCCGCACCTTGCGAGCCGGCAAGAGCAAAGGCTTTCTTTTCAATATTTTGCTGATACTCTATTGCCGAAATAACATTTCCGCCGAAATCCGATTCGTTGACCGAAACCGCAATCGCAGAATTTGCATTTATTCCGCTTCTTGAAGAATAGCTCATTCCGTTTGTTACGATAGTTTCGTTTTCACTTGCCGAGGCAACAACAGTACCGCCCGGGCACATACAGAAGGAATATACCGCCCTTTGCCCTACTCTTCTTGAAACAGCATATTCTCCTACAGGAAGCGCCGGATTTTCATACTCTTTACCGTAGAGCGAACGGTTGATATCATTTTGAAGATGTTCTACTCTTACGCCGACAGAAAAAGGCTTTGCCAAAAGCTTTATATCGTTTTCCATAAGCATAAAAAATGTATCCCTTGCACTGTGACCTATGGCAAGGAAAAGGGTATCTGTTTCGATCTCGCCTTTATCGGTAATAACCGAACGAATACTTCCGCCGGCATTTTTTGTAATTCCGCAAAGCTTTGTATCAAAAACAACCGTACCGCCGCAGCTTTCAATCGTTTTTCTTATATTCTTTACTATATTTCTTAGTTTATCTGTTCCGACATGTGGCTTTGCGTTGAAAAGAATATCCGCATCCGCTCCGTTCTCATAAAAAGTCTTAAGGACAAACGAGCAAAGCTTATCGTTTATTCTTGTCATAAGTTTGCCGTCCGAAAAAGTTCCGGCTCCCCCTTCGCCAAACTGTACATTACATTCGGTGTCAAGAATTCCCTCTTGCCAATATTTTGACACCTTTGCAGTTCTTGTATCGGCGTCGCTTCCCCTTTCTATAACAATAGGGCAAAGTCCGCTTTTTGCAAGAACAAGAGCTATAAACATTCCGCATGGGCCGAAACCTGCGACAACAGGTCTTTTGTTTTGTTTTGCCGAGCAGTCAGAAAACAGCATTTCTTCTCCGTCAATGACAGAAAGCGAATGTTTATTGCAAAATGCCGTAAAATCAGCATACTGTTCTTCTGACAAACAAATTTCGCCGTCAACAGAAAATATTACGGAATAGACAAAGCATATCGCATCTTTTTTGCGTGCATCAACAGATTTTTTAAACACGGCAAAACTGTTTTGCTTCACGGGAAATTTAAAATTTGCAGTGCGAAGATGTTTTTTTGCCGCATCAAGAGCCGCCGCATCGTAATTGTATGAGTCTCGGCGAAGCGCCACTTTTATACCTCTTATAACGATGCTTTCGAGTTTTCTTTTCATTTTCTGAAGTTCCTGTTATTTAAGTTCGATATCTACTGTATAACTATGTTCACTTATATACAAATCCGCTGTATCTTCGTTTATAAAATCAATATAAACAGGGATATCCGAATTTATTCCGTTGTTTAAAACTTCGCCGTGAATCTCAAGCGAAAAGTCCGCGGGGGCTACTTTTGAAACAAGCGGACTTATACCGCAAATTGTAACAACTATTCCGTCTTCGTGTATTTGTGCAGTTTTTCCTTCCGGAGTATTTTTAATGATTTCCGGGCCGATAGGAATATACAAAGTTTTCTGTTCGAAGTCTTTAATATATGCGTCAACGCTACATTCTTCATCGGCACCCACAAAAAGAACATTTGCAGGCTTTGAAAGACCGATTTTAAATTTATTTGATTTGCCGTCAAGCTCTTTTTCGTCTATCAGGTCTGTTTCGATTTGCGTAAGATCCTTAACTGCGGATATTTCGCCTTTCACAATCACCTTTTCGGGAACTAATTTCATAGAAATATTTTCATCGCTATAAATACCGTGAAGAAAAACGGGAACTACGGGAAGCTCTTTTCTCATATGAACATCCACATCCACATCCACAGTATCTTCTCCGTTTGCAATTTCTATAAAATGATTGTCTATCCTGTTTCCGTCTTCATCATAAAGATCAAGCGGAACATTTTCAATATATACGGAGTGGCTTATAAAATTAAGCTCTACCATAGCCTTTGCATATGCCACCTTTGAAACCGAATCCTTGGGACCCGAAATTACAACATTTCTTTTTGAGGGTGTGATTTTACCGATTGTCAGAAGTTCGCTGTCGCTTGTTCCGCCTCTGTAATCGGTTTCAACACTTACGGTTCTTGAGAAAGGTTCGTCAAGATGAAGCTCAACACTCCTCGGCGAGAAAGATTCAACAGAAGTGTCGTTTGATGTACTTACTTTAATTGCAAAAGTGTCTGTACCTGTTTTTGAAATATTTGAAATATCAACACTTGCGTTAATATCCGATGCATCCATTCTGTTCAAAACGCTTCTTTTTCCGGAAAGAACCACATCAACCGTTACTCTGTCGCTTGAAAGGATCTGAAGTCCGTTTACATTTTTCGAAAATGACACTTCAACCCCTTTAAATGTTCTTTCAAAAGTAGTCCCCTCTGTTCCCATAACATAAAACCACAAGCAGAGCGCGGCAAAAATGCAAAGGAGCTTTGCGGTAACATTTGTTGTAAGAGCCTTTTTTAAAGAGCGCTTAAGATCGAAGCTTTCCTCTCCGCTTTCGCCTTTTAAGTTTTTTATAATATCAAAGAGTTTCATTTGCCGCTCCCTTCTTGTCTGCGGAATTATTGTTCTGACGAATACTGTCCGCAAACAAAAGCTTTACAAGCTCTCTTTTGAGGGTTATACTGTCATAATCTCTTGTTATGCGTCCGTCAACCGCAATTGAAATTGTGCCTGTTTCCTCGGAAACGATAACAACCACCGCATCTGAGTTTTCGCTCATTCCGATACCGGCGCGGTGTCTTGTTCCCAGATCCTTGACTATTTCGGGATTTACCGAAAGAGGGAGAAAGCATCCCGCAGAATAAAGACGGTTGTTGCGGATAATGAGTGCGCCGTCATGCATGGGGGCTTTGTTGAAAAATATATTCTTTATCATATAAGCTCCGGCCTCTGCATCAATTACAGTTCCTGTTTTGATAACATCACCAAGCTTTGTTGAGCGTTCAAATATTATAAGTGCTCCTGTTTTTTCCGCAGAAAAATCAGAAACCGCCTCAACCACCGCATCTATACATTTGATTGTTTGGGAGAAATACTTCTTATCCTTCTTTTTGTTTATCGGAAGTATAGACTGACCGCCCATTTTTTCAAGGAAGGTGCGCAATTCTGACTGAAAAAGAATAATTACACCGATCATACCTACCTGAACTATATTTTCGATAAGATAACTGAGAGCCTGCATACCCAATATATTACTTGCAAAAAGAGCGAGGAAGACAAGAAGTATACCGAGCGCAAGTTTGCCTGCGCGTCTGTCTCTTACAAAGCGGTATGTATAGTAAAAAATCACCGAAACTATAATAATGTCAAGAACATCAAAGAATCCGATAGATGTTATTCTTGCCGCAAGATCCAAAAATCCTTCTTTTAAAGCGTTCATTTATCTTCCCCCTTTATCAGTTTTGTGCTGACCTCACCGGTTCTCAGTATTTCGGTTAGCCCGTCCTCGTACTGTACATATAATGATGCAAGGTCATCTATTCCGAGAACCTTTGCCCGTACCGTTTTTTCGCCGTTTGAAATATATACATCACGCCCGATGATAACCGAACTGTCTCTGTAATCGTCAAGTATTCTTGTACTTTCATCTTTGTCTGTTACAAAAAGTGTTTTTTCAAGGTGATTGAGAATTGCAGCACACAGTTCGTTTCTCGAAAAATCCACTTTTGTGAAATCCGATATTGAACCTGCAATTTCCGAAAGTTCACCTTCAAAAGCCTTTTTAGGCGTCGTAACATTCACCCCGATACCAAGCACACTGAAATCACAATAGCCTTTTCTTACGATTCTTTCAGCAAGAATTCCGCATATCTTTTTATCTTCACAATATATATCGTTTACCCATTTAATTCCCACATTTTCAAGACCTGTCAGCTCTTTTATTGCATTTTTAACGGCAACCGCCGCGCGAACCGTCACAGAATCAACATTTTCGATAAGCTCCCGCCCGATAAGAAGGATACTCATATAAAGTCCGCCTTCCGGAGATTCAAAGGTTCTTCCCAAGCGGCCTCTGCCCGAAAACTGCTTTTCCGCAACGATGGTAAAGCCGTCATCAAGGACAGAAATGTTCTTTTTGATATATTTATTTGTGGAATCAATAGTATTTACCACCGCCATCGTAGAACCGAGGACCGTGGTATCAAGATATGAAGATACTGCGGCGATAGATAAGGGTAAACTTGCCGCAGGATATGCTTTAGGCTTTTTTTCGGTCATACTGTTGTACCTCACATTGTCCGGTTATATACCGGGGATATTCATGTCAAAATCAATTATGCGTGAAAGAATGTAATTTGAAACATACATACCCTGCGGAGTAAAGGCATAGCCTTTCGGGGTACGCATTATATGTCCTGAATTTATATACGGACGGAGTTTGTTGTAATAGAGATTATCGAAATCCCTGCCGAAAAGTTTATAGAAAGCTTCACAGTCGATGCCGTCGCAAAGGCGGAATCTTAACATAACATATTCCGCAACTCTCGCCGAACGGGGTATGTCTATCATCTCGTCGATGATCGTTTCGGAACAGGGTTTGTCAGAAAAACAATCAATAAAAAGTCCGGTATCCTTTTTGAAAGAAAACCTTTTTCCCGCAAAATACGAATGTGCGGAAGGTCCGATTCCGAGATATTCTTCGCTGTTCCAATATTTGATATTGTGTCTGCAGTATTTATCCTTTTTTGCGAAATTGGATATTTCATACTGATAATAGCCGTTTTGAGCCATAAGCTCGCGGGATACGAAATACATCTCGCTTTCCGAATCTTCATTCGGGAAAGACAACTCGTTTTGCATATTGTAAAAAGGAGTTCCCTCTTCAAGCTTCAATCCGTAAAACGAAATATGTTCTACCCCAAGCTTAAAAGCAGTTCCAAGGCTTGTTACAACTTCCGCCATAGTCTGATCAGGAAGACCGTACATGATATCAAGGTTTATATTGTCAAAGCCTTCTGCTCTGGCGTCGTTTACAGCTCTGATATTATCGTTTACATCATGTACTCTGCCGCATATTGCAAGATCCTGCGAACAGAAGCTTTGCGCCCCGAGGCTGAGCCTGTTAATACCTGCCTTTTTAAAGGCTTTGAGTTTTTTTCTGTCAACCGTTCCCGGATTTGCTTCTATTGTAACTTCAGCTTTCGTTTTCACTTTGAAAGAACGGTAAAGCTGTTTAAAAAGAGCATTTATCTGCTTTTCATCCATAAGCGAAGGAGTTCCTCCGCCGATGAAAATACTGTCAACTTCATACTCTGCGGTCTGAAGTCCGTATTCGTCTATCTGCCTTGACAGTGCCTCAAGATATTCCTGCGGAACGCCGGACGCCGTCGCGTCGGAATAAAAATCACAGTAATTGCACTTTTTCAGGCAATACGGGATATGGATATATAATCCCAATTTTTTCATAATAAACCAAACTTTCCTGTTTTTCTTGATCAATCTTCGTCGAATTTGAGTACAGCCATAAATGCTTCCTGAGGCACTTCAACACTTCCGAAGGAGCGCATACGCTTTTTACCTTCCTTCTGCTTTTCAAGAAGCTTCTTCTTACGGGTAATATCGCCGCCGTAGCATTTTGCAAGTACATCTTTTCTAAGTGCACGGACGGTTTCTCTTGCTATAACCTTACCGCCGATTGCAGCCTGTATCGGTATTTCAAAAAGCTGACGGGGAATATTGTCCTTTAACTTTTCTGCTATTTTTCTTGCTCTGCCGTATGCTTTTTCTGTATGAACGATAAACGAAAGAGCGTCAACAGCATCGCCGTTTAAAAGAATATCAAGCTTTACAAGAGAAGATTTTTCGTATCCGTGAAGCTCGTAATCAAGAGAAGCATAACCTTTGCTTCGTGATTTGAGTGCATCAAAAAAGTCATAAACGATTTCGTTGAGCGGGAGGAAATAATGAAGTTCCGCGCGGGTGGTATCAAGATACTTCATATCCTTGAATACTCCTCGTCTATCCTGACAAAGCTCCATAATTCCGCCGACATATTCCGTCGGAGTAATGATCGTCGCCTTTACAATCGGCTCGCTTACATATTCACATTCATCAGCTGACGGGAAATTGGCGGGATTGTCGATATAGTATTCGCTGCCGTCTTTATTTGTAATTTTATATATAACACTTGGTGCTGTTGTAATAAGGTCGAGATTGAATTCTCTTTCAAGTCTTTCTTCGATGACTTCCATATGCAAAAGTCCGAGGAATCCGCAGCGGAAACCAAATCCGAGGGCAATGGATGTTTCGGGCTCAAATGTAAGGGAGGCGTCGTTCAAGCAAAGCTTCTCAAGCGCATCTCGCAGATCGCCGTATCTTGCACCGTCAGCAGGATATATACCGCTGAATACAACAGGGAGTGCCTGTTTAAAACCGGCAAGCGCTTCATCACAAGGGTTATCGTTTAATGTTACAGTATCGCCGACGCGGGTATCTGATACT
Organism: Oscillospiraceae bacterium; assembly: GCA_015064485.1. Classification (GTDB taxonomy): domain Bacteria; phylum Bacillota; class Clostridia; order Oscillospirales; family CAG-382; genus UMGS1052. Next base: position 111,157 of record SVSD01000003.1, on the reverse strand, counting down.
GTTTTGATCGCGGCGGTAATATATCCAACCTCTCCGGCACAAAGATCATCCGACTTTGAAAGTCCGAAAGGACGAAGATACCCTACTTCGTTTACTTCATAAGTAACACCGTTTGACATCATTCTTATTGTGTCGCCGGCTTTGACCTTACCGTCATAAACACGGATATAAACAACCACGCCTCTGTAGGAATCGTAATATGAGTCAAATATAAGAGCCTTGAGCGGCTTTTCGCTGTTTCCTTTTGGAGCGGGAATTGTCTTTATAACCTGTTCAAGAACCTTGTCGATATTAAGTCCCGCCTTCGCGGAAACACAAGGCGCTTCATCCGCAGGGATTCCGATTATATCTTCAACTTCGTTCTTGACTTTTTCCGGCTGTGCAGAAGGAAGGTCAATCTTATTTATAACGGGAACGATCTCAAGGTCGTTGTCAAATGCAAGGTATGCGTTTGCCATAGTCTGAGCTTCTATTCCTTGGGTAGCATCAATAACAAGGAGCGCTCCTTCGCAAGCCTTAAGCGATCGGGATACTTCGTAGTTAAAGTCGACATGACCGGGAGTATCTATAAGATTGAGAACATATTCTTCGCCTTCATAAGTATAGTTGAGCTTTACGGCGCGGGCTTTAATCGTAATGCCCCTTTCTCTCTCAAGATCCATATTGTCAAGAAGCTGTTCTTCCATTTCTCTTTTTTCAACAGTATCTGTAAGTTCAAGTATTCTGTCGGCAAGCGTTGATTTGCCATGGTCGATATGTGCAATTATACAGAAATTGCGGATTTTGGAAATATCTTTGGACATATTTTTATCCTTTCATTATTTTGCCCTTAAAGGTAAAAGCGATAAAATTCGCACTATTATAACTTAACTATTTAATTATATAACAAATACATAAATTTATCAATAGGTGAAAGTTATATTTTTAAGTTTTTTTCACTATATATTATAAAAAATCATTTTTATCAAAACAAAGCTCATTTTGCAATAAATAGGGTATTTTTTGCACTGTACATTGCAAAAGAAATTGTATAGAATAACGGTGAATATTAAAATTCGGATAACGATACGCAAAAATCTGAAACGGAGCAAAAAAATGATATATCTTGACAATGCAGCGACAACAAAAGTTTCGGATGCCGCCGCAAATAAAGCTTTTGAAATTATGACAAAAACTTTCGGCAATCCGTCGAGCGTTCACGATTTCGGCTACGAATCGGAAAAGGTTTTAAAATCCGCAAGAAAAGCTATTCTCTCCCATCTGGGTTCAATACGGAGAGATGACGAGCTTGTTTTCACATCGGGAGGAACCGAGGCAAACAATCTTGCTGTCTTCGGTGCTCTTGCCGCAAAAAAGCACGGCGGTAAAACTGTATTTTTCTCAGATTCGGAACATGCATCTGTTTACAATATTTCAAAAAAGCTTGAAAAAGACGGATACAATGTAAAATATATTGCGACAAAGGGCGGAAAGATCGATTTCGACTATTGCGAAAAAGAGTTTTCAAAAGATACGGTTCTTATTTCGTGTATGTACGCAAACAATGAAACGGGCACAATATACGATATAAAAAAGCTTGATACCTTGAGAAAGAAACTTTGTCCTCAGGCGGTTTTACACACAGACGCAGTCCAGGCCTTCGGAAAAACCAAGGAGAATTTATGCTCCTGCGGTGCCGACCTTATCTCGGTAAGCGGACATAAGATACATGCTCCTAAAGGAATCGGCGCTTTATATATAAAATCCGGTGTTCGGATACTGCCGATACTTATCGGCGGCGGTCAGGAAAAGGATATCCGTCCGGGAACAGAAGCACTTCCGAGCATCGCAGCTTTTGAAGTTGCCGCAAACGAGGTTTTTAATCTTAAAAACATTCTCAAAGTGGAAAAGTTAAACAGTTATCTTACCGAAAAATTAGAAGCTCAGCTTCCTCAGATAAAAATCAATAAACCGGAAAATTCTCTCCCCTATGTTGTTTCGCTTTCACTTCCCGCAATAAAAAGCGAAGTTATGCTGAGATTTCTCTCGGCAAAAGGAATATACATTTCCGCAGGCTCCGCCTGTACCTCCAAGCACCGCGAAAACCGTGTGCTTTCAGCTTTCGGCTTAGACTCAAAAAGTGCCGATTGCACAATACGGGTGAGTTTTTGTGAAGATAACACTTTTGAGGAGATCGATACTTTCTTAAAAGAACTTGAAAACGGAATAAATTCACTTATATCTCTTAAATAATTTTAAGGAGAAGCCAGATTATGACATTTGCAGATATTTTAAACTGTCTCGGAAACGAAATATGCGACTTTAAAAAGGGTTCTTGTGACGCTTTCATATCATTATGCTATGATTCAAGAAAGGCGGCAAAGGGCTCGGTTTTTGTTTGCCTTAAAGGGGCAAATTTTGACGGTCATGCTTTTTTTGACAAAGCAGTAGAATCGGGTGCTGACTGCGTCGTTGTTTCTGACAAAAGAATCTATAGTGAAAAGATCGCACAATCCCCCAATTTTTCAATAGTTCTCGTGAATGATACAAGAAAAGCTCTCGCCCTTTTATCTGCTGAGTTTTTCTCGCATCCCGCAAAGAAATTATTTACCGTCGGTATAACAGGAACGAAAGGAAAAACCAGTACCACATTTATGGTACGCGAAGTGCTCGAAAACGCAGGTTTTAAAACCGGGATTATAGGAACTACAGGTATCTATTACAACGACAAATATGAATACATCGACAATTCCACACCAGAAAGCTATGAATTGCACAGAATTTTCTCGGATATGGTAAACTGCGGCATTACTCATGTGCTTATGGAGGTGTCCTCACAGGCGCTTATGATGCACAGAACATACGGTATAAACTTTGATATCGGTGTTTTTACAAACATATCCCCCGACCACATCGGCGAACACGAACACTCTGACTTTGAAGATTATTTGTCCTGCAAATGTCTTTTGTTCAAGCAGTGCAAGAAGGCAATATTAAACGCAGATGCGGACAGAATTGAAGATGTTTTATCTTCCGTAAAAGACGCGGGTATCGAATACCTTACTTACTCCACAAAGGACGAAAACGCCCGGTTCTTCGGAGAAAACTGTGTATTTGAAATAACCGATTGCCTTTCCACTTCTTTTGATTTGAAAAATTACGGCAGAATTCATTTGAATACTCCGGGAGAGTTTTCTGTATACAATGCGCTTTGTGCCGCCTCTGTCGGGATGACTGTCGGTGCATCTTTCGGGCAAGTTGCAAAAAGCCTTGAAAAAGTTCGTGTTTTTGGAAGAGTTGAGCCTGTAAAACACGAAAAATGTGATTTTGCTGTCATAATCGACTATGCTCATAACGCATTGAGCCTTGAAAGTCTTTTTGCTTCTGTCAAAAACTACAGCCCTAAAAACATCATTACGGTTTTTGGATGCGGTGGCAACCGCTCAAAGCTTCGCCGCTATGATATGGGTGAAATATCCGGAAAATATTCGGATCTTTCTGTAATCACCTCCGATAACCCAAGAACCGAAAAGGTAGAAGATATAATAGATGACATTCTTGTCGGCATCAACAAAACAGACGGCAAATATGTTATAATAAAAGACAGAAAAGAAGCTATCCACCACGCTCTTTCAGTTGCCAAAAGCGGAGATATTGTTCTGATCGTAGGAAAAGGAAACCAGCTTTACGAGGAGATCGGTCACGAAAAGATTCCGTTTGACGAGCGTATTGTAGTAAAGGAATATTTTGATGGCTTACAATAATTACTTTCACGACTACGATTTTGACAGTATGCTTTGGCCTGTTTTAGTAACAGACAGCAAGGGAAAAGTTTTATATAAAAACGAATTTGCTTCAAAAATAAAACTAATCCGCAAAGGGAAAAACGCATCCTGTCTTTTCAGAATACCCGATGAACTCGAAGAAACTTTCAAAATGGGAAATTCAAGAATTGCGGAGTGTAAAAGCTCTCTTGGTATATCCCATGCGATAATTATGTGTTCAGACGAATATATAATAATCTTTTTCATTGTAAATACGATGCTTATAAAATCAATTCTTGATGAATCGTATCTCGAAACTCACAGAATAACATACTCAACAAACGAACTTGTAATAAGCACATACAAATCAATGTGCGAAAAGATGAACCTTTTGAAGGATGAAAAAGCAAAAGAAATATTAAAGTACAATTCACTGCAGTTTTTCAGAGCTTCAAGAAATTACGAAATGTATTATCTATCGCTTACAAAGACAGCTTTTTTGTTTAAAGATGAGCTTGTGGATATTTCTGAATTGTGTAAAACCGTAAGTGAGCGATTCGCAAAGCAATTATCTCCTCTTGGTTACAGATTTTATGCCGATATCAGTGCGGGATTACTTGCAACATCTATAAAAACGGATGTATTTATTCCTGTTTTTCTCGAAACCGCTTCACTTGTTATGAAAATGTCGGATGACAAGACCTGTTCGGTAACTGTTTCCGAGTTGCTTGGTATGATTAAATTTGATTATACCTTTAAATGCAGTTCGATTGAAACAGCAGAAGTCCTTTATGCTGCCGAGCTTGACTTTATCAAAGCAATAAATGAAAACTCTTTGTGGAAATACAGCGGAATAACACCCCTGTCCAATAACACATATGTAATTTCATTCTCTGTTCCCGTAACAGCTGATGAAACAGTATTGCTTTCCGACAATATTTTCACACAAAATATACGCAAAGAATACTATCAAAAACTTACAGACAGCGTTATCTCCTCTTTCTATTTTGCATAAAGAAATACCCCCGGCGATACCGGGGGATATTTCATATATTTTAAGTATGTTTATTTTCAAATCCGCTTTATACCGCGCTGTTCAGCCCCTCAAAGTTTAAGATTTGCGCCTCTGTTTTTTCATTAGACTAAACCATATTTTCATATCTTTTTAATATGTTTTGACAGTTGGTTTTCAAGAATAACACAAAAGCCGTGCTTCAGACGAAGCACGGCTTTTAATTTCACTTGATTTATCTCTTGATGAGTACATCTCTTTCGTATGCACGAACAGTATCGAGCCACTTTTCTCTTGTAGGAACACCCATCTGTTCACAGTAGTAATCCCAAACAGCACCAAAGGGATAGGATTTATATTCTTCTGTAAGAGCGAGTCTTGTTGTATAATCGAATTCGTATTCTGCCTTCTTGAGAAGATCGATGGGTTCAAGCATAGCCTTGAGAAGAGCCTTCTGGGTATTTCTTGAACCGATAACCCAAGCTGCAATTCTGTTGATACTTGCATCAAAGAAGTCGAGCGCAATATTAACTCTGTTATCAAAATCATTGCGGATGATTTCCTGAGCGATTGCCTGAAGTTCATCGTCAAGTATTACAACATGGTCACTATCCCAACGCATAGGACGGGAAACATGGAGAAGAACTTCATCTGAGAAGAGAAGCATAGAAGAAATCTTGTTGGAAATAACTTCTGTGGGATGGAAATGACCTGCATCAAGGCAAACCATAACATCGGGATTCTTCATACCGTATCCCATATAGAACTCGTGAGAACCAACTGTGAAAGCTTCAACGCCTACTGCAAATACTTTTGATTCAACAGCGTCTTTTGTATATCTTGCATCGAGCTTTTTAGCTTCGATCTTGTTAAGAGAGTCAAGAAGACGAGCTCTGGGTGCTACCTTATCATAGCAGTTATCCTTGTATCCGTCGGGAACCCAAATATTGTTTACAGAACGGATGCCTGTACGCTTACCGAGGAATTCGGAAACTTCTCTTGATTTGATACAATGATCAATCCAGAACTGACGGATACCTTCATCGGGATGGGAAAGTGTAAGACCGTCGGAGCTCTTGGGATGAGAGAAGCATGTGGGGTTAAAGTCAAGACCGATCTTTTCATCAACCGCCCAGTCAGCCCATGCTGTATAGCAATCTGTTGTTATCGAATCTCTGTCAACTTTAACAGCCTTAGGTTCGCTGTAAAAAGCGTGGATATTTGCCTTTTTAGGACCGGGAATGAGCTTGAACGCAAAGCTCATATCAGCTCTGAGCTGATCGGGAGTCTTTGCCTTGCCGGGATAGTTACCGGTTACTGCAAGACCGCCGTCAAGAGAACCGTCGAGGTTTTCAAAGCCTGCAACATCATCACCCTGCCAACAATGGATGGAAATCGGAATGTTTTTGAGTCTTTCAATCGCCTTGTCTGTGTCGATACCGATTTCGGCATACTGTTCACGGGCAAGTTCATAAGCCTTTTCAATAGACATAATTTCTTCTCCTTTATGTAATTTATTATTTTTCAAGAAGTTTTAAGAACTTTTCATAGCCTGCATCCCACATTTCTGTGTCTTTAGGCTCAAAGTATTTGATTTCAAATGAATTTGCGATAACCTGACGGGCTTCTTTTACATCCTTGATCTCGCCTGCTGCAATTGCCTGAATTGCAATATTTCCGAGAGCTGTTGCTTCAACAGGACCTGTATAAACCGGTCTTCCGCAAGCGTCTGCTGTAAACTTGCAAAGAGGTTCTTCTTTTGTACCTCCGCCTACGATGTTGATAAAAGGTGTCTTTTTGCCTGTTATCGCATCCATAGACTCAACTGTACGGCGATAGCAAAGCGCAAGGCTGTCGAAGATACATCTTACGATCTCGCCCTTTGTCTGAGGAACATACTGACCTGTCTTTTCGCAGTATTCCTGAATGCGTCTGGGCATATTGCCGGGTGTCTGGAATGAAAGGTCGTCGGGGTTGATGAGGCACTTCAAAGGTTCGGAAGCTACTGCCGCATCAGAAAGTTCATTGAAGGAAACATCCTCGCCCTGTCTTTGCCACTGACGGCGGGATTCCTGTTCGATCCAAAGTCCCATAATGTTCTTGAGGAAACGGATCTTTCTTTCTGCTCCGCCTTCATTTGTGATATCGTATTTATAAGCAAGCTCGTTTGTGCAGGGCTCTGCAAGTTCTTTACCCATCAAAGACCAGGTTCCGCTTGATATGTAAACGAAATCTTCCTTCTGGGAAGGAACGGCTACAACCGCCGCTGCAGTATCATGTGACGCTGTGTTTACGACTGTGGGATTTATACCGCCGATTTCCTCAACTATCTGAGGAAGAAGCTTTCCGCAAACTGCACCGGGAGATACGATCTCACCGAGAAGATGTCTGGGGATTCCGAGCTTATCTGTCACATCATACGCCCAATCGCGCTTATTTGCATCAAGCATCTGAGCTGTTGATGCTATTGTATATTCTGTCTGCTTTACGCCTGTAAGGAAATACTTCAAAAGGTCGGGAATGAAAAGAAGATCTTTTGCATTTTCAAGAGAATGAGGTCTTTCCTTTACCTGCTGATAAAGCTGATAGATGGTATTGAAATTAAGGAACTGAGTACCTGTAATCTTATAAAGTTCTTCCTTGGGAATAACTTTAAAAAGTTCTTCCATAATACCCTTTGTTGTTCTTTCGTCACGGTAGCAATAAGGATTTTCGAGAAGCTTACCGTCTTTATCAAGAAGTCCGTAGTCAACACCCCATGTGTCAATGGCCATAGACTTTATGTCTTTGTTGTCGGACATAGCACAATTATGAAGTGCTGTTTTGATTTCTCCGAAAGTGCGGAGAATGTCCCAATACAGGCTTCCGTTGAGATTTACGGGGCCGTTGGGGAAACGGTGTATCTCTTCGAGCGAGATTTTGTTTCCGTCGAACTTACCTACCATACCTCTGCCGCTGGATGCACCAAGGTCGATAGCAAGCATCTTAAGTGTTGCCATTTGCATTTCCTCCGTTATTTAAGTTTATCATTCAAATATCGTCTGCAAAATTTTGCAGTTGAAAATTTAAAACAATAACCTATTTAAGATATTATACCAAATATATGCGGTTTTGTAAATATCTTTTTTATATTTTTAAGTTTTATTTAAGAGTTACAACAGTAACGCCGCTGTCGCCCTCTCCGAACATTCCGGATCGCATTGTTTTTACACGCTTGTCCCTTCTAAGAAAGCCTGTAAGCGCCGCCCGCAGAGCCCCCGTACCCTTGCCGTGTATTATAGTAACCTGCGAAAGGTTTGCAAGGACTGCATCATCAAGGTATTTGTCGACCATAAACCACGCGTCATCGCCTATCATACCTCTTACATCAATTTCAGCTTTAACTGACATTGCGGTTTTAGGAGTTTTTGAAAGTTTTACATTCTTTTCGGTAGAAGCGGCAGATTCATCGAGCATAAGATTTTTAACTTTAGTCTTAGTTTTTATGATACCCGCCTGAACAGTAACATTTTCGCCGTCAATATCAATTATAACGCCCTTTTTGTTTATATCTCTTAAAATGATATTATCGCCCTTTTTAAGCTCTCTTGGAAGGACATATTCTTCCTCGATCTTTCCGGGAAGATTTGAAAATCTTTTATCGGCGCTGTTAAGTCCCGATCTTACATTCTGCTTTGCCTTTTCAAGCTCTTTTGCGAAGTTTTCGCTGTCCTTTTGCTTCTTAATGCGGTCAAGCTCTGCAAATATATAGTCCGCAGACGCCCTTGCTTGTTCGACAAGCCCCATTGCCTGCCTTTCCGCCCTCTCGTTTTCAGCTTCAAGTCTTTTGTTGAACTTTTCTCTGTCTTCCCTTGTCTTTTGGTGCATTTCGGAAAGCTCTTCCCTTAATTTTGCCGCCTTTTGCTTTTCTTTTTCGTAATGGGATTTCTGAGTTTCAAGTTCATCTATAAGCGATTCAAAACGCAGGGTTTCTCCTGTCATATTTTCCTTGGCATCTTCAACTATACTTTGCGGAATACCAAGCCTACTTGCTATCGCAAAAGCATTTGACTTTCCCGGAAGTCCTATCATAAGACGATAGGTAGGGCGAAGCGTTTCCACATCAAATTCACAAGAAGCATTTGAAACGCCGTCTGTTGAAAGTGCATACGCCTTTAATTCTGCATAATGCGTTGTTGCAGCGCAAATACAGCCTGTTTTTCTGACAGTTTCAAGTATTGCTTCGGCAAGAGCCGCACCCTCAAGGGGGTCTGTTCCCGCACCGAGTTCATCAAATAAAACAAGCGATTTTTCACTTATTCTTTTAAGGATCGAAACGATGTTGACCATATGAGCAGAAAAAGTCGAAAGCGACTGCTCGATGCTCTGTTCATCTCCGATATCGGCAAGAATAGAATCAAACACAGGAAGTGTCGAGCCATCTCCCGCAGGTATATGAAGTCCGCATTGTGCCATCAGTGAAAAAAGCCCGAGCGTTTTAAGAGTTACCGTTTTACCGCCGGTATTAGGACCTGTAATCACCAGCATATTATACTTTCTGCCGATTATTATATCGATTGGCACAACCTTTTCTTTATCAAGCAAAGGGTGTCTTGCTTTTTTAAGCTCAACATACGGTTTTGACGATATTACAGGCTCTGTTCCATTCATCATAAACGAAAGCTCCGCCTTCGCAAACACCGCTGCAAGAAGGCATAAATTCTCATAATTTGCCCTTAAAGCTCCCGAAAATCTTGAACATTCTCCGGATATGGTGTAGAGAATTTTCTCGATTTCAGCTTCTTCCTTTGCACCGAGAACTCTGATTTCGTTATTGGCCTCAACCACGCTCATCGGCTCTATAAAAAGAGTTGAACCTGTTGCGGATGTATCATGCACAAGGCCCTTTATTTCGTTTCGGCATTCTGCCTTTACCGGAAGTACAAATCTGCCGTTTCTTGTTGTTACGATATTTTCCTGAAGATATTTTGAACCTCCGCCCGAAACATATTTCTGAAGCGTTTCACGGATCCTGTTCGAAGCGGCTCGGATCTTTCTTCGTATATCATAAAGCTCGCTTGATGCGGTATCCGCCATCATATCCTCGGATACTATACTTGTTGTTATAAGCTCTTCAAGAAACTTATTCGGTGACAGAAGCTTTGCAATATCATAAAGACAAAACTCTTCCGCTCCTTTATATCCGGAAAAATATTCGGAAACGCTTCTTGAAGCCTGCAAAACACCTGCTATCTGCAAAAGCTCCGACATATTCAAGGATGCACCCTTTTCACAGCGTTCGAGTGAATCGTAAATATTACGAATTCCGCCAAACGAAGGAGCTCCCTTTGATGCCGCCATCTGCTTTGCTTCGCTTGTCTGCTTTTGCATATACTTTATATTCTCTGAGGATACCGAAGGGGATATTTTTCTTAAAATATCTTTCGCGCCTTCAACCGAAGTACACGAAACAAGCATTTCTATAATCTTATCGAATTCCAGCGAAGAAAACGCCTTTTCAAAACCTTGTCTTGCGATAAGGGAAATGTCCGATGAGTTATAAACCCCGCTGAAACTTTGATTGTTGTCCACTTAAGTTCTCCTTTTTTCACATATTGCAAACGGTCTTATAAAAAGTAAGTGTTTCGTATCTTCTTGCTGTCTGACAGACCAGATATTTTTCGCAGAACTGCGAAAATTCCCTTTTCAAATCCTTTTCTTCGGGCAAGAAGAATTTAAGCATCCTCTTTTGAGGAGAGGAAAGAATATACTGTGCAGCATCGATAGTAAATGTGCTTATCGGGATTATATTTTTGTTTTCCCTGTCCTTAAGACATCTTGGACAGATAGGTGTTCCGTCCTCGGGAGAAAAAAGATACATACCGAAATTGTCTGTGCTGTCAATTGCCGCTTTTCCGCACTCGGTACAGGAATTAAAATCCGGGGTAAGACCGTTTGCCTGCATACATTTAAGCTCAAACGCCGCCTTTATTCTCCAAAGCGGTATTTCCGGAAATCTCGACATAGCATAAAAGCAATTAAGAATAAGACGAAGCATTTCTTTTTCGTCATTATTTTCTGTGCAGACAACAGCTGCTACATCTGCAAAATACGAGGCAAGGGAAAATCTTTCGATATTATCCCGGACCGCGTAAAAGCTGTCAAGAAGAGTTGCGGTCTTAAGAATATATCTTCCGTTTTTTTCCGTCATTTCAAAAGTTGATGAACAAAAAAGCTGTACCGCCGAGGAATTCTTGCTTTTTATACTTTTTACGCCTTTTGCAAGCACTGTGATTTTACCGTACCCGGCTGTCAGGAATGTAACTATCTTGTCGTTGTCCTTGTAATCGGTTTCTCTTATAACAACACCGTCGCAGGTGATATCCATTTAAAGACCGCCTTTTTATTATTTGTCGCCTTTAAATCCGAGGCGGTTGAGATTGAGCATACTGTCACGCCAATTCTCACGCACCTTTACCCAAAGGTCGAGATATATTTTCTTTTCAAAAAGCTTTTCAAGGTCTTCTCTTGCAAAGGTTCCCACCTTTTTGAGAGATTCGCCGTTTTTACCGATGATTATTTTTTTATGAGCTTCCTTTTCGCAATAAAGCTCGGCTCTTATCGAAATCATATTTTTCTTTTCTTCGAATGCTTCGATAACAACGGCAACACCGTGAGGAATTTCGTCGTCAAGAGTACGCAGAAGCTTTTCTCTTATAACTTCCGCCGCAATCTGGCGAAGGGGCTGATCTGTTATCATATCAGCTTCGAAATACCAAGGTTCGTTCTTAAGGAAAGGACGAAGTTCGGAAAGGACGATATCAACACCGTCGTTTTCAAGTGCTGAAATAGGTATAATTGTCTTAAAATCGCAAAGCTCTTTGAAGCGGTCTATAGTTGTAAGTATCTTTGTCTTTTTAAATGCGTCTGCTTTGTTTATAACAAGAATCGCGGGAACCTTCATAGCGTTGATCTTAGCTGCGATCTCTTCTTCTACCTTTGAAGGTTTTTCGGTGGGTTCAACAATAAAAACGATAGCATCCGTACCGACTATCGAATCTCCCGCTTCCTTCATCATAAACTCGCCGAGCTTGTTTTTAGGCTTATGGATACCGGGGGTATCAATAAACACAAACTGATCCCGTCCGTCAGTAAGAACGCCGGTTATCTTGTTTCTTGTTGTCTGAGGTTTTTTGGAAACGATTGCAACCTTCTCGCCGAGAATGGTATTCATAAGAGTGCTTTTTCCGACATTAGGTCTTCCGAGTATGCAGATAAAGCCTGTACGCATATCTTCCCTTGCAATTTCAGGCTTTTCTTCGATTATCTCGGTTTCGTCATCATCGCCTGTTTCATTTATACCGTCAAACTTCGCATCTCTTGTAAGTCCGAGTTTCGAGAGCACTTCCTCGCAAGTATCATTCATATATTTTTCGTCCTGTTCAGAAATTTCGTGGTCATATCCCGCAAGATGGAGGATGGAATGAACAGTTAAAAATGCAATTTCTCTTTCAAAAGAATGTCCGAAGCTTTCCGCCTGTTCCTTTGCTTTTTCAAGGGAAATTACAACATCACCGATTGCAACATACTCCCCTTCTTCCGCAATTTCCGGAATTTCGCCCTTTTCGAAAAGAGGGAAAGAAAGCACATCTGTTGCGCTGTCCTTCTCGCGGTGCTGAAGGTTGAGCTCCCGTATCTTTTCGTTATCTGTAAAGGTTACGGAAACCTCACAGGGAACCGATATTTTTTCATATTTCAAGGCAGCGTTGACTGTCTTTTTGATTATTTTTTTGTATTCTTCGGTTACGGGGATAATTTCCTGGTTATTGCTGATGTATATTCTGTTTTTCATTTTCCTTTGTTTTTTCCTTTCTTTGCTGTTCGTATCTGTCGTATGCAAGTATTATCTTCTGCACAAGTGCGTGTCGTACTATATCTCTGTCCGTAAGCTTATGAACGCTTACGCCTTCGACATCAGAAATTATCCTTGCCGCCTCAATAAGTCCTGAGCGGTGTCCGTCGGGAAGATCTATCTGGGTAACATCGCCTGTTACAACGATCTTTGACCCGAAGCCGAGACGGGTAAGAAACATTTTCATCTGTTCGGGGGTTGTATTCTGCGCTTCGTCAAGTATGATAAAAGAATCGTCTAAAGTCCTTCCTCTCATATACGCAAGAGGTGCGATCTCTATTGCTCCCTTTTCAAGATTCCTCGCATACCCTTCAGCACCGAGCATTTCATAAAGTGCATCGTGTAAAGGACGAAGGTACGGGTCTATTTTGTTTTGAAGATCGCCGGGCAAAAAGCCGAGCTTTTCTCCTGCCTCAACTGCAGGTCTTGTAAGAACTATTCGGCTTACTTCTTTTTTTCTCAAAGCATTTACCGCCATTGCAACGGCAAGAAATGTCTTTCCGGTTCCGGCAGGACCTATGCCTAAAACAACAGTATTTGCGGCTATTGCCTCGACATATTTTTTCTGTCCCATGGTTTTGGCCTTTATGGGTTTTCCTCTGCTTGTTATACAGATACAGTCGCTTTCAAGCCTTGAAAGTTCCTGAATGTTTTCGGAATTTACCGAAGATATCGCATATCTTATATTCTGTTCGGAAAGGCTTTCTGTTTTGTCCAAAAGCATCGAAAGGCTTTCGATAACGGCATATGCCTTTAAAACCGCCGCTTCATCTGTGCCTGCGATCTTAATATTTCCGTCACCGGCAAAAAGAGAAACAGAACATTCTTCTTCAATTATTTCGGCATTACTGTCATACGAGCCGAAAATTGCCGAAACCTTTTCGTGGGTAAGACCTTCAAGTATTTTTTCTGCCATATTTGTTTCCTTTATAGTTTTTTTGACACAATAATCCAATTTTCGTATACATTATACTATATATCGGCAATATTTGCAAGTGCTTTTACATCAGTTTTCCCCGATTTTAAAAGGTTTATCTACGCCTATATTTTCTATACACGAAAGATTGGAAATAAAAATAAATTCTTTTTCGGTTTCGTCAAACAAAAAATTCTCGGAAAGTATTTCCGCATCCTGAGAAAAGCTGTCTTTCCATTTTTCATATTCTTTATCAAAAATGCTTTGTGCTTCTTTTTTTGTCCTTTTTACTTTTTCGGTTTTGCATACCGTATATTTTTCAGTCGATATATAAACGGGAGTTTCTACAAGCCCGAAAAGTGAAATCCTGTCATAGGATTTTTCAAGAGTTATGCTTTTCTCGTTTAAAAGAACATTTGCACCGTCAAGCAAAAAAGAAAAATCAAGTACCGACAGTGTGTTTTTTTCATATATTTTTCCGTCATTATCTTTTTTTGCATATTCTTTAGGAATATGCATCTCAAATGTCGGGGATGTTTTTGCAAAAGCTACGCCCTTTGCACGACGCAGCAAAAATCCCGAAAGCCTTGTTTCAAAAAATGATGATATCAGAAGCTGCCCTTTTACAACCGTTTCTCCGTTTTCCACTTCCCTTCCTCCTGAATATACATCAAGGCGGGTTATAACTCCGTCACATCTTGCAACAATATTGGAAACCTCTTTTTTATCGGGTTTCTTTTCGGATTTTGTTCTTTCGGAAACCTTTAAAACTCCTGTTGTACCGTTTATATTGAGATGAACGAAAGAAAATCTGTCGTCTTGAAGCATATATTCCATAGAAAGCTTCGGAATATTTATATTCTTTTTCCGGCATCCCTCATATACTCCCAAAGAATGAAGTTTTGTCCGTATTTCATCTGCGGAAACGCTTTCGTTTCCGACAACCGAAATTTCCCAAATCATACCGGAAAAATATGTATGCATACATATACATAAAGCGATAGCCGCAACTGCACCAAGACGATATTTCAAATTGCTGAGGGTATAAAAAAGTCCGACGGTTCGAAAGTTATGTTTTATATTCATTTCATTCAGGGTTTCGTCAATTACTTTCGCATCCGAGCAGCTGCACGACAGATTTATTTTTTCACCCGTAACACGGCAATCGTAGAACCCACTTTTTTTCAAGAGGTTTAATACCGCCGCCTCCTTCGGATCTGAAAGATAAATCTCAAAAAGTGCTTTGCCGATTATGTAATCAATAATTTTACCAAGAAACATCACTTACTCCTCAAAAGATATTGAGTTTATTTCTCCGTTTGCCACAAGCGCAAGTTCATCCATAAGGCGGACACAAATATTTTTGCCCGTGACCGAAATTACAATTCCTTTGCAAAGGATTTTCAAAACTTCCGGCGAATATTCGGTAATTCTGCAGCTCCCCTCTATCGTAAGCTCTCTGCCATAGCGAACGGTTATCTGCGGATATCCTCCGAGGGTATCAAGAGGAATTCCTGTCTTTGATGAAACACAAACAGAAACAGGAATACTTTGTTTTGTGTTTTTTCTGTAATTCTTCAATAGAAATCTCCATATAATCAAAACAGTTATAGTAAATTTTATTGGAGAAAAAGGGCTTATATGTCAAAAAAGCTTTATATTCCTTATACTGCAGCTTGCCTTTTCGGCGTACTGTTTTTATTTATGTTTCCCGAAGCCGTAAAGGAAAGCATCAAAAATTCTCTCGAGCGATGTTCCACACAGCTTTTGCCGTCTTTTTTTCCGATGATGATACTTGCAAGACAGATATACCAAAGCCTTTCGATTTCAAGCGGAGCTTTTTCCGACCTTTGTTGTAGGATTTCGGGTTTTCCGAAAAAACTTTTCCCTATATTTTTAACGGGAATTTTGTGCGGATACCCTGCTCCCGCGATCATTTGCAAAAAAGGTCTTGAAGACGGTACTTTGACAAAAAAAGAGGCTGAAATTTGCACTATTCTCTGCAACAACGCAAGCCCTTCCTTCGTTATTATTCTTATTGGAAACGGCGTTTTCGAAAGTATCCCGCTGGGAATTTCACTTTTTATACTGCAAACCGCATGCGTCATTTGCGCCGCTCATATATTCTTGCGCAAAGAAAAAACAACTATTCCTACCATTTCACAAGGGAAAGAAAATATTTCCGAAACCGTATTGAAATGCACCTACAGTATGCTTGAAATTTGCGGTTTTGTTGTGTTTTTTTCGCTTATTGCAGATGCTTTGAATATGCTTTTTTTGCAAGTCCATGCCTTAAGTCTTTTTCGCATTTTCATATCGGGAATGACAGAAATAACCGGCGGGGTAAATTCTGTAAGACAGTTGAAAAACAGCATAAAGATACCTTTTTTATGCGCTTTTATATCAACCGGCGGACTTTCGGTATTTTTCCAGATTTTTACATTTGTTAAATTTAAGCTGTCAAGCTATTTTGCCGTTCGTCTGACAATATTTTCACTTTTAGTTTTATCCTTTTCCGTACTTTTTAAAATATTTGGTATTTTGTCTTTACTTTAAGTGATTTTCGTGATAGAATATATCTGAACTTATCCGAAAGGAGTTTTTGAAATGAACACAAAAACTGTTATTATTGAAATGGAAAACGGCAAAAAGATGACTCTTGAGCTTTATCCCGATATCGCTCCCATCACTGTTGAAAACTTTGTAAGTCTTGTTGAAAAAGGCTTTTACGACGGACTTGTTTTTCACCGTGTAATCGAAGGCTTTATGATTCAGGGCGGAGATCCCGAAGGCTCGGGTATGGGCGGTCCCGGTTATTCTATAAAGGGCGAATTTGCTTCAAACGGCGTCAAAAATGACCTCAAGCACACAAGAGGCGTTATATCGATGGCTCGATCGATGGCTCCCGATTCTGCAGGCTCACAGTTTTTCATAATGCATTGCGATGCTCCCCATCTTGACGGTCAGTATGCTGCATTCGGAAAGCTTACAGACGGCTTTGATGTTCTTGACGAGATCGCAACCTGCGATACAGACAGACGCGACAGACCCTATCAGGATCAGAAAATGAAAAAAGTTACAATAGCATAATTTAAAAGGTGATTTTTCAAAAACAGCAGACACGGTTTTTGTGTCTGCTGTTTCATTTTGCTTATTTGCAGTTTTCTTCATTTTTTATGCACATTTGCTCATTTTAATACGCTTTCTATTGAAATGTTTTTTTATATCTGTTAGAATCAAGCTATAAATTATAATGTATGAAAAGGATATTCGCATTATGAAAAATTTCAGCAAACTTTCCCGTTTTCCTTTGGGAACAATAAAAGCCGAAGGCTTTTTAAAAGAACAACTTTTAAGGGGCAAAGACGGAATGGCAGGACATCTTCCCGAGCTTGAACCCGATATAATTTTAAACCCCTATCTCAACAAGCAGGAAGTTTCTTCCTGGACAAAAGAGGAACAGTGCGGATGGGGTGCTGAAATTTCGGGAAATTACTGGACAGGTTACATACAGCACGCATTTACCCTTGATGACAGCGAAATGATAGAAACCGCCACAAACTGGGTCAATGAGATGATGAAAAAGCAAAAAGACGACGGATATCTCGGCACATTCTACGAAGACGACGCAGATATTTACGACGACTTCAATGCCTGGGGAACTGCAACGGTTATGAGAGGTCTTTTAGCCTTTTACGAGGCTACAAAAAGAGAGGATGTCTTTGAGGCTGTTTACCGCTGTATGAAATGGTTTACAGTAAAATGGGCAGGCGACAACAAGACTTCTTATGCCGGCGCCTTTATTATTGAACCTATGGTTTATTGCTATCTCAAGACAGGCGACGAGGAACTTTTAAAGTTCTCCGAGGATTATGCCGAATATCTTTGCGAACACGATATTTTCCGCACTTCATATAAGGCATATCTTGAAGGCGAGTATCATTATAACGCAAATCATACCGTTGCAGTAGGCGTTAACCTTCGACTCCCTGCTCTTCTCTATTCGGTAACCGGAAAAGAAAAGTATCTCAAAGCAACCAAAAATATCATAAAGCTTGTAAGAGAAAAATCGACTCAACTCTCCGGCGGCCCCGTTTCAAACAGCGAATATTTAGGTCCCGTAAGTGCAACTGCAGAAACCGAATACTGCTGTTTTGCAATTTTTAATGCTTCCTATTCACATATGTCCTACATAACAGGTCAGTCAATTTACGGCGACTATATGGAAGAAATGTTTTATAACGGAGCGCAAGGCGCAAGAAAGAAGGACGAAAGAGCAATCGCCTATATGTCCGCCCCCAACCAGATCTATGCAACAAACGAATCTTCTTCATTTATGGGTGATATGCAGGTATATGCGCCCTGCTATCCCACAGCTTGCTGTCCCGTAAACTCGGTAGTTGTAGTTCCCGAATTTATAAAAGGCATGTTGCTTCATGACGAAAAGGATAATATCTACTGTACAGTATACGGTCCCTGCAGTCTATGCTATAAAAACATTAAAATTAAGGAAAACACACTTTATCCTTTCAGAAACGATGTATCGTTTGAAATAAAAACAGAAAAAGCTTTCTCTCTTTATCTTAAAGTTCCCGTCTGGGCAAAAGCTTTTACTATAAGTGTAAACGGAAATGAAATTTCGTGTGAAAGAAACGAAAACGGATACACCGCAGTTGAAATAACAGAAAGCTGCAAGGTTGATATAAAATTCAAAGCGGAAGTCGAAGTTTTAAGAGTTGACGACTCTGATGCTTCGAAGAAATATCCTCTTGCGATAAAATACGGAGCTCTTTTGTTCTCCTATCACATTCCCGAAAGATGGACGGCATATCCCGGAACACCTCATACTCCCATGCCGGAAGGCTGGTCGTGGTATAAGGTTACTCCCGTATGGACAGAAGCCGATATTGCGGAAATCCACGAAAGAACAGGTATGCGCAGATATATGATAAGCTGGAATGTCGCGATGGACGAAAAGCTTTCAGCAGATGATATCGAAATCGAACTTTGCACACCCGAAGGATACGCCTGGAGCAATCCTTACATCAAGCTTCATACTCATTGCTATAAAGCACCCTATCTTTGCTCTCCCTATCCTCCCCGTACATTCGAACCTTACCAAGACAAACAATTTGTAACAGACAGACTCGATATAACTCTTGTTCCCTATGGATGTACCAACCTCAGAATCACATATTTCCCAATTGCTGATTTGAAAAAGGATATATGAAGCTCCTTTTTTCTGTACGAAGATTTCAGCAGAATTATGTATAAAAAAGATTAATATATTCTTAAAAGGCCCTCTGTGTTTGAACGAATCTTCCCTTAAAATAGGCTAAAAGTCCCTATTTTCAAAGGGTTCCAGCAACAAAGAGTAATTTTCATAATCATTAAATCTTTCATTTGTCAAGAATTTATTATATTCCTTCCAGAAAGCAAACAGAACAAAACACCATAAAATTAAAAAAATATTAAAAACGCCGTATACGGCTTGAAACTACCATAATGTGGGGGATTTTAGCAAAAAATCCCCCCTTTCTTTTTTTATGGCGCAAAAAAAGATTTGCCCTGTGTTTTTTTGTACATTTTTCACATTACAAATATACATTTTACCATATTACATTACTCCATTTTATACAACGATTTGTCCATTTTTTTAATAAGCTTTTTTTGGTACTATATAAATTAGGATAGGTTTATTATAAGCCATCGTGCAAAAAAGTTTTTTTCAGTCGTAAAACTTTTTTGTTTTTTCAACAAAAGTTCTTGGAGAGGAACTTAAAAAACTACTACATTTTATTAAGCGAGGAATGGTAAATCATGAAAAACAGATTTGCAAGACTCATGAGCGTCTTACTTTGTGTTTGCATGATTCTCTCAACATTCGGTTTTTCCGTTGTTGCTGAAGATCAGGCAGTTGCAGAGTACTATGTTCAAAAGGGCGCAACCGGCGACGGACGCTCGGAAGCTTCCCCCGCAGGATCGATTGCTGATGTTATTGCAGCGATCAATGCTGACGGACACACAACAGGCGACGAAGTCACAGTCTATGTTATAGACAGCGGCGAAGCTGCAATTTGTGAAGACGGCGATGTTATTGCTTCCGACATCGTTCTCGGTTACAGCAACGGTATTGATGCAGGCAATGCGCCTGTCAGCATTACTCACGAAGCTACAATCAGATATACAAGCTATTCTGATGAAGCTCGCTCCGTAATCGCACACAGAAACTGGGAAGAAAATTCCTGGAGCGGTCATCTTAAAGTGTGCGGCCCTACAATTTTCGACAACATTGCAATTCTCGAAATGAGAAACACTCACGATTCAATGACAGACCTTGTCTTGAACAGATTCAGCGTAGAATTTAACAATGTTATTTATTACACTCTCGGTACTGACAACAGCGTATCTCTTGCTGTTGACGGAAACGGAGCAGGAAAAGCTCATCTCGGTATCGGTGCAAGTAGATTCAACGATACTTATGCCGGCAATCAGGAAGTTGTAATTGAAGACGCAAGTGTATTCAAGGATATCTCTATCTTGGGTTATACCGACGCAGGTCAGACACAGACTCTCGACGGCGATATTACTTTGAGAATAAACGGCGGCGCAATCAACGATTTGAAGATAACAACTTCTGCAGGTAACGAAATCGTTAAGGGCGATATGAACATCATCCTTTCCGGTAATACTTCCATCAACAATTTTGTTGTCGATGGCGGTGTTCGTCCTGTTGTTGAAGGCACAATGCAGATCATCGTAAATCCCGGTGTATCTATCCCCGGATATATTTCTTTCTTCTACCCTGCTTCTTCTATTGAAAAAACAGGCGATACAGAAAGATATGTTCTTTATGCTAAGGGCGATTTTGACCTTGACATAACAGACGAAGCAGGTACTTTTGTTTCTGACAAGGAAACTGTTCTTTATGTTACTGCTGACAACGGCCGTACAGTATACTACGGCGACGGTACAATCACTCTTCCCGCAGGCGACTACGAAGTATACGGTGCTGCTTCTCTTGATGAAGTAAAGGCTGCTGTAAACCCGAAAGCTCCCGCTCCCCTTAAGGAATTCGATGGCTGGACAGATAACGGTAACGGTATTCTTACAGCAAACTTTAAAGACCGCGATGCTATACACGCAGAATATTATGTACAGCACGCAGGAAACGGCGACGGTCTTACGGCTGAAACTCCCGTCGCAACAGTTGCAGATGCAATCGCACTTATCAACGACGCAGGTCTTGGCGAAGGCGATACAGCTGAAATCTTCGTTATGAACGACGATTCCGAGCTTGGCGATAAGCCCTTCTATATGTACAGCGAAACAGGCGAAGATATGGAATACTGGAACTTCAACGGAAAAGATGTCCGCGGAAGACTCACAGCTTGGGCTTGGGACGGCGGTATCGTTGAAGCATACAAGGCAAAGGTTACTATCACAGGTTATACCGATGACGCTTACCTTGCATATTCAACACGCATAGGTCATAACACAAATATGATCCTCAACGGTCCTACAGAATTCAAGAACCTCACAATCGTTGCAACTCGTAGCGCCGACAGAGAATTGTTTACAAACGGTTACGATACAACATTTACAAATGTAAAGTTTGCATACGAAACAGCTGACGAGTACTCTGACAGAGTTTATGAAGGTATCTGGGACGGTCAGATGAGAGTTATGCTCGGCGGCTCCGACGGTGTATATCAGAATAACTGGGACACTGTTGACGGCAAGGGCGGTAAGGTCGTATTTGATTCTCCCATCGACAATTACGGCGGTCCATACGGTCTTGTTCTTATCGGTATGCAAAATGAACATACAGAATATGAAAACCCCGTAACTATATACCTTAACGGTGCTTCTGAAAACGGTTCTATCGTTTGGGGTACAGGCTCTGCTAAAACATATGCTCCTTTCTCTATCGTTGTAAACAACGGTACTTATGAAAACAAAGTATACGATACTGCGAATTTCAACGCAGAAGGCGGCATTCAGGTTATCGCAAATAACGGAACTGCTCCTATCGAAATTCCCGAAATCGTTTACGGTGACAAATGGACTCTCACTACAAAGGATGCTGACATCACTCTTGATGTTACAGAAACTGCAGGCACATTTACAGTTGAAGGCGGCAAGATCGCATACGCTGTTGCTGAAGATTCTTTAACAGTATACTACAGCGATGATTCTGTTCTTACAGTTCCCGCAGGAACATATGATGTTTACTCTGCTGAATCTCTTGATGAAATCAAGGCTGAAGCTGCTGAAATCATCGTTCCCGAAGGATGGCATGTAGTTTCTTGGGAAGCTTCCGGAAACACAATTACTGCAAAGCTCGAAGCTACAGCTGCTGAAGAAAATACATATTATGTACAGTTCGGCGGTAGCGGCGACGGTCTTACTCCCGAAACTCCCGTTTCTACAGTTGCGGATGCTGTAGCTCTTATCAATGCGGCAGGTCTTACTGCTGATGATACAGCTTACATTTATATTATGAATGATACCTCTCTCACAGAAGATCAGCTTAACGGCTATCCTTTCTTCTGGTATGATGCAGACGGTAACCTCATAAAGGACTGGAACTTCAACCAGTGGAACGGCGGTCCTGTTGACCATCGCGGAAGACTTACAGCTTGGGCTTGGAACGGCGGCATTGTTGAACAACATGCAGCTAAGATCGTAGTTTGCGGTTATACACCCGATGCTTACCTCTTCCAGTCTACAAAGATCGGACACAACACAAATATCATCCTCAACGGTCCCACAGAATTTAAGGATCTCACAATCGTTGCAAACCGTCAGTACGACAGAGAAGTATTTACTAACGGCTACGATACAACATTTACAAATGTGGCATTTGCTTATATGACAGCTGATGAACACGCTGACAGATATTATGACGGTATCTACTCCGGTCATATGAGAGTACTGTTCACAGGTAACGACGGTGAAGATAACGGCTGGAATCCTGTTTCCGGCGGCGGCGGAACAGTTATATTCAATTCTCCCATCGAAAATGAAGGCGGTATCTACGGTCTTAACATTCTCGGCGGAGATCAGTACAGCGAATTTGAAACTCCCGTTACTGTATACCTCAACGGCGAATCCGAAAACGGTTCTATTGTTTGGGGTGTTGGCGAAGCCAAGGTAAAGGGTCCCCTTTCCATCGTTATAAATAAGGGCTCTTACGAAAACAAGATCCACGAAAACAATAAGACTCTCTGGTTGTCCTCTTCCGGAGGCGGTGCTGTTCAGATTATCGCAAACAACGGCACAACTCCTATCTCTGTTCCCTCTATAGTTGACGAAGGCAGAACAGACAAGATCTGGATCCTCTCTTCTGAAGATACTAACGGTAACACAATCGATGTAACTGAAACTGCAGGTACATTCGTAGTTAACAGCGAGCTTGATGCTGTTGCTAAAGACACAACAAGTGGCGGTCTTACCCGTTCGAAGGACGGCATCCTCACACTTGAAGCAGGCACTTACACAATCACATACGAAGAACCCGTTGAAGAACTCATGACAATTTACGCAGACGGTGAATACTTCGGCGAATACCCCAAGGGCAAATGGGTTGCATGTCCTCCTCCTCTTGCTGACAACCGTGTTCACGAATTTGCAGGTTGGGCGATCGACGGCGAATATTTCGCTTGGGGCGACGAACTTAAGGAATTTACAGGAGACACATACCTTACTTCTATGTGGAAAGTTCGTGAAGGCATTTCCGTTATCTTCTTTGATGAAGCAAACGGTAACGATGAAAACGACGGTACTACAAGAGAAACAGCAGTTCTTACAATGGACAAAGCTATTGAACTTGCAGGCACAGAAAAGAAGATCGCAATCGTTGGCACATTCACAGCTGCAAGTCTTCCTGCTCATACAGGTATGATCACACTTATGGACGACGGTTTCGGCTCTGAAATCAGAATCACATCTTCTATCAATACAAACGGTCCTTTGACTCTCGAATACATCACAATCAATGCTGATGATTATAAGTTCATCAATACTAATTCTGAAGAATTTGTTGTAGGCAAGGAAGTTGTAGCTGCTCCCGGTACATTCGGTCTTGCTACACATATCAACGACGAAAACAAGAACAGCGAACGCGGTGAAATCACAATTTACTCCGACGCTCTTGTTTATGTCGGTTCCAACTACAACACAGATGTAAGAACAACAGACGGTGCTCTTGTTGTAATTAAAGACGGTAACCCCGAAATCACATTCTGTGCTGACGGTTACTGGAGAGAAGATCTCACATACTACGGAACAACCTTTACAGGCAAACCCGTATCTATCGTTAAGTTTGGTGGTAACCCCACATTTACAAACAAGAACAGCTATCTCCCCACATTCGAAACAGCAGTACAGTTTATCGCAAACTACGCAACTGAAGTTCCCGAACTTCCCGAATTCAATTTTGCTGAAGGTTACGGACTCTATGTCCTCAAGACTCTTTACAACGATGGTTGGAACTATCTTGAACCTACAGATACAATTGGTGTATTCAACATCATCGGCGGTATGGAAGCTGTAGCTACACGCGAAGACGGCAAACAGTATGTTTCCTCCGAAGGTGTTCTTACAGTTGCAGAACCCGGTACTTACGAAGTAGAATTTGTTGATGAAGTATTCTACATCAACAGAGGCGAAGAAATCGAAGTTTATAAAGATTGCACTCTCGACCTCACTGCTACTCCCGCAACAGCAAAAGACGGCAAGTTGTTTATCGGTTGGTCCGATGTTGACGGCAACGCTGTTACAGACTTTAACCTTACAGCAGGTACAATCCTTAAGGCTCAGTATGTTGACCTTACCGAAGAAGATTTCGGAATCACAGGTGCACAGATAAGACTCAAGGATACTGATGTAAAGCAGGGCTTGCGTTTCATCGTAAGAAAGAGCGCAGGTTTGGATGCTCTTGACATTTCCGAATACGGAAGCGTTATCGTTCCTTCTCTTGCTCTCGGCAAGGGCACACTCACACTTAACGGTGTATACAACTACAACGGTAAGGATTATGCAGCAAAGGCAGTTCCTGCAGCAAAACTCTTCTCGAAGAATGATTCTTATGAAGAATACACAGTCTGCGTTACTGACATTGCAAAAGCAAACTACAACAAGATGTTCACAGTTCGCGGTTACATCAAGTATACAGATCTTAACGGCGTTGAAAAGGTACTTTACACAGATTACTATGCTACAAACATCGTAAATGTTGCAAAGGCTGGTATTGACGCAGGCGATGCGAACTCCGAATACTTCCAGGAAATCGTAGATACAGTTAAGGAAACTGTTAAGGCAAAGTATGCCGTATCCGATGTAAATACTAAGACTGTTCCTACAAATAATCTTGAAGACAACAGTCCTGTATCCATCGAAGGTCTTCCCTACTTCACAGATTTCTATCAGCTTAACGGCGCAGGCGAAGGTATGATAGTATCTGAAATCACTATCGAAACAGGCAAGACAGATGTAGAGCCTCTCGAAATCTTCCAGCTTTCCGATACACACTTCAACTATGTTAACGCTCAGGACTTCGCAGATAACGATGAAGTTATCATGTCTTCCTACAGAGGAAGAAAATGGCTCGCAGACGGCGCTTCTGTTCCCAATACAGTTCGCAGCCTTGAATATGCAAGCCAGGGTGACTTCACAGTTATCACAGGTGACGTTCTTGACTACTTGTCTTGGGGCGCAATTGAACTTACAAGAAAGTACATCTTTGATACTTACCCCGATACATTCGTTACTCTCGGTAACCACGATCCCTCTAAGTTCTGCCAGACAGACCGTAATGATGTAGTTGACTATACATCCCGCGAATACAAGTATCAGTGGCTTCAGGACAACTGGAATCACGATGTATACTATGCATCCACAGTACTTGATGACAGACTTATGATCATCCAGATCGACAACGGTTCTGATGTATTCTGGGAAAACCAGATCGAACCTTTGACAAATGACCTTGCTACAGCTCGTGCAAATGGTTATGATGTTCTCTTGTTCTATCATATTCCTCTTGTAACAAACAACCCTGACGAAATAAGTGTTACTCCTATCAGACGCAATGACACCGGCGCATACAACTACAGAGGCGAAGGCGGTGCGTTTATAGGCAACAAGGAAGCTGACTGGGCAACATGGGAAGTATATGATTTGATCAAGACTAACGCAGACATCATTGACGGTGCTTTCTGCGGTCATATGCACTCAAATTACTACACCGAAATCATAGGTACTAACCCCGATGAAACTGAAGAACATATCATTCCTCAGTTTGTAATCTCCGGTACACCTTATGACGGCGGTCATGTTATGAAGATTACAGTTAAGTAATTTTTAAAAAATAAAAAGTAATATACTTCTTCCCCGCAAGTTAATTGCGGGGAAGTTTTTTGCCATAAAATGCTTGACAAACAATTCCTTTTATGATAGAATACTTTTGTTGTAAAACAATCGGGGTGTGGCTCAGTTTGGTAGAGTGCTTGGTTCGGGACCAAGAGGCCGGAGGTTCGAATCCTCTCACTCCGACCATAAAAAATGTCGGGACTTATGTCCCGACTTTTTTTATTACCGGGTAAGATTCAAACCTCCCGCTTCTTTTTTGACCGAACCAATTCGGGATCAAGGGCTACGAAGGCGAGCGCCGCCATACGGCGGATACAGCGAGCCGCAGTAGGTGTAAAACAAGGAGCATCAAGACGAGCGCCGAAAGTTTTAAAACGAATCGCTTTCACGATATGCCTGTTTTGTCTAACCTTTTTATTGTGCATTTTTACAAGTATTAATATTTGAAATTAATTATCACCTATGCTTTGGGCACAATTTGTTATTTTTTTTGCACTAAAGCGTATTATGATTGACTTTGATTTTACTTTATTCTATAATATTTTAATGCTGAGTTGTTTTGATCCAATTAAGATAACCAAAAGAAAGGCGCAAAGCAAATATGATAACAAAATTTAGCGAACTGGCAAAGATTTTTTGTCTTGAAGGAACCGTTGAAAATATAAGCGTTATCCCCAACGGACATATTAATTCTACATACGATGTAACAATCAAAAACAGCGAAAAAACAAACAGATATGTATTTCAGAAAATAAACACCTATGTTTTTAAAAATCCTACTCTTATTATGAAAAACATTGAAGGTGTCACTTCACATATATCGAAAAAACTTGAATCTCAAGGAAAGAGCCGTGATTTTGTCATGCATTTTGCCCATACAAAGGATGGAAATAACTATTATGTCGACAATGATGGCTTCTGGAGAATTTCCGAATATGTTACAGATTCCGTTGCCATAAACTCTGCAAATAATCTTTCCGAGCTCCGCTCTGCGGGAAAAGCTTTTGGCAATTTCCAGACTATGCTTTCCGACTTTGATGCCACAAAGCTTTATGAAACCATCCCCGATTTCCACAACACAAGAAACCGAATAAATACTCTTACAGTTCATGTCAAGGAAGACCCCTGCAAAAGAGTTGAGGGTGTAAAGGAAGAGCTTAAAAAGATTGAAAAATTTACCCCGGTTGCAATAAGACTCAATGAGCTTGTAGACTCAAACGAACTTCCCCTTCGTGTTACCCATAATGATACAAAGATAAACAATGTGCTTTTTGACAAAAACACCGGAGATGCTAAAACCGTCATCGACCTTGACACAGTTATGCCCGGTCTTGTTGCACACGATTTCGGAGATGCTATCCGTTTTGCCGCAAATACAGCTGTGGAAGACGAACCCGATCTTTCAAAGGTTTCTCTTGATATTGAGCGTTTCCGTGCTTTCTCCGAAGGTTTTATTCCCGAAGTCGCAAAAGCTCTTACTCCTATGGAAATCAAAACTCTTGCACTTGGTGCTTTTGTTATGACACTTGAGCTTGTTGTACGATTTCTTGATGACTATATTACAGGTGATATGTATTTCAAGACCCATTACAGCGATCATAATCTTGTCCGTGCACGCTGTCAGTTAAAGCTTGCCGAAGACATATATGATAAGCTTGATGAAATGAACAATATAGTTTCTGAAATTTCAGGGATGAAATTTTAATTTAGCAGCGTTTTACCAAATTTATTCATAACAAGTACACATTTTGAGTTTATTATAAAACTATCTACTAATAAAGGAGATATGATTATGAAAAAACTTACAAAGTCAAAGGCTAACAAATGGATCGTGGGCATATGTGCAGGTCTTGCAGAATACTACTGCGCAGATGTAAATCTTGTTCGTCTTATCACAATTTTCCTTGGACTTACAATTCCTCAGGCAGTTGTTATCGCATACATAGTTGCGATATTCCTTATTCCTGACGAAAACAAATAAGAACGATTTTTAGGGGATGGCATCGGCTATCCCCTTTTAATTTTAATATTAAAAGAGCTGTAATTTATACAGCTCTTTTTCAGGGAATAGGGAAAAATGCTTCAGAATGGACAAACGGCATCCGAAAGCGTACTGCCGTACGACGAGAGGCGCTGTTTGTTCATAGCAAAAAAGAATAATTATTTTGAAAAACTCATTTTTTGAGTTTTTCTTTCATTTTACCGGATTTTTATATCGTTTTTTTGTTTTAGTTCTCTTTACTTTCTTCTTTTTTGCGATCCGGACTTTTTTACATCCCCTTTTTTAGTTTTTTGTTGAATTGTTTCGTTTGCTGTGATATAATAGATTGAATGATAATGTTTTGAGGTATAAAATGAATAAAAACACACAAATTGATACAAAAAAGCAACCTTCGCTTTTCCCTTTGGGCGGAATGGGAACCGACTGCATCACCTTTGCGGAAAACGGAATAATAAAGACTCCCTATATATTTAATAAGGACAAAGCATCCGGCTCAATTTCTTTTTTTGCAGTAAAAGCCGAAAAAGACGGGGTTTTTGAAGATGCCAGACTTGTGTGTTCCGAAAATATTTCTGAAATTGATGAATATATACCTCATTTTACAAACACAGAAATACATTCTCGTTTCCCTTATATTGAAAAATCTTTTTCCTGCGAAAGCTTTCCCGGCAAGGTTAAATTGACGGCTTTCAATCCCTTTATCCCCTTTAACGATTCCGATTCCTCGATTCCTGCAGCGTTCTTCGAATTTGAAATTGAAAATACGGCCGACAGAAATATAGATTATACAATATGCGGAGTTTTTGAAAATCCATTTGAAAACGGCAAAAACACATTTGACGGCGATATCCATACGGAATCTAAAGGTATACGGATGTACTCTTTGGAAGATATTGCTGACGATGGCTCGCTTGACAGCACAGTAAACGCAAAAAACCTGTATATCTCAACAGATTTTGAAGATGTTTCTTATCAGGAATATTTAAAAAACGGTTCTTTTACAGATAAAATGACTGCTTTTTGTGATGATTTTATAAAAAACCCTTCATTCAAAAACCGTTCGTACAAAGACTGCGGCTTTTGCAATTCGGGACTTATTGCGGCACATCTGAACTTAAATCCGTCTGAAAAGAAAAAAGTGCGTTTTGTGATATCCTGGTATATGCGTTATATTTCAGAAAACGACAAAAACCTTTCCGACGATAAAAACAGAAACTTTAAACGAAACTACTACTGCCGTTATTTTTCCAATTCAACCGAATGTGCTGCATACTGCTATACCCATTGGGAAAGATTGAAAAAAGAAACCGATCTTTTTTCCGATACACTTTATTCATCCACACTTGAACCTGAAATACTTGAATGTATTACATCAAACCTTTGGGTTTTAAAGTCTCCTTTCAATATGAGGGACAAGGATGGAAATATAATCAATTATAAAAACGGAAATGAAGGCTGCATTTACAATTACGAATACGCTATTTGTCATCTTTTTCCAAAGATCGCACGAAGTATGCGCAAAATTGAATTTTTGGTTTGTATGAACGAGAACGGTGCACTTTCGCCCGTCACCCCCTACCCTTTAAGTACAAAACCTTCTGACTTTACACCGTTTGTCGACACACAGCTTGGCAGTATTATAAAAGCCTATCGGGAATTCAAACTGTCCGGGGATACCAATTGGCTTAAAAAAATATGGCCTTATGCAAAACACTGCCTTGATTTTGCTTTCTTGAAAAATATGTGGGACTCCGACCGATTGGGGATTTTAGCAGGCAGTCAAAATACAGCCAGCGGTGTTTTATCTTCTCCCAACGCATATACGCAAGGGTTATATGCCGCCGCTTTACTTTGCGCCGCGGATATGGCAAGTATACTAAAAGAAAAGGATATCGCAAACGAATATGCTTCAATTGCAAATAAAGCCGTACAATATCTTAACACATCTCTTTTGAACGACCGACCTTGTTTGTTAAGAGAAGATACAGCTGACTTTTCATTCATCGGTCAGTGGCACGGAAACAACCTTGGCCTTTCTAAGATTTTTGAAGAAGAAAAACTTTTAACAGCCCTTGACACGATTTGTGATAAAGCTTTCTGCGGCAACAGAAAAGCCGAGCTTTTCGGGTATGAGTATCCATACATCTATCTCTTGCTTCAAAACGGCAGAATTGATTCGGCGCTTGAACTCTTACGCAAGACAAACAATCTAAATAAAAACGGAAATTATGATACGAAATTACTTTCAAGCTATACATTAATTAACGCCGCAACAGGTCTTTCATATGATATGTATAAAGAAAGCATTTCATTTGATCCTATTTTAAGCTTTTCTCAAAAAGGATATTTTAATTGCTTTTTTGCCGCAGGCGAAGCTTTCGGAACAATAGAAATCGGCCCGAGATATATTGAGATGAAGCTTTTAAGCGGGCAGTTTAAACTCCGCCGTTTCGGACTTTTCAAAGAACCGAAGGTCGTATATTACGGCGGAAGAAAATTTGATTTTAAAGCAGACGGAAATACAGCTGTTTTTGATGTCAGCCTTATCTGCAATAAAGAAAAAAGCATACAGGTAATTTTTGACTGATATACGAAAGGACTACAATGCAAAAAGAACAAAAACTTCTCCGTTCGGATTATTATTATGATCTTCCCGAAGAACTCATAGCGCAAGACCCTGCACAAAAAAGAGATGAATCAAGACTTTTTGTAATCGACAGGGAAAGCGGAAATTATTTTCACAAGCATTTTTTTGATATAAGAGAATATATAAAGCCCGGAGATATACTCGTTGTCAACAATTCAAAGGTAATCCCCGCAAGACTTCACGGCAACCGCTTTAAAAAAGATGCATCAGGTAAATATACGGATGAAATAGGCTCTGCAATTGAGCTTCTTCTTCTTGAAAGAAAGAGCGAAAACATATGGGAAGCTCTTTCCCGCCCCGGTCACAAAACTCCCGTCGGAACAAAGCTTTCGTTTGGCGGCGGAAAGCTCTTGGGCGAAGTTGTAGAAGTTGCAGACGGCGGAAACCGTATTGTGAAATTTGAATACGAAGGCGAATTTATGGCGCTTCTTGATTCTATCGGTGAGATGCCGCTTCCTCCTTATATACATAAAAAAGCCGAGGACAAAAACCGCTATCAAACGGTATATGCAAAATATGACGGCTCTGCCGCCGCCCCCACTGCCGGTCTTCATTTCACAAAAGAACTACTCGGAGAGCTTGAAAGCAAGGGGGTTGTAATCGTTCCGGTTACACTTCATGTAGGACTCGGAACCTTCCGGCCTGTAAAAGAAGACGATATCACAAAGCATAAGATGCACAGCGAGTTTTGTACAGTTTCTGCAGAAAATGCAGAAAAATACAACAATGCAAAGAAAGCAGGAGGCCGTGTTTTTGCAGTAGGAACCACATCCTGCCGCACACTTGAATCCTGTGCTGACGAAAGCGGATATCTTGTACCTTGCGAAAAGTACACCGATATTTTTATATATCCCGGATATAAATTCAAGGCTGTGGATTCACTCATAACAAATTTCCATCTGCCCGAAAGCACTCTTTTGATGCTTATATCAGCTCTTGCGGGAAGAGAAAAAATACTTGACGCATATGAATGTGCAGTAAGTGAAAAATACCGTTTCTTTTCGTTCGGCGATGCGATGCTGATTCTCTAAAAAATTATAAAGGAAATAAAAATGCCAAGAAAAATTATAAATACCATATTTATTTTTCTGTTTTTCGGCATAAGCTGCGTGTATATGTCTTTTGCACTTCTATCACCAAAAGACAAAAACGAATATGAAAACCGCAAGGCAGATAAATTCCCGATTATTTCGTGGAATTCGGTAATTGATGGGAGTTTTCAGGATTCTGTTGAAAAAGCTTTTAATGACCAAATACCCTTTGCCGAGGATATGAAAAAAAATTACAATCTGATATCCTCCGCATTTAAAGACAGCTTTTTGAAAAAACAGCTTGAGGAAAACCCTTTCCGTTATTTCGATTACAATAATCTGCGGCTTTTCGGAAGCGATCATATTGTTTTCTGGACACTTACGCTTGACACAATAAGCGATACAGATGAAAATCTTACAGTAAGGGAACTTCTTGATAAAAAAGCAAAGAATTTAAATGTTGCTGTAAAGAAAAACCGTGATGCGGATTTTTATCTTTATTTTATCGAAAAGGACACAGACATAGATTTCGAAACCGGTGAAAAGCTCGGAGCTTACGAATATCTCAAAGACCGGCTCTCAAAGGGCTACAAATGCGCAAAATACGAGATTTCCGATTACGAAACATTCCGTGAAAATTTTTATCTTACAGACCACCACTGGAATCACAAAGGCGCATACAAAGGATATTTGGAGCTTCATAAGCTTCTTGACATCGACGAACCTGCGATAGTTCCGGGAGAGGAAAAGGAAATATTGGAATTTTCCGGATCAAAGGTTAAATTTGCAGGTGTCGAAGGGAAAAAGGAAATGATGTATGCTTATGATTACGATCTTCCCCGAATGGACTTTGTAATAAACGGGATCCCGAAGGAAAATTACGGCACAGAGCATATATGGTTTTCGGATGCAGAAAAGCCCGAAACAATCAGCTATTCGGAATTTTACGGAGGCGATGAAGGCGAGATAATAATCTCGACCGACGCCTGGTACAAAGACCGCCTTCTAATTCTCGGCGAGTCTTTCGATAACTCTGTTTTGAAGCTCATCGCTTCCCATTACAGCGAAGTTTATGCTGTTGATCTCAGATACTACAAAGCATATATGGGAAAAGATTTTTCAATTTCCGAATACCTTAAAGAAAACAATATCGGCAAAGTGCTTCTCATGGGCAATGTCGATTATTTTACCATGAGCGACTTTAATATCGGAGAAGAATGATTTGACTTTCAGTACATTACCGTATTTATTCTTATTTCTCCCTTTAGTATTCCTGTTATATAATTTTCTGTCTTTAAGAGGCTACAGAAATGCAGTTCTTTTGATTTTTTCATTGCTGTTTTATTTATGGGGAGAACCAAAATTTATTACCGTTATGCTGGGCGCAGCATTTGTCGCTTACATCGGCGGGCTTTTTATCGACAAGTTCGAAAAAAGGCAAAACAAAAAAGCGAAAACGGCAGCATTTGTCGTCACCGTTTCGCTTCTTGTTATAAATCTTCTTATATTTAAATACCTCGGATTTTTTGCCGAAAATCTAAAGCTTTTGTTTGGCAGTATTAAAGTTCCCAATATCGTTTTACCCATCGGTATAAGCTTTTACACATTCCAAATTCTTTCTTATATTTTCGACCTTTATAAAAAAGAGGTATCCGTACAGAAAAACTTTTTCTATTTAACCCTTTATGTCTCATTTTTCCCCCAGCTTATAGCAGGACCTATAGTCCGCTATCAGACGGTTGAAGACGAGATAAATAACCGATACGAAAATGTAAACGAGATAGCGCAGGGACTTCGCAGATTTGTTATCGGTCTTGCAAAAAAGGCAATTATTTCAAATAATGTGATATGCGTTGCAAATGCTGTATACTCAACCGACTCCCCGGCATTTGGAAGCTCGCTTTTTTGGCTTGCGGCAATATCTTATACCCTTCATATCTATTTTGATTTTTCGGGTTACAGCGATATGGCAATAGGCCTTGGCAAGATCTTCGGATTTCATTTTCTCGAAAATTTTAATTTTCCGTATATCGCAACTTCCGTTACTGATTTCTGGAGAAGATGGCATATTTCCCTTTCGACATGGTTCAGGGATTACATATATATTCCGCTTGGCGGCAACAGACGCGGGATTTTGCGCCAGATAAGAAACATTTTGATCGTTTGGGCACTTACAGGCTTTTGGCACGGTGCAAGCTGGAACTTTATTTTCTGGGGCTTATATTACGGAATTCTTCTTATTCTCGAAAAGTTCGTATACGGCAAATATCTCGGAAAACTCCCGAAAGTATTTGGCTGGGTATATACAATGTTTATCGTAATAATCGGATGGGTTATGTTTAATCTTACCGA
The DNA here is from genome assembly GCA_015064485.1 of Oscillospiraceae bacterium. Taxonomy (GTDB): domain Bacteria; phylum Bacillota; class Clostridia; order Oscillospirales; family CAG-382; genus UMGS1052. Next base: position 77,188 of record SVSD01000003.1, on the reverse strand, counting down.
CTTTAATGATATGTTAAATGCACTTTATATGATGTTTGCCTTTATAAAAACCGACTGGGTTGGTGCTGTTGCGGAAAATTCAGACCTTTTGAGAGGAATTATCTATATGCCTTTGGGAATAATTTTTATGTTCCCTATTGCGAAAAAAATTTCCCTGCCTCAAAATGCGCTTTCTGAAACAATACTCAATATCGGCACAATCATCCTTTTTTCCATAAGTATCATCTATATCACAAGTACATCATATAATCCTTTTATTTATTTCAGATTTTGATTTCATCGAAACGGTCGTCAAAAACCGTTTCGATATTTTTTTCGCAGCTATCGGGAGAATACTTCCAAAAATCTATATGTTCATCATCAATGAAATACTGTATTTTTTTAGGTATGTTTTCACAAGAGTAGCTGTCTACCGCCACAAGTTTTATCTTCATTTTTTCAGGAATAATGCTTTTTATAAAAACTGCAGTACACTGTCCGGGGGATATTCCCTCACGCCATTCGGCAAGTCCTGCAAGGTTAGGTGCAAGTTCAACGAAAATACCGTAAGGCTCAACGCTTCTGACAATTCCTGTCACAGTTTCTCCTTGTCTGAAGGAGGCGGCGTTTTCTTCCCATGTACCAAGAAGTTCTTTATGGGTAAGGGCTATTCTTCCGTCGTGGCGGACTGTTTTTTTGACGACTGCCCTTATATACTGCCCCGTATAGAAACGCTCGGCGGGATGAGAAATTCTCGACACAGAAATGCAGTCGATAGACAAAAGAGAAATTATTCCTCTTCCTATATCACAAAAACAACCGAAAGGTTCAAGATGAGTTATTCTTGCATCTATTATGTCCCCCGCTTCAAGCTTTTTTATATATTCGTTATAGCACTCTTCCTGAGCCTTTTTTCTCGAAAGAGTGATTTTTTCACCGAGGGGAGTTTTTTCTATATCAAGAACCTTAAAACATACGGTCTTGCCGACTCTGGTAATTACCGCAATTTCCCTTGTTTCTTCGTTTTCAAGGCTCATCAAAGCCTCTTTTCTCGGGATAATACCTGTCAGTCCCCCTCCAAGCTCTACAATAAGATTATGGTCGCTGTCGCAAAGCAGTACCCTTCCTTCGAGCACTATCCCTTGCTCTTTAGCTCTTAACAGCCCCTCAACCGACGAAACATATTCGCTGTTTGCGCGGCCTCCTATGTAATATCCTTCGGGCATAAAAATATCTGTCATAATTTCCTCCGTTTTCTTTTAACATTTTGCTTTAATAAATGTTATTATAAAAACCTTGAGATTATGACAGATATTCTTTATATTAAAATCAATAAAATGTTGCTATTTCCTCATCGGGAGCGGAGCATTTCACAAGCTCTTTTACGGTTAAAACAGGGCCTTTTCTTTTATAGACCTTGTGGTACTTCACTTCAACTTTAACTGTAAGTATAGCCCAGTCACCGTCGGAAAGCTCCTCCGTCTTATCATACTCGCAAATGTATCCTGCAAATTTTGTGTCATCAATACAGCAGGTCATAACCTGTCTGCCGCCGACAAAAATCTTTGTTTCTTTAGGATTTCTTTTGATATTTGCTTTGAATTTTACGGTCTTTCCGTCGTACTGTTCAAGTTTTTCCGTAGTATCTCTGTACCAGACAGCGTAATCTTCATCATTGATTTCGATCACAGGCGCATTTATATCAAAAGGAAGCGGATCTTCAATGTCGTCATATTCAACATTACCGTCGCAATATTCGTATGCTATATCGCATCTTCTGTTTGTTGTACGAACGATCTTATGAAGCTGCATTTTGTCAACATCCGCAGGACAGCGGTTGAAAACAACGAGCTCGCAGCTTGTAAGCTTGTCTACAACAAGCGAACGCATATTGGCATTATAAGTTGAAAATGTGCCTGCATCCACAAAGAACATTTCCTGATATACCTGCCAATGATCCGGAAGTGCGCTGTAAAGCTCATCAAGCATCCACATACCGTTATATTCAAGCACAACTCTTGAAAATCCGAGCTGTTCCTCAAGCTTTAAAAGATAATCGACGGTAAGCTCGCTTGCATCTTCGATAACCTTTATATATACATCCTTCTGCGGATATTTTTCGGGCTGAAATTCCTCTATTCCTTCTTCACAAACAAGTACCAATGTTACTTCGCCGTTTGAAAATCTCGGGTCTTCCAATGTTTCCTGAATAAATTTGGTCTTGCCTGCTTCAAGAAAGCCTGTAAACAGATATACAGGTATCTGCAAATTGTTATCCATTATAAAATTTTCCTTTTATTTACTGAATTTTAAAAAGCTTCTTTAAAGCACTTTCGTTGAGCTTTGAACCGATGATGCAAATTCTGCCGATGATTCCTGCGGTTCCGTTTCGTATATCCGCCTCTCCAGGTACATAATCAAAATGTATCCATTCACCGCCGATTCCGTCAACTATGCCTTTTGCTCTGAGAACCATTCCGAACTTTTCACTGTCGGAAAGTGCGGAAAGCATCATTCTGATTTCATCATCAGTATACTTCTTTGCAGTTTCAGCTCCGCAGCTTACAAATACTTCGTCGGCGTGGTGATGTTCGTGGTGATGTTCGTGGTGATGCTCGTGATCGTGGCATCCGCAGGAACAACCTTCGCCGTGGTCATGATGATGTTCGTGGTGATGCTCGTGATCGTGGCATCCGCAGGAACAACCTTCGCCGTGGTCATGATGATGTTCGTGGTGATGCTCGTGATCGTGGCATCCGCAGGAACAATCTTCGCCGTGCTCGTGGTGATGTTCGCGGTGATGCTCGTGATCGTGGCATCCGCAGGAACAATCTTCGCCGTGCTCGTGGTGATGTTCGCGGTGATGCTCGTGCTCAAGCTCTTCCATATCGCTTTTTATAGTGTCACGATGCTCCATAGCATCAAGAATAGCAGATCCTTCAAGTTTATCCCAGGGCGTTGTGATAAGCACTGCTTCCGAATTTTTTTTTTTATAAGCTCTATTACTTTTTCAAGCTTTTCTTCTTCGATATAATCTGTTCTTGAAAGTATGATACAGGATGCATTTTCTATCTGGTTGTTATAAAACTCACCAAAGTTTTTCATATACATCTTGCATTTTGTAGCATCAGCTACGGTTGTAAAGCTGTTAAGAGAAATATTTTCATCCCCGATATCCTCAACCGCCTTTATAACATCGCTGAGTTTTCCGACCCCCGAAGGCTCTATAATTATACGGTCGGGATTATATTCATCAAGCACTTTTTTGAGAGCTTCGCTGAAATTTCCGACAAGACTGCAACAGATACATCCCGAATTCATTTCGGTTATTTCGATCCCCGCATCCTGCAAAAAACCGCCGTCGATGCCGATTTCTCCAAACTCGTTTTCGATAAGCACAATCTTTTCACCGTTATACGCTTCCTTGATAAGCTTTTTTATAAGGGTGGTTTTTCCGGCACCGAGAAAACCGGAAAATATATCGATCTTTGTCATATTAACATTCCTTTCGGTTTATATATGCCAATTTCAAGCCATTATACCTATATTATATCATATCATTTATAAAATTCAACAGCTTTTTTGCACATTTTTACATTCCGGATATCATTTTTTCAAAATATCCGAAAAGAGGTTTTATGTCCGGAAAACCATCATTTCCCCACATTCTTTCCGGATGCCATTGAAGGCCTATTATATTTTCTGCCCATATTGCCTCAACCGTTTTGTCTTTGTGAAGCTGTATAACATTAAGCCCTTTTGCAATTTTGCGGCAAGCTTGATGATGGGCGCTGTTTACGGTCATTTTTTCACCGAAAAGATCATATAAAAAACCTCCCTCAAGGTTTTGTACCTCATGTATCTTGTCTTTTCGGTCATATTTATGAGCGTCGGCAAATAAAATGTCCTGGTATATATCTCCGCCCATTGCAATATTTATAAGCTGCATACCGCGGCAGATTCCTATAATCGGTTTTTTACTTGAATAATAGCTGTCAAAAAGAAGCATTTCGGTTTTGTCCCGAGCTATATCCGGCGGATTTGAGCCGTTTTCCTTTTCGCCGTAATAAGAAGGGGCTACATCCCCTCCTCCGCACAAAACAAGGGCATCACAGTCTTTTCTTTGTGAAAGATACTGCCCGAAAACACAAAATCCGTTTTCAGAAAATGCTTTAATATAGTTTTCTCCTCCGCGATCGGGAAGCGACAAAAGTATTCTCGGTTTCTTCATAAAATCCTCCAACAATTTAAAGAGGCTGTAATTTTTTTACAGCCCATGAGAGTTTCGCAAAAGCTCCACTTTTCACGAAGGGGAACAAGTTCCCCCTCGTGTGCACCCCCGCATGAGGCGTTTTCTCACCGTAAACGCCTCATAGATGTGTGTTTTTCGGCAACAAAGTCACCAAAAAACACAAATTCAAATCATATTTTATGAACATTAAATTTTTGAAACAGACTGAGAGGCTGTAATTTTTTTACAGCCTCTTTTTTTAATTTGTTTTTTCTATGATTTTTATGTTTTCGGCGGGAATCTTCAATTCATTCATTACAATTTCTCTTATCTGTGCAACTTCGTATGTTAAAAGACCTGTTGTTTTCACAATAACATTTACGCTGTTTTCGCTTATAACAGTAACACAATCATCAAACCCCTTTGCTTTGATAAGTGTTTCAATATTCGCTTCGGATTCCATAAATGCCGCTATCTGCGTCATATTTTCAAGCGCTTTATTTTTTGCATCCGGCATACTTTCGGAACTGTCAACCACGGTTTGCAAAAGCTCAAGGGTTTCGTCGCGGCTTCTTTGTCTTTCGTATGCCGCATTTGCAAAATAGCCTTCCTGTTCATCTGTTCCCGAAGCCTCGCTTGTATTTCCCACAAAAGTTGCCTCGCCCAGGATTTTTGCCCTGTCACCCGATACAGCAGTGTTGTAGATATAGCTTTCGGGGTCGTTCAATGACTTTCTTGTATAGCTCCAGTCGGCATATACCGATATACCGACTACCGCAACACACGCCGCAAGTATTAAAGGTTTTGTTGCCTTTTTGAAATTTTTTGTTTTTTTCTCGTTATTCAAGATCAATTACCTCCTGTTACATATATTTTATTTTTTGATATATTGAGCGCACAAGCCGCAAGTTCTGTTACACACTCCTTTATATCGGCACGGTTTCCGCCGTCGCATACTATTATTGCGCCCGTCGGCTTAGGGGACAGCATCTTTACAACAACAGGATTTTCCTTATCCCCCATATTACCGGTAAGCACTAATTGCTTTTCGCTTTTTCTGTCGGTTTTATCGGCGGTTATCGCTTCGTTTACCACAGCATCGCTGTAATATACATTTTCAAATGTGCTTTCAAAGGTTATCATAACCTTTACTTCTCCGCCGACCACACCCGATACCGCATCCTTTAAATTTTCTTCAAGCATCATAGAATACGCCGAAAGTTCGTCGGTAAAAGAAGATTTTTTACTTCCTCCTTCGTTTTTTTCAAAAAGCATTGAAAAAACTATAATCATCATTCCCAGTATCAAAAATCCGGCCGCAAAAACTTTACCGTTTTTAGCATTTTTCGCAAAAACTTCCGATATTTTCAATCCATACTTCCCCCTTCTTTTTCTGATACAATATCCGGCTTTTCACCCAAAGCATTATATACACATTCTTCAATTGCCTTTTTATCGCAGGATTTGTAAACTGCAACTTCAATATTTTTTATATCCACAAGAATTTCATCTTCCCTTTGTTCCACACAAAATTCTATGTTTACGGAATCGGGTTTTATTCCGGTTTTTTTGAATATCTCGTCTTCAAGTTCAACACACAGCTTTTTTCTCGCATCCTCGATTACAGTTTCATAATACCTGTTTTCAAATTCTTCGACGCCGAAATCCTCATATTTCAGGAATCTTTCTCCGCCTTTTATTTTCGCCGCACATCCCATAACTGCAGGTATTATACTTGCCGCAAGACAAAGAGAAAGCACAACTTTTATGTATTTCAACATCTCGCCGTCGTCTTCGAAAAAAAGTCCGATTATACCCGACGCCACACCTGCACAAATCAATGTCATAACAAAATCCTTCATTTTCTTACACCGCATACGCCACAATGCATATCATAGCCGCAAACCCGATTGTTGCGGCAAGAAGTGCGGCGTTTAAAATATTCAGTATCCCGCCGGCATCAGAAAGGATATCGGCTTCGTTTTTACAGCCGAGAGTCTTTGCAAGGCACACACATATCGCAAGTTCCGTTTTGTATATGAGTATTGCCGCAACCGGCGGAAGACAGACAGCGATAATTGCCGAAACCCCCGCCGCTCCCGTTATGCCTCTGACAGCTTTTAAGGACTCTGTGACGGTTTTTACGCTTTCCCCGACAAGTCCTCCGATGATAGGGATAAAACTCGAGGAAACGAATCTGACGGCTCTAAGCCCCACACTGTCTGCCGCCTTTGCAATAACATTTTGAAAATGCATCACAGTAACCACTCCCGTCATCACAAGGCTTACCGAAAAAACAGAAAATGTGCGTATGGACGAGGATATTCCACGAAGATCGACAGTGTTTTTACACATACAGGAAACAAGCGAAAGAACAAATAATATTTTCACACACGGAAGCACTATTTCGGTTATAAGAAATTCGGAAACAGATAATGTCAGAACAAGTCCGAAGTAGCCTGTTTTTGCCGCCGTAACACCTTCACCTATCTTTGATGATATAAGTGTGGGTGAGACAACAGCCATTATGTCCCTAAGCTTTTCGGTATACCCCGAAAGGTTTTCGCAAAGACTTTTTATCACAGAAAAGCAGTATCCGGAAAGGCAAATACAGCTTACATACCCTCCTATATCAAATCCCGAAAAGTTTATATTGAAACAATTAAGCACCGCTGCGATCATAATAAGTCCCAAAAGCCCCAGAAAAACCGGAAAAGAAGGCTTAAAAGCCGAAACAAGCGCATTTTTGATATTTGAAATAATATTTTCAAAAGAGAAGCTGCCGTAAACTTCCTCTGTTTTTTCTACGAAATCGGCATTATCGCCCACTTCGTTTGCCATACATATGTATTGCGGCAATATCATCATTATGATAATTAAAAAAACAATAAACTTTTTCAATTCAACATTTCCTTTATTTGTTCAAACAATGTTTTTATAACAGGCAATGCACAGATCATAATCGCCGTTTTTCCTGCAAGAAGTGCTTTTGCAGAAAGTGAATTTTCTCCCGCATCCTTACATATTTCGGAGGCAAGGCGCGTCAGTATTCCGATTGCGCAAACTTTAAAAAGCACCTTTGCATACGGGTAAAAAGTGCTCTGCGTTGTTATTTCGACAAAAAAATCCACATACGGCATAAAATTCATTATGCATATATAAACAATACTTACCGATACGAAAAGTGTGATAAATACGGCAAACGGCGGGGCTATGTTTTTTAAATACAAACAAACCATAGCGGCCATCACACACACCGCAAGCAATTTTATAACTTCCATTTTCAAAGTCCGAAAATGCTTCTTACCGTCGAGAAAAGATTTCCTATCTTATCGACAAGCAAAAGCAAAACAACAACAACTCCGGCAAGGCTTACAAGCGCCGATTGCTCGTCCCTGCCCGCACGGGAGAGTATCTGACAGGAAACCGCAACAAGCATCCCGATACCTGCGATTTTTATAAGCGTATTTACATCCATCTTTTACTACCTTCCCTTTCATATGAACATCAAAAAAATAAAAACAGCAAACACAAACGAAAGCTTTAAATAAAGCTCCGCTTTTGTTTTGTCCTTGTTTCTCGTCCGGTCAATTTCCTCTTTCATAAGCTGCAAACAGCTTTCACACATTCTTTTTCCGTCGGCGGCCGAGGGACTTGTACCGATTTTTTTTGAAAAGTCACATACAAGCTCAAAAAGCTTTTCGTTTTTTAAAAGCCCCTTGCCGTTTTGTAACATAGCATTATAAAAAGAATCATATCCCTTTTTATTCAGTTCCCCAAGAAAGCCTGCATTTTCAAGAGCTTCATCCGAAAAGCTTTCATATATTCTGTCAAGAGGCAAAGCTGAAGATGAAAGAAAACTTTTGATATGCGATATAAGCAAAACAAAGCTGTCCTCAATTTGGTAATTTCGTTTTATTGTATTACTTTTTATATATCCGAAAAGAAAAATTGCCATAGAAATTAAAGAAAGTCCGATTATTCTCATATTGCGACACTTCTTACCCTAACACTGCGTTTTTCTCCGCTCACAGATATTTCACACACTGTTTTAAACACCCTCTCATCGAAAAGCCTTTTGATGCTTTTCTTTCTGATAACATCTTCGAAAGTTTCTCCGTGACAGGATGATACAAATATAACTCCCTTTGATGCACTGTCACATATTGCATCCGCGTCATTCATATTTGCAATCTCATCACACACAATATATTCCGGCGACATAACACGGGTACATATCTCAATTCCCTCGATTTTCGGATATGCGGATAGAATATCCGCATATCCTCCGTCAAAAACGCCCGGAAGAGCTATCTCTTCCCTCTCGTCGATGATACACACTCTTTTTTTATGAAATCGTCCTTTTTGATAGTATCCCTTCGAAAGGGCTGCTGCAAACGCACGCAAAAATGTGGTCTTTCCGGCGCACGGCGGAGATATTATAAGTATTCCGCCCACTTCGTTTTCGTTTCTTTCGGATATGTAATCAAGAAGCTTTTGAGCTGCATCGGGGATATGGCAAGGTATTCTTATATTCAGGGATGTATAATTCGAAAAACCGCATATGCCGCTCTCTCCGTAAAGGGTTTTTCCGCACACCCCTATCCTTAATCCAAAGGACGAGATATATCCGCATTTCAGCTCCCGGAGATGTGCATATACAGATCCCGAACAAAGCTTATATACCGTATCTGCTATATCTTTTTCGGAAAGAGATACATTTTTTATATCTTGGTTTTTGCCGGATAAAGTAAAAGACTGAATCGAATTTGCACGAAGCCGTATTTCATTAAGATTTCTTATCTCTCCGCCTGATATCAGTTTTTTTACTTCTTCCTGAATTTTCTGAGGAAGCAAAGGAAGAATTTCTTGTATCTTTTCTGACTCTGAAGTTTTATACATATTTACCTTCTCAATTTGTATTCTGACGAACTATATAATTATAAAGCTCAACAATTCTGTACCAGGTGAGCGAATCAACAACCCCCGTATCCTCAAAAAGATAAAGTCTTTGGAATTCATATATAGCGTTTCTCGTTCTGCTTCCGAAAACTCCGTCTTCATCAAGAGTGGGAATATCACCGTAATACTGAGCTATAACATTTAGATATCTTTGTAAAAGCCGTACAGACTCACCGCTGTCGCCCTGCTGAAGAGTTCCCGGGAAAGTCTGCTCGGCAGTTACGGGAAATACCACTTTAAGTATTGCTTCGTAAACTCCGAAAAGTGCCATCCAGGTTTGCGGTGTTGTCGTTCCCGTTTCGGGAAGACCGAAAGTCCTCTGGAACGAGTTAAGAGCATTAACTGTCTGCTGTCCGAATATACCGTCAACGCTTGTCGGCTGTACACTACGGTAAAAAATGCTTATATATTCTATCAGATACTGTAGGGTCGCGACATCATCCCCCTGACTTCCTATCTCAAGAAAAGTATTTACATCGGCATATTTGAAATCTGTACTCTGTCCCTCGCTCGTAAGCTCACCAAGTCTTTTTACCGACACATATACAATAGATATTCTGTACCAGGTAGCTTTTCCGACAATTCCGTCGGATACAAGATTAAAGACCTCCTGAAAGCGTCTTACGGCAGCATCGGTATCCGAACCGAAAAATCCGTTTGTATAAACAATAAAAGGAATTGACGGATAATCCTCCCGTATTCTGTTTAGCTGTCTTTGGATCTCGGCAATATCCTCGCTCGCCATACCTATAGATAGCGGTGTTCCGCCGTATGTTGATTCTATACCTCTGATGTTATCGGTTGAAACAAGCTCAATATTTTCTCCGTAGTAATACTTGAGTATTGATATCGGAGTATATCCCTGGTTTGCAAGATCAAAAGAGCCCCATTGTGTCATACCGTTACAAGTGGATGTTCTGCCGTCACAATAGGTTGCAAAAAGCGGCTCTTCGAACCCTTGACGCCTTATATATGTATTAAATATTTCATCAACTATCCTCTCGATATTACCGTAAATATTTCTGCCGTTAACAAAAGCCTGATCATATGCTGTAGAGTTTGTTATCTGAAAAGGAAAACCCCGGCTTGCATACCATTCTGTGTAAACGCGGTTAAGAGCGATCGAAATTTGAGCATATATATTTGCCCTTATTGCGCTTTCCGGCCAGGTCGGATAAATCTCGCTTGATGCCACATTTTTAATATAATCCTGAAAAGGAACTGTAACATCCTCGGCGGGCGCTGACGGATTGCCAAGATGAACGGTTATGAATTCCGGAATAAAAACTTCGCTTTCTATGAAAGGTGAAAATCTTCCGTTTTCACTTTCGGAAATCGCATTTTCTGTAAGGTTTGAACCTCTGGGCGTTCCTACTTCCGGTACGGGTATAAAGTATACAAAAGCGTACCCTGCCGTGAAATCTGTATTGACACTTCCCATATCAACAAGCTTTTGTGTAAAAGGTTCAAGATTTACGGGAAGGATGCTTTCCCTTCTCGGGAATATCTGTACCCCGAAAAAAAGTGCGCCGAAGAATCCCTCTTTTTCAACATAAACATCTGCTACAGAAAAAGGTTGTTCGCTTTCGTTTTCATCAAGCGAAAGCTCGGTGTCGGGCGTATCAATAGTAACAGAGTTTGTTCTGCCGTCGGAATTTGTAATAAAAGAAAGTGTGAATTGCCCTTCTTTTACCTTTTCTTCCGCCTGCTCTAAGTTTTCCTGTTGAGCACCTTGCTTTCTTATAAATATTTTAACTGTCGCCCCTTCGATAGGTACAGCTACATTTCCTCCGTTTACGGTAACAATAAGCGTTCCCCGTTCCATAACATCACCTCGAAATTATTTTCTGTGATAGTATATGAGTTCGGATTTTTTTATATGTCTGTCTTTTTACGACAGCTTTTTGCCATACGGATATGCAATAATATATTTATAAAAAAACTTTGGGGAGATTTTAAAATTGAAATTCTATCTTGATATATATCTTATCGTGAATTTCACAATGGATTTTTTTCTTGTCTGTCTTACGGGAAGAGTGTTACATATGAAAACAAACCCGTTAAGACTTGTTTTATCGGCTCTTTGCGGAGCCTTTCTTGCCCTTACTCCGATTTTTATACAAAATACGGCTGCGCTTTTTCTGCGGCCCCTTATTCCCGCCGTTATGCTTTTTATCTCGTTCGGAAAAATTAAAATGATAGTGTTTTTAAAGGCATATTTGATGCTTCTCGGGTTTTCTTTTGCAACAGGCGGAGTATATTGTGCCGCCGCAGAGCTCTTGCCGATAACACAAAGCCCGAAAATACTTTTCGCAGGAAGCTTTCTCATATTTTTCTTTTGTTACTGGTTCTTTGACCTTATGTCCATATCGTCTGATACGGACTATGTAGATATAACTGTAAAAAAAGACGGAAACGAAAAAAAGCTCCGCCTTATGTGCGACAGCGGGTGCCTTGTAAAAGAACCGATAGGAGGACTTCCCGTTATACTTTTGTCCCCGAAAGTTTTTGATGAGTTTTATCCGCCCGAAAGCCTTTTTGATCTGTCATCTGCAATCAGGCTTAAAAAAAGAATGGTTCCCATACATACCGCAGGCGGAAACTCTTTGATATGTGCAGTTATGCCCGAAAAGCTTTCATATATACGAAACAACAAACCCCATTCCTGCAATGCATTAGTCGGAAGAGCCCAAAGCGACAGCTTTTCGGGGTTTGACGGAATATTCCCAAAATCACTTTTAAAATAACAAGGAGGATCATATATGAAACACAAAGCATCCCTTTTTTCCGCACTTCTTTTGAAAGCGGCTCAAGTTTTTTCTCATCCGAATGTAAACTATGTAAACGGTCCCGATACTCTGCCCCCTCCCCTCACAGCAGAAGAAGAAGCGGAAATTCTTTCAAAACTCGGAAAAAGCTTGGAGGAAGATTCAAAAATACGCTCATTTCTTGTGGAAAAAAACCTGCGTCTTGTCGTATACATCGCAAAAAAATTCGAAAACACACATATCGGCGTTGAAGATCTCGTTTCTATCGGAACTATAGGACTTGTAAAGGCAATAAACACCTTTAAGCCCGATAAAAATATAAAACTTGCAACCTATGCTTCAAGATGTATTGAAAACGAAATACTTATGTATTTGAGAAAAACAAACGGTGTGCGCCTCGAGGTATCGCTTGATGAACCTTTGAATGTGGATTGGGACGGAAACGAACTTTTGCTTTCTGATATTCTCGGCACCGACGGAGATGAAGTTTCCGGAGGTCTTGAAGCTGAGGAGGAAAGAAAACTCATTTTTACCGCCGTCAGCCGTCTGCCAAAAAGGGATAAACAGATAATCTGTGAGCGGTTTGGGATGAACGGCAGCGGAAAAGAAAAAACCCAAAAGGAAGTCGCCGACCTTTTGGGTATTTCACAATCATATATTTCCCGTCTTGAGAAACGGATTATCGAGGATCTGAAAAAGGATATCATAGGATTTTATTCGTGAATCCGGAGTAAAAGTCATTTTACAGCATATACTTTCGGATCGTTTATATCATAAAAAACCTCGATCTTGGAGTTTTTTTCCGGAGGATCAAGTTTATAGCTTAAATACTTTCTGCCCTTATATTCCGTCCCGTCTACTGTGTATGAAAAATATACGGTATGCGGGAAACGGGCACCGTCAAGCATACCTATGCGAATCGGTTTTGTGTTGATTTTCAGCCACCACCATTTTTTGATATGTGTTATTTTGCCTATGGTTTTCACACCGTCGGAAAGGAGCTTTTGGCGCTCTTTTGCACTTAAAAACAGGTTTCTCATCAAAAATTCTCCTTTATTTATGCCGTTTTCAAATCAAAAATCTTCGGGAGAACCGATTACTGCATCAAATTCCGCCGTATCCTTTATATCTTCTTTTTTTACTTCAACAAAACCGAGCCATCCTGCCATATCGCAAGTTCCGATCTCCGGGACTATCCTTGAAACAAAAACTCTTACATAACCGTCTTTACGGTAAATTCTTGAAATTTCATGTCTGACTGAACCCGAGCCTTCGGATACATAGGTTATAAAAAGCGCATTGTCTTCAAAATACTTTTCGTCGTATTTTGAAGTTATATCATAATACTCCTTAAGATATTCGTCATAACCGAATTGCTCGCTTGTCCCTTCGGTAAAGTTGTCAAGCTGTTCGTTATTTTCAATAACGACAAGGGGAAGAAACTGTATTGACGAAATTGGGCTTAACCGGTTTTCAGCATACCGCCAGACCGCCATATGCCCGTCGCCTGTGCCGTCGGCACGAAGGAATTGATATTCAAAATCGGAAATAAACATCGAGCTTTCATCTTTTTCATCTACATATGTGTTTTCTTCCGTTCCTTCAAGTGAAAATTCTATAAACGCTGTATATTCTTTGTTTTTATCATTATCAAGGGTGAATTTGTGTTCAATACGGTATGTACCCTCCTTTGAAAGGTCGTAGCCGTGCATAAAATACTCTCTTTCCTCAAAGCCGTCGGGGAATATCAACAAAAGCGGCAGAGTATAAAATCTGTTTTCAATGGTGTCACAGTCGATTTTTTCTCCGTCTTCAATGCGGAAAACCGAGAACATTGTTCCATGCTCCAAATTCTTGTCTGTTTCGTTTACCCATTTGACATAAAGCTTGTTGTCCTCATCGCCTATCGTGGAATCGACAATTTCAAAATATACTTCTCCATCGCCTTTATAGTCGCTTCCGCTTGATACAAAGGTAAGGTCCCCGAAATCTTTTAAATCGTCCCCTTTACTTTTTGGGAAACACGATGTACAAAAAAGTGCAACAAAAAGAATAATAATTATTCCAACACTTAAAATTTTGACACGGTTTTTCATATTTTCGCCCCTTTCATATCTTTACATATTAGACGAAATTTTCCAAATTTCGTTCCGTTTGTCAAAGCAAAAAACCTCCCGAGATTTCTCTCGGGAGGCGAAAACACTTATTTATAAAAATTCAAAAACTTTAGTTCAGCAATTAGCCGAGCTTTGCGCCGTTAACCTTTACGCCGGGGCCCATTGTGGACGCAAGAGCACAGGTTTTGATGTACTGACCTTTTGCTGCTGCGGGCTTAGCCTTGATGATAGCACCCATAAGAGCATTAAAGTTGTCAGCAAGCTTTTCGGGGCCGAAAGAAGCCTTACCGATAGCGCAGTGGATGATGTTCTGCTTGTCAAGACGGTATTCGATCTTACCTGCTTTTGCTTCCTTAACAGCCTTTGCAACATCCATTGTAACTGTACCGGCCTTGGGGTTAGGCATAAGGCCCTTAGGACCGAGAACCTTACCGAGACGGCCGATAACACCCATCATATCGGGAGTTGCGATAATAACATCATAATCAAACCAGTTTTCGTTCTGAATCTTAGCTACGAGTTCTTCTGCACCTACGAAATCAGAGCCTGCTTCTTCAGCAGCCTTTGCTGCATCGCCTTTAGCGAATACGAGAGTGCGAGTAGTTTTACCGGTACCGTGAGGAAGGACGATAGCGCCTCTTACCTGCTGGTCAGCGTGACGGGAGTCAACACCGAGCTTAACATGAAGTTCAACTGTTTCGTCGAACTTTGCGGAAGCTGTTTTGCAAACAAGTGCAAGAGCTTCGTCTGCGTCATAAAGCTTTGTTCTGTCGATAAGCTTCTGACTTTCAATATATTTCTTTCCCTTTTTCATTTTTTAGCTCCTCCTGTTATTCAGCAACAGTTACGCCCATGCTGCGTGCTGTACCTGCAATCATGCTCATAGCTGCTTCAAGGGAAGCTGCGTTGAGGTCGGGCATCTTCTGTTCTGCGATTTTCTGGATCTGCTCCTTAGTGATAGTAGCAACCTTGTTCTTGTTAGGCTGACCGGAAGCTGTTTCGATTCCGCAAGCCTTTTTGATAAGAACTGCTGCAGGGGGAGTCTTTGTAATGAATGTGAAGGATCTGTCAGCATAGATTGTGATAACAACAGGGATAATAAGACCCATGTCGTTCTTTGTCTTTTCATTGAATTCCTTACAGAAACCTGCAATGTTTACGCCGTGCTGACCGAGCGCGGGACCTACGGGAGGAGCGGGAAGAGCCTTTCCTCCGGGTATCTGCAATTTAACGAGGGCAACGATTTTCTTTGCCATTTCTAACACCTCCGAATGTGGTAAGTTAATTTTTCGGGAACTATTTTGTCCCCTCCCACAGCATTGTACTTTTTACAATGCCGGAAAAACGATTGTGTTTTTCTAACTGATAAACTTTCGAGAAGATCAGTCGTCGATAGATTCGACATCCTTGGCATCCATTTCAACTTCGGATTCTTTTCCGCCAAAGACAAGCGATACCTTGATTCTTCTCTTTTCGTTGTCGATTCCCTTTATGGTTACGATAGAACCTGCAAAAGGACCTGCAACAACATAAACGCTTTCGCCGATCTCAAATTTGATATCAGCTACATGGAGATCAACACCGAGCGCCTCTACTTCTTCTTCGGTAAGAGGAACGGGTCTTGATCCGGGGCCGACAAAACCTGTAACACCCGTAATATTACGGACAATGTGCCAGCTTTCGTCGTTCATGATCATTTTGATAAGAACATAGCTCGGGAACAATTTGTGTACTTCGGTCTTTGGAGCTTTTTTCGGTTTTTCGTTTCCGTCATCGTCGTATTCAACAATGCGCTGACCTTCAACATAATCGTCGTACATCTCGCCGTCGTTGATTACTTCCTCAGTAGGAATACGAGTTTCGAAAATAAGGTTCTGAAGACCTCTGTTTTCAACTATCTTTTCGATGTTGGCTGCCACCTTATTCTCATAACCTGAATAGGTGTGAAGCACAAACCATTCCGCTCTTGCTTCGTTTGACATATTCTGTTCTCCTTAAAGATTTACGGTTGTTTGACTGCTTAACGGATTAAAAGAGCTTTCCGAGCTCGATGAAACCGTAGTTGAAAACTGTATCAACCGCGAATATGCATGCACCGATAATAACGATAGCAACAATAACCATAATGGTCTTTTTTGTTGTGTCCTTCGTTGTAGGCCAAGAAATCTTCTTGAATTCACTCTTGTAATCTCTGAAGAACTTCTTGATCTTTCCGAAGAAGGAAACCTTTGTTTTTTCATCTGCCATGATTATACCTCCCTTTGAATCAAATGGTAAGACTCTGCTTACTTAGTTTCTTTGTGAAGGGTATGCTTGCGGCAGAAACGGCAGTACTTGTTGAGTTCAAGACGATCGGGATCGTTCTTCTTATTCTTTGTACTGTCATAGTTTCTTTGTTTGCATTCGCTGCAAACGAGTGTGATTTTTACTCTCATTTTTAAGCACCTCCCGGTAAATTATAAGTGTTTTACCTCCCTCATTTACAGTTGCATTTTTATGCAATGTCCTTAAAAACGGGCATAACAAAAAAAGCACCCGCAGAAGAGGTAAACTGATTATAGCATACATTTTTGTGTTTGTCAAGTATTTTAGTGCATTTTTTACTTATTTTTCTATTTTCAAAATTCAGTCCCCTGCTCTTTTAATATTTATATATTATGTAGTGAAATCAGTTTATCTCTCATCTAAAATTCACATACCGAAAATATGTCGAAAATAAATTTCATTTTTTCTAAAAAAAGACTTGACAACGGATATTAAAAGTGATATAATAATCGAGCAGCCAGAAAAACGGTATGCCGGAGTGGCGGAATTGGCAGACGCCCGGGACTTAAAATCCCGTGGGACTCAAATCCCGTACCGGTTCGATCCCGGTTTCCGGCACCAATCATATCGCGGGGTAGAGCAGCTTGGTAGCTCGTCGGGCTCATAACCCGGAGGTCGTGAGGTTCAAATCCCACCCCCGCAACCAAAAACGAAAAAAGACACCCAATCGGGTGTCTTTTTTCGTTTTTCTTTTGTGAGATGGATTTTGTTTCTCCGACCGACGGGTTCGGAGGTCGTGGGCTGCGAAGGCGAGCGCCGCCGACGGCGGAGAAAGCGAGCCGTAGCAGGTGAAAAACACGAGCGGACAAGGGGCTTCCCCTGCCCCGAAGTATGCGACAATATTTTTTGCTGGGACTTTCAAACCCCCGCAACCAAAACATAGTCCCTTGAATCAATCGATTCAAGGAATTTTTTCTTGTTTTATTCACTTCGCATTTCTTCGTGTTTGGTCGTGTCTTTTCTGGCGTCGGGCGTCGGTAAAAGCCCGAATAATTAAAAAGACGAGGCTTGCAATTCTTCTCCGCCACTCTATTTAACAAAATGAATATATAATAAACACACGCCTTATAGAAAAGCTTGCTTGCTATAAGGCGTGTTGCTATTTGTGAGTTAATAAGAGTTGATAAGCTTGCAAATGCGGGCGATTCTTTCTCTTGTCTAAAAATGTTTCGTTTTTTGATAAAAGTGTCTGTTTTTTGATTGAAAAATCGCAAAATTTATGATAAAATGGAAGAAATTAAATATTCACACAGAGTGTCGGTCATACCGCAAAAGGCAAAATGTCAAGGTATGGTCGGTGAAAAGGGAATGCGGTGAGAACCCGCAACGATACCAGTCGCTGTATGTACAAAGGTAAAGATTTTAGACGAAAGTCGGTCATTGGGAAACTGAGAAGGCGATCCGAACCGCTTGATGTACGAGTCAAAAGACCTGCTCTGATGCTTTTCCGTACATGATCATTCATAGGAAAAGCTTTTTGTTTGGCGTCATAAATTCCGCTCGGTCAAAACTCGGAATTTTAGGGGGCTTTGCTTTTTGTACCCATTTTCGCCTTACAAAGTGTGATGACGCGGGAAAACTGCCGCGGTAATTCAAAAAAGAATTGCCGCGGCTTTTGTTTTTTCGTTTTTGGGAGGTGAGCGCCTATGTCCCGGTACTGGCATAGAAACAAAAACAATATTTAAATTTCCCCGAAAGGATGATTTTAATGAAGCGGATCTTTTGCGTTCTTTTAACGCTTGTCTTGCTTACTTTTTCTTTGCCCATAGCGGTAACGGCAGAAAACGAATGTGAAACTGCCGACAATATAATTGACATCACCGACACCTCAGTTTATACTCACAAGACACTCGGTTCTGTAAAAGTTACAAACATCACAATTTCCGGTGCGGAAGTTGTGCGTGCCTCCGAAGAAAATCAAACGATAAATGTTTTTTGGATAGCAACACCCCGAATGATGCCGAAATAAGTATAGAATTCGGCACTGCCTCAGACCGCAATATGAATATAAGCGGACACACCGCACAAACAGTTCTTGCCTATGGAGAAGCTTCTGTCAGTATGACCTTAAAAGGACAATATTCATCCATTGACAGGTATAGCGGCACTACCACCTTTACTTTGATTTTTTCTATTGACAAGCCTTCCGTCACTCCGCCGACAAGGCTTGTGGAACACGACAGCAAGGCTACTTACAGCGGTGTTGCGCTTGATTTGAATTTAAAGGGATACTTTGACGATGCGAAAAACTATTATCTTGTCGACGGAGAAGAGAAAACGCCTGTTGACGGCAAAACATTCACCTTCAAAAGCTTTGAGGGCGGCACACACACCCTTGTTTTTGGTGCTTCCAACGACAACGGCGACTGTCCCGACCTTGTTACGGTGACAATTGAGGTTACCGAAATCAAAAGCGGTGCGTGGATAGCCTCAACAGTGTGATATTTACCGATGCTGATTCCGTCCCGATTGAAGAAATTAAAGTTGATGTGGGCGAAAAACAAATTTCCGTTGTATTGCCAAAAAGCTATCCCGCAAACGGCAGTATAAAGGCGAATTTTGATCTGACCCAAACGGGCGATGTACCATTTATCAGCACCAAGACAGGCACAAGCGGAACAAGTTCAGGAAAGGCTGTAAACAACAAGTTTACAAAAAAAGACTTAACACTCACAAATGGTGTTGCAAATCTCACATTCTATTATTACGAAAAAACCCCGACAACTACAAGCAATAGTTACGAAACATGGAAGCTTAGTATTGTTGTGGAAAACACCGCTCCGACACTTGCAGGTGCTTCATCTTGTGAAGAAACAATAGCGGCAAACACTCCCTACACCATTGACCTTTCCCCTATTTTTATGGATGCGGATGGTGACGAGCTTACATACAGTGTGGAAATAAACGGCGAGGATGCCGTACCTGCCGATGTAAATTTCAGCTTTACTCCACCCCTTGGCGGAACTTATGAGCTTGAATTTTTTGCAAGCGATTTTATGTCGACCTCTGCCGACTCATACAAGGTCACACTTACCGTATCAAACTCCATAACAACTTATGATACAACCGTTTTTGTTCCCGATGATATAAACCCTTTATTTTACATCACAACCGGATTTGACGAAAGCGGTGTTGACATTACGGGAGATGAGCTTTTATCGCTCAAAGGCGAATCGGCAGACGGACACACAGCACACATAGTATCTGTTCCTGAAAATATATCTTTGATTTCTGTTCGTGACAACACCTACGGCGGTTTGTCTTTTTCCGTATCAAGCGAAAGCACCGCAAAGCTTTGTAAGGTGCAAACCGAAATCATTGATTTTGGCGGCAATGTGATTGCAGGAGAATTTTCCGTTTCATACGGCGAAAAAACGGCAGTCGGCAATGACGGAAAATTTTTGCTTATGCCCGACACGGAATATGCTTTTACGGCATCTCCCGAAAATACATCTGTATACAGTACCAAAACCGAAACTCTTGTAATAACCGAAGATTCATTAAAAGTTACAGTAAAAGTTCCGTACAAGAATCCAAAAACTGTAACAACGACAACAGGTGCTGTTGCGAAGCTTTTCTCATATAAAAACAACTACTTTGTACATACAGTCTACACTCCTCTTGCAACTGTTGACAACGGCAACGGCACATCCACCCACTACTTTGCGGCTGAGGGCGATTTAAGCTATCGTGTTTCTATGGAAGGAAAGCTGACAAATGCAGGATATATGAAAACCGGCAATACCGCAATTGTGCTTCACACAGAAAGCGATGCCATTCCCGCCGAAAGACAAGATTATTTCACCTCAACCTCAGATGCCGCAATCGTAGGTGATGACAGCATCCTTCTCAATATCAACAAGCACAATCACCTGTCAATGAATATCGGTGATGAAAAAACGCTGAAGGCATACAGAACCTGGCAGATAATTGACCTTACCTACAACAACCACATAATTGAACCCGACTTTCATTTCGATATTCTTTCAGGGGAAGATGTGATAAATCTTGAACCCGTTGAAAACCAGCCGACAACAAACGGAAGCGGTAACTGGCAAAAGCTTTCTGCCATCGGAGAAGGTAGGGCAATTGTTGAGGTTACATACGATGCAATAAGTATCAGTGGAAGCTCGTTTGATGGCTTATACGGTGCAACAGATCCTGCGAGAAGCGGCCTTTTTTTGGTCACAGTCGGCGACAATGCTCCCGAAGTTGATTTTGGCATTGAAAGCAAAGTAAGTTACGGCAGTATGGTCTATTCAGAAGCAAACAAAAAGCCTTGGGACAGCGAATTTGACACCCTTTACTTTTTCGGAGATGGCGGAGAAATAAAGCTTTCCCCCACGGCAAAAGATGAGATTATCACCAAAGTTTCGGTATCAAACGACAAGGGCAAGACTTACACCGTTCTTGATTGTTTCGACGGAGTATATACCGCTCCCATTATGTCGGGCAACAACATCATCCGTGTTGCCACAGACAAGGGTGTGGCATATCAGGTCGTGCGCGGTGACAAGGTCGAGCTTTCCGTAAAAAACATTACAAATCCCGGAAAACCGATTTCGGCAGGCGATGAGGTAAGCCTTACGCTTATCGGGGTGCACACGCCAATTCCGAAAATTGCGGGAACATATAACCCCGGCTACAAAAGCAATACAGACGGTGACGGAGGGGTTCATCTTAGTTACACCCTTGGCGACAAAAAAATAAGAAGCGACGGCAAGCAATACAACTTTTCAAAAGAGGGAACAACCATAAAGTTTGTCATTCCCGAAGACAGCGAAAAAAACGAATTCACGCTTACCGACGGATACATCGGACTTGGCGTAATTGGCGTTACAGGATATTCGGATGACGGCGACAGCCACAGAAACATCCCCGACGGCGGAGGCATAACAAGGGATAACAAGACAACTTACACCACAAGAAGCTTGCTTCCCGATATCAAAATAAGTATCGGTATGCTTCCGAGCGGAAACACAGCGCCATATATTCGTGAAAACGCACCGAAATCAGCAACTCTTAATCTTGGCGGAACATACGCTGTCAGTATGTCAAAAATATTCACCGACCGCGACAATGACACTCTTTCCTATATTGTAAAGGTAAATGAATCCGAAGAAACCCCGATTGATGACGGATATTTTACCTTTACCCCAAATGAAATCGGCACATACACACTCACTTTTGCAGCAAAAGACAGCGAAACGGAAAGTGACGCATATACCATCACTTTAACTGTCAAGGAAAAATCAAATCCCTCTTCCTCATCTCCTCAATACGATATTTCGGATGATGAAATCGAAGGATATGTATATGTAAGCTTTGTTGACAACGGAAAACGAGTTAAGGGAGAATCAAATGTTACCTATCCGAAGGCTTTAGGTACAATAATTTCATCAAAAAAGGTGCCTTTCAAAGAAGGCGACACGGTTGCTGATGTAACACTTCGTCTGCTTGATGCTTACGGATTTACCTATCAGCATACGGGCACTACAAAAGATGGCTTTTATCTTGCAGCAATCGGCACCTTTACCCATAAGGGCATCGATTATGAATCGTTCGGCGAATTTGATGCAGGCTCGGGTTCGGGCTGGATGATCACACTCAACAAAGAGTTTATACGCTACGGTGCATCTGATTTTGAAGTCAAAAACGGGGATATTGTCAAATGGCAATACACCTGTCAGCTTGGCGAGGATATCGGAGACACCTTTAAATCCGATTCGGATTCTTCATTCATTCAGCAAATTCCGGATGAAAAAGATGAAGAAAAAACACAAGAAAAGGATGATGCAAAAGAAGAACCCGAAGAAACTCCGAAAAACTTATTTACAGAAACCACCTTCAACGATGTAAAAAAAGACGATTGGCATTACGATTATGTCAAGTATGTCTACGAAAACGATCTGATGCAGGGCACAGAAAACGGCTTTGAACCCGATATCAAAATGACAAGGGCAATGCTTGTAACTGTCATTTACAGAATGGCAAATCCGGAAATTTCGGAAAAGACCTGCGCCTTTGCAGATGTTCCCGAAAACGCATGGTATCGCGATGCGGTAGCATGGGCGGCATCAAAGGGAATCGTAAACGGCAAAAGCGAAACAGAGTTTGCACCCGAAGAATATGTGACTCGCGAGCAGATGGCGGTGATCCTCTGCCGCTTTGCAAAAGCAAACGGTATGGATGTTACGGAAATCGCTGATATATCGAAATTTTCGGATGCGGACGATATAAGCGGTTTTGCCCTTGAAGCAATGAGGTGGACATATAAGATGGAACTTATAAACGGCACAAGCGAATCTAACCTTTCTCCCAAGGATGTGTCGACCCGTGCACAGGTTGCCGCTGTCCTTACCCGTTTTTGCGAAAATACGGAAAAATAAAAGGTGTTTTTTATGAAAAAAATCTTATCGATCTTTTTGTCCCTTATAATGCTTTTCGGAATACCGATAACGGCTTTTGCAAAAGCAAATTATGACATCGACTCTGTATTGAACGATACGGCCTTGTATTTATACAAGGCTGTGCCGGATCCACAGGTCGGCCAGATCGGCGGCGAATGGGTGGTTTTAGGACTTGCTAGATGTGGAATTGATATTCCAGACAAGTATTACGCCGATTACTATAAAAATGTGGAAGAATATGTTAAAAAGCAAGGCGGAAAGCTTCACAACAAAAAATATACCGAATATTCGAGAGTGATTATTGCCCTCACTTCTATCGGAAAAGACCCCTCGGATGTGGCAGGATACAACCTTTTGACACCCCTCGGTGATTACGAAAAAACTGTGTGGCAAGGAATAAACGGAGCAATCTTTGCCCTTATCGCCCTTGACTGCGGAAGTTATGATATCCCCGAAAATACCACTGCAAAGGTTCAGGCAACAAGGGAGATGTATGTAAGCTACATCCTTGAAAAACAAACTCCCGACGGCGGATGGGCACTATCGGGAGATTTGGCTGATGCAGATGTTACGGCAATGGCACTTCAGGCACTTTCAAAATATCGTGATGACGAAAAAGCGGAATCTGCAACGATCGTCGCAAGAGGGCTTGGTCTTGTACAAAAGGAAACAGCAGTTTTTAACGATGTTACCTCAAAAGATTGGTTTTTCGGATATGTGGGAACGGCCTATCATTACGGCATCATAAAGGGGGTTTCTCAAAACAAATTTAACCCGAATGGTACTATCACCCGTGAAGAAGCTGCAGTAATGTTAGCACGGGCGGCAAAGCTTTGCGGACACAACACTGCCCTTTCCGACACAGAGGTACGAAAAATTCTTGCAGGCTTTACCGATTACAAAAAGGCATCCGATTGGTCGAAAGAATCGATTGCTTTCTGCTGCAAAACCAAAATTCTTGAAGGCAGTGTGATGAAAATAAACCCGAAGGAAGCCGTCACAAGAGGTGAAATTGCAGGTATGCTGTATAATCTTCTTTCAAATTCAAAGCTTTTATAGAGGTAAAAAATGAGAAAATTCCTATTATCTTTCTGTCTTATTTCAATAGTTTTTTTGCTTGTCGGTTGCGCCGGAAAGCAAAGCGAAGAAAATACCGAAAAAGAGCTTACCTGCACCCTTTCGGTAAGATGCGGCACTGTGCTTGAAAACATTGAAAAGCTTGACGGCGAAAAGGTGGAAATCGTCCCGGAAGACGGCATAATTTTTGCGGAAAAAGAAGTTGTTTTTTATGAGGGCGAAAGTGTTTTCAATGTGCTTTTGCGAGAAATGAATCAAAACAAAATTCACCTTGAATTCACCGACACACCCATATACAACAGCACATATATTGAGGGCATTGCAAATCTTTATGAGTTTGATTGCGGCGAGCTTTCGGGGTGGATGTACCGTGTAAACGGCATTTTTCCGGGCTTCGGCTGTTCGCAATATAAGCTCAGGGACGGTGATAAGATCGAATGGCTCTATACCTGCGACCTCGGACGGGATATCGGCGAAGAGTATTCGACCCAGAACGAAAAAGAAGATGAATGCGTTTAAACATATCCTACGGTTGTGAATTTCACATATTTTGTGATTTTTGTTTTCTGATGCATCCAACTCAGCAAGTATTCAAAAATAATTCATAACAGTTATCCTTTTGGAATACATTTGTCGCTCAAGTCGTAATTTTTTAAAGTCCTCTGA
The DNA here is from genome assembly GCA_015064485.1 of Oscillospiraceae bacterium. Taxonomy (GTDB): domain Bacteria; phylum Bacillota; class Clostridia; order Oscillospirales; family CAG-382; genus UMGS1052. The sequence goes on along the minus strand of SVSD01000003.1, from coordinate 52,653 downwards.
CTCCCAAAGGTGTCCCATTTCCACACCACGCCAACGGTTGACGACGCAAATTTACAGTTTCGATTCGTCGACATTTCGGTTGGGAAAAGCCCTACAGCATACGCTTTGTCGACTATTTCGATTTTAAGTCCGGGTTTACAAGAACATTTCATAACCCATAGATCGTAGCTGCAAAGGCGGTGCTGCTGGAAAAATTTCAAGTCATATGATATAATTAATCTGATATACTTGAATTTACGGAGAAACAGACAATGCAAAAAGTAATTATAATCGGCTGCCCCGGCAGCGGAAAAACCACATTTGCAGAAAAATTAAGCTGCAAAACAGCAATTCCGGCGTATTACCTGGACTCAATATGGCATAAGTCGGACAAAACTCATATTTCAAGGGATGACTTTGACAAATTTCTATCCGAAGTATTTAACACTTCAAAATGGATAATCGACGGAAATTACAACAGAACGATTGAAATACGGCTTCAGCAGTGCGACACTGTATTCTTGTTCGATCTTCCGACTGATGTCTGTATACAAGGTGCAACAGAAAGGCTCGGTAAATATCGTTATGACTTACCATGGGTAGAAAAAGAATTAACTCCGGATTTCAAGCAATCAATAGAAGATTTCCCTTACAACAGTTTGCCGAGAATATATAAACTTATCGAAAAATACGGCAAGGATAAAAATGTGATAGTATTTAAGTCAAGGCACGAAGTTGATGAATTTTTTAAAACCCTCAATTAAGTCCTCTCTGCTTATAAAATAATTTTGACGGCGGTATATGAATCCGCCCGGCTTTCCAAAATCAAAAAGACACCCAATCGGGTGTCTTTTTGATTTTATCTTATTTTTTCTTGATTCTCTTAAACACTACAGCACTTCTCGACGGTAAATAGCAATTAAAGCCTGTCCAGTCAGCATCGGTAGTATATGTATCATATTTTACGCTTGTATCTATACGGTTAAAGCCTCCGAATTTGCCGTCATCAGAAGAAATTGCTATTTCGTATTTTCCTGAATTCTCATTACCGACAGGTATAAAGTACCCTTCAAACGATTTGTACGGATGGAAATTAAAGGCAAATACACAATCTCCTTTTGTATAGATTATTATTTTGTCATCCTGATGCATCCATCTGTTTACCGGCTGTTTTGTCAACAGTTTTTCGTCCTTCAAAAGCGCTATCATTGCTTTATCGAAGTCATTAAGCTCCATATATCTCAAAAGGTCATTGTCAACAAGACTCCACTGTCTGCGGCAATAGTGATAACTCCAACCGTTGCCTTCTCTCGGGAAATCTATCCATTCGGGATGTCCGAACTCGTTACCCATAAAATTGAGATATCCTTCTCCCGCAAGAGAAGCTGTTATAAGTCTTATCATTTTATGAAGGGCAATTCCGCGGTCAACCACCATACTTCCACCAAACTTATTCATCGCTGTATACATTTCTGCATCGCAAAGGCGGAACATAATTGTTTTGTCGCCGACAAGCGCCTGATCGTGGGATTCGCAATAGCCTATATTTTTTTCCTGCGGTCTTCTGCCTATAAGCTCATACCAAAGCTTATACATATCCCAGTCCTCGTCCTTGTATTCTTTTATGGTCTTTATCCATAAATCCGGAACGCCCATAGATAATCTGTAATCAAAGCCTATACCGCCGTCTTTTATCGGAATACACATTCCGGGCATACCCGACATATCTTCAGCTATTGTAATTGCGTTTTTGTTTATCTGATGTATAAGTTCGTTTGCAAGCTGGAGATATGTAACAGCCTCGGTATCGGTATTCATAGAGAAATACATATCATAATTGCAGAAAGCACTGCCAAGGCCGTGATCGTGATAAAGCATAGAAGTAACACCATCGAAACGGAAACCGTCAAAATGGAATACATTCATCCAGTATTTAAGATTTGATAAGAGGAAATGAAGCACTTCGTTTTTGCCGTAGTTGAACAATTTAGTGTCCCAGGCGCTGTGATTACCCTTTCCTCCGTCATGGAAGAACTGATATGTTGTGCCGTCAAATTCATTTAATCCTTCGTTTGTATTCTTAACTGCATGAGAATGAACAACATCAAGAAGTACAGCAATTCCCATATTATGAGCTTCGTTTATGAGGTCTTTTAACTCTTCGCTTGTACCGTATCTTGAGGATGCGGCAAAAAAGTTAGATACCTGATAGCCGAAAGAGCCATAATACGGATGCTCCATAATTGCCATTATCTGGATAGTATTGTACCCTTGCTTTTTGATACGGGGAAGAATATTGTTTTTAAATTCCTCGTAAGTGCCGATTCCGTATTTTTCCTGAGCCATACCTATATGGCACTCATATATAAGAGGAGTTTTATCCGGCACAAAGTCTTTGTCCGTCCAGGGATAAGGTTTGAGTGTTTCCTCAATTTCCGCACACCACGATACCGTGTTTTTGTCTTGTACCACACGGGTAGCATAAGTCGGAATACGGCGAAGCTCATCTCCGTTATGAATAACTATCGCCTGTATCTTTTGTCCTTGTTTTAATGTATTTTTTCCCGGTATTTCTATTTCCCATACACCGTTATCAAGAGCTGTCATGGGGTGGCTTCTTGTATTCCATTCGTTGAAATCACCGGTAAGATACATAGCTTCTGCCGCCGGTGCCCATTCTCTGTATACCCAGCCGCTTTTTGTCTTGTGAAAGCCAAAATAATTATATCCGTTGGCAAAAGAGCAAAGTCTTCCCTTTTTCCCCACAAGTTCCTCTTTCTTTTTAGCAAAATTTTCCATTCTTGCTGTAAGATCGTCTTCAAACGGACACAGATATGGGTCGATTGTCAAAATTCCCAAAGTTTTCTTTTTCATAGATGTAACCCCCCAGATCATAATTTTATTTGATTAAACTGCAATTTTTGTCGCAGTTGCAAGGATACACTTATCTTGACTTCTGATAAACTGATATATTATAATTATATTATAATTATATCATAATAAATTGATTTCTACAAGTAGGCAAAAAAACAAAAAAAGACACGAATGTGTCTTTTTTTGTTTTTTGATCAGTTTTTTCTCCAAACCATCTTATTTACAACACCTGTATAAGACTGTATTATCTTAACAACCTTTGTCGAAACATTTTCCTCAACATAGTCGGGTACGGGAATTCCGAAATCCCCGTCTCGGTTCATCTCAACAGCAGTATTTACAGCCTGTACCAGACCGTCGCCCTCAATGCCCGCAAGGATAAAGCACGCTTTATCAAGCGCCTCGGGGCGTTCTGTGGAGGTGCGGATGCAAACCGCCGGAAAAGGTTTTCCGACGCTCGTAAAAAAGCTTGATTCTTCGGGCAGTGTTCCGCTGTCCGAAACTACTGCAAAGGCATTCATCTGCAGATTGTTGTAATCGTGAAAGCCCAAAGGCTCATGACGGATAACACGCTTATCAAGTTCAAAGCCGCTTTCATCAAGGCGTTTTTTACTTCTGGGATGACATGAATAAAGAATCGGCATATCATATATTTGTGCAATTTTATTGATTGCATTGAAAAGCGAAAGGAAATTTTTTTCCGTATCAATATTTTCTTCTCTGTGTGCAGACAGAAGAATATATTTTTTCGGTTCAAGATCAAGACGGGAAAGTATATCGGAGTTTTCGATTTCCTCAAGATTCTGATGAAGCACTTCTGCCATAGGAGAGCCTGTTACATATGTTCTTTCTTTAGGCAAACCGCATTCGTGAAGATACTTTCTTGCGTGTTCCGAATATGCAAGATTTACATCCGAGATTATGTCGACGATTCTGCGGTTTGTTTCCTCAGGCAAACATTCGTCCTTGCAGCGGTTACCCGCTTCCATATGGAATATCGGAATATGGAGTCTTTTTGCGGAAATGGCGGAAAGACAAGAATTTGTATCGCCGAGAATAAGAAGTGCATCGGGTTTTATTTCGTTCATAAGCTTATATGAACAGTTAATAATGTTTCCGACGGTGGCACCAAGATCGTCACCTACAGCATCCATATAAACCTCGGGATCATCAAGCTTCAGATCCTTAAAGAAAACACCGTTGAGATTATAGTCATAATTTTGACCTGTATGTGCAAGTATACAGTCAAAATACTTTCTGCATTTATTGATAACGGCAGAAAGACGGATTATTTCAGGACGGGTTCCGACTATTATAAGAAGCTTAAGTCTTCCGTCGTTTTTAAAGCTTACATTCGAATAATCTGTTTTAATCATTTTACCACCTCAAAAAAAGTATCGGGGTGCTCGGGATCAAACTGTTCATTTGCCCACATCACCGTTACAAGGTCTTCTGTTTCGGAAAGATTTATTATATTGTGAGTATAGCCGGGAAGCATATGGACCGCCTCGATCTTATCCCCCGAAACTTTAAATTCCAACACTTCATCCGTATCTATCTTTCTTTGCTGAATAAGAGCCTTACCTGAAACGACTATAAAGAACTCCCATTTCGAATGATGCCAATGCTGGCCTTTTGTTATACCGGGTTTAGAAATATTAACAGAAAACTGACCGCACTTTTCGGTTTTCAGAAGTTCTGTAAAGCTTCCTCTTGCATCGACATTCATTTTTAGAGGAAAGCTTACTTTATCCTCCGGCAAATAAGAAAGATATGTGGAATAAAGCTTCTTTTCAAAGCTTCCGCTCGCAATTTCGGGCATCACAAGACTTTCAGGCTGATTTTTGAATGTATAAATAAGGTCAACTATCTTGCCAAGTGTTATTTTGTGTTCGACAGGCACTTTGCAAAAAACGCCGTCATTTGTTTCTTCGCCTTTAAGCGCATTTATAAGCTCGTCAACAACATCATCAATATAGACAAGAGTCATATTAACGCTTCTGTCATTTACCCGAATGGGGAGATCCCGTGCAACATTATGGCAAAAAGTTGCAACCGCACTGTTATAATTCGGTCTGCACCATTTGCCGAACACATTCGGGAAACGGTAAACCAAAACCTTTGCACCGGTTTGTTTTCCGTATGAGAAAACAAGCTCTTCCCCCGCCCTTTTGGAATTTCCGTAAGGGTTGTCCAAAGCCGCCTGAATTGAAGAGGATATCATAACAGGGCAAGTATTACCGTGCTTTTTAAGAGTATCAAGAAGAATGTTTGTGAAACCGAAATTTCCTTCCATAAATTCTTCCGTATTCCGGGGGCGGTTTACGCCTGCAAGATGAAAGACAAAATCCGCATTTTCGCAAGCTGTGTCAAGAAGCTCTTGCGGAGAGTCCATATCGTAAAGATAAAGCTCGTCCAAAACAATTTCCGGATGAGTTCTGTCTTTCCCGTCACGGATATTTTTAAGTGCGGCACAAAGATTTTTGCCGACAAACCCGGCAGCGCCTGTTACAAGTATATTCATGGAAATTACTCCTCAAAATCAAAATGAAGACCCACCGAATCAAGTCCCCGCTTATAATCATTGATATCCTGCGATGATATTTTTTTCATATCACTATAGTACCGCTTCGCTTTTTCCCCTTTAAAGAATAAAATTTTAAAAAGTCTTATTACCCATGTTACGGGAAGCAAAAACGGAGCTTTTATCAAAACTTTATAGTGCAGCTTCATATTATCAAGGCTCGGAAAAATCAACCGGATGATTCGCTGATATTTTGCATTCTTTATAATAGAATCGTTTTTTTCAAGCGTTACGGTTTCTGCGATCCTTCTTTGCGAATCCGCTCCGTACACACCGCTTGAAAAAATCACATCAGTTATAATGTCTGTTTTTTCATTGGCAAAAGCACCGTCAAACCAGACATTTATTGTATCGTTTATATTCTTATAAAACTCATATATTTTGAGTTTTTTCAATTCTTTTCGAATATAATCTTCATCCAAAGTTCTTACATATTTACGGTAAACATATAGGTCTGTAATATGTCTGAGACCGATTCCGCCGCCTCTATAATGCTTTGCAAAATGGGTAAACAGATATATCATCTGATCCTCATCCGACATTTCATATCTGCGGGGTATTGTTTCAGACGGTATTGCCAGCTTCCAGCCGTCTCCGTAATACGAATAATAATCCTTGTTATAGGACGGAATAAGGCGTTTATGAAGTTCAATAACTATTCCGTCTTTTTTCCATATGTACTCATGATTACTCTCAACGCTTTCGGAAAAGCCAAGTTCGGTCATTATCGGCCGAATGTTTTCATATTGTTCTGTTTTTATAAGTATATCCGCATCGCTCATAAGACGCATTTCTTGGCGGGGATACATCTCCCGAAGAAGAGTTCCCTTAAGCGGCATATGGTCAATACCATTTTCGCTAAAGGCTTTGCATACACTTCCGACTTCAAATTTTTGTCTTTCACTGACTGCGATACATTTACACAGATCAAAAAAGAGCTTTTTCATAACAGGGGCATTTTTGTCAAAGCCGCAGATTTCCGCACCGTAATATAGCATACTTGTGATCTGGTGTTTTTTTGCCGTATCAAGGGCAAGTTCAATATCAAACCCATCCGGAATTTGCGTCTTTTCTCCTGTCACAGCCGCTTTAATGAGCGATATGACTCCGATTTTTTGTATATCCATACCGATTGTAATTAACCTTTTGCGAGTTCACCCCTGATATACTCAAGGGACAAAAGCTTTTCTTTAACTTCTTCAACAGAAAGAAGCTCTGTGTTGTTAGAGTTGAATTCTGTAAATGTGTTGCGGCGTTTATCGCCCTTGTTGAAATACTTATCATAATTTAAGTCGCGCTTGTCGCAGGGAACACGGTAGAATTTACCCATATCAATCGCCTCAAGACATTCTTCGTTTGTAAGAAGAGTTTCGTAAAGCTTTTCACCGTGACGGATACCGATCACCTTTATTTCTGTTTCGGGATTAAAGAGCTCGGTTACCGCCTTTGCAAGAGTTTCGATTGTGCAGGCGGGTGCTTTCTGAACAAGAATATCGCCGTTCACACCGTGTTCAAAAGCAAAAAGAACAAGGTCAACCGCCTCATCAAGACTCATAATGAATCTTGTCATAGAAGGTTCGGTTATTGTTATCGGGTTTCCTGCACGGATCTGATCGATCCAAAGCGGAATAACCGATCCGCGTGAACACATAACATTTCCGTAACGGGTACAACAGATTTTTGTTGTATCTGTATTTCTTGCCTTCGCAACGGCAACGCGTTCTTCAAGAGCTTTTGTTATTCCCATTGCATTCACAGGATATGCCGCCTTATCTGTTGAAAGGCATATAACGGATTTTACTCCTTCATTTATAGCCGCAGTAAGGACATTGTCTGTGCCGATTACATTTGTGCGTACCGCTTCCATCGGGAAAAATTCGCAGGAAGGAACCTGTTTGAGCGCCGCGGCATGGAAAATGTAATCAACACCGTGCATAGCATTTGCAACGCTCGATATATCTCTCACATCGCCGATAAAAAACTTGATTTTTTCTGCAACATCAGGCATCTTTGCCTGAAATTCGTGACGCATATCGTCCTGTTTTTTCTCATCGCGTGAGAAAATACGGATTTCTCCGATGTCAGTTTTCAAAAAACGGTTTAATACTGCATTTCCGAAGGAACCGGTACCGCCGGTGATAAGTAATGTTTTGTCTTTGAAAAAGCTCATGATTATAATCTCCTATATCATATTCTTTCGATTAACAAGTCCGAAACAGTTTAGGTTTCTGTTCTTTTCTTTTTAAGAAGTTTCTTTTTTATCTTCTTTAAAACACCGCCGATTCCCCGGTAGCGAAGAAAAAGAAATATTACTTCTACCCTTCTGAAAAACTTACGGACGGGTCTGTTTCTGCAAAGAACCTTATCTTCAAAATTCATATATTCCTCGTCGGCTATCATATATTTAGGATGCTTTAGAGGAAAGTCATATTCATATGTTTTCATATTGAAAATCCGGCGTATTCCCCGAGGAAGAAGCTTATATTCCGCAGCGTGTTCCGAATTCTCTGTACAGCCTACATTTGACATCATATTGTATTTAGGGATAATGTATAGCTGATTCTGACTGTATACCGCAAGACGGCTGAAAAACTCGCCGCCGGGAATGTGATTTCCGTACATCGGGTTTGATGCATACCCATTCACAGTCTTTGCAAAAGCCGGGTCTTTTTTTAGTTTTTTATTTAAGAGCTTCAAAACATAAGGGTCTTTTCCGTATTCAAGTTCAAAATCACGGCTCATATACGACCGTTTCCATAATGCCTGTGCACCGATAGGTCCTCGCTCAGAAAAGAAATAGTCAGAGGTTGTGTTTTCCCATACCTCAGCATGGTTCATACAGCAAATTGCAACCACTCTCAAATCGTCTTTATATTTTTCCAAAAGCTCCGCCGCATATTTGAAATAAGAAACCGATACTATGTGATCGTCTTCTAAAAAAATGCATCTGTCAACAGTAGACCATACAAGATCCGCCGCTTTTCGGCTCATTGTGTAAAGACCGTTGTTCTTTTCTTCAAAAATTTTATATACAGTACATTCCCAGTCTATTTCGTTTTCAAAAATTGCACGGTTCTTTCGTATTGCTTCCCATTCCGCATCGTTTCTTCCGCCGTCAGAAATGAGAAACATCGTCGAAGGTCTTGCTTTCCGTAAAACCTCAAATTGCTCTCTTTGAGCTTCGGGGCGTATCCAGACATTTACACGAACCGGAACATCCACTAAATACGGCTTTTTTTCCATTTTAACCTCCGTTTATTTAGAAAGCTTTTTTACAAATCCGATTAATTGTTTTTTCTCTTCTTTTGTTGCATATCCGATAAGCATCGTTGCTGCAAAAATAAGTCCTACAGCCAAAGCTTTTACTCCCAGTCCGAGCCATCCTGATAATAGAATAAACTTTGATGCCGCAAACCCCAACAAAAGTATTACTGCATAACAGGGAATAAGCCGCAGATAGCACTTTTTATAAAATTCAAATACATTAATACCTGCTTTTTTCTTATATACAAAATTCATATAAGTGATATTAACAATAGAAGTCATGGCAGTACCGATACAAACACCTGCAGCACCTATCTTTATCGAGAGAAGATATGAAGCTACAAGACCCATAACACCTGTAAATATCATACATATCGCCTGATATTTAATAAGCTTCTTTGCAATTACGGTCGTCTTTGCAATCTGCTGTGTCGCCGAGATCAATGTCGGGAAAAGGATTATAATTGCAAGATAGTAGGACTTTGTATATTCCTGACCCATCCATAAAGTCATAAATTCCTTTCCGACACAAACAAATCCGATAAAGGCAAGTCCGAGCACTGCCGACTGATATCTTCCGACTTTTATCATCAGCTTTAAAATATTATCTTCTTCTTTGTTTGCAATATATCTGGAAACACGCGGCAAGAACAATCCGTTTACTGCCATTCCGAGTGAATAGAAATACCCCTCAAGAAGAACCGCCGGAGAATATAAGCCGATTTCAAGTGCTCCCGAGGTTATACCGAGAACAGACGGAGCAAAGCTGTGCGTAAAGCGCTGCATTATGCTGATGATTGTCGTCCACGCAGTAAACGAAAACAAACTTGCATAAAGTTTTCTTCCCCCCGCGCGGAAATTGACCTTTAAATTAACATATTTTTTTGTTAAAGCAAACTTTGTAAAAATTGTTGCCAGATGAGCAAGAACCGTAGCCAAAATTACTACCCTTACATCAGACGAGAAAAGCAAGACGAAAACTACCGTTACGACCGAAAGTACTCTGTACAAAAGACTGCAGACTTTAAGCTGTGTAAACTTCTCGTATGCATTAAGTATCCCGTCAAGAGGCGCAAGAGGAAAGGCTATTATCTGATATATTGCAACAATAATATAAAGTGTGCGGAATTTTTCAAGCTCTATGGGAGTAAGTTCAACATATATCATTCCGAGGAAGAAATAAAGAACAAAAAGAACTGCAAGGATAGCGATATCTATAAAGATATACATCTTATAAATTACGCCCATAATATTGCTGATTGCATCGTTTCTTCCTTCTGCACGGTATTTTGCGATATACCTCGATACCGCCGAACCAAGTCCGAAATCCAGCATAAATATTGCAATAAGCGAGTTTGCAAGAGTATAAAGTCCGTAATCCGCCTGTCCGATCTTATCGACCATCCAAGGTGTATACAAAAGACCCGCAACTATATTAAACGCCATTGTAAAATAGGAAAGCACAGCACCCATTTTCAATTGATCGAGTCTAATTTTTTTCATTCTTGTACCTTCCTATAGTTGTAAAATATATTTATTTCTTCTTTTTGCGGTGGGGAAAGAAATTGTAAGAATGTTCTACATTTTCAACAGATGCACACGCGGGTATCAAAAGAAGCATAAGATACATTCCCGCAATTCCGACAAAAACAGAAGCCTCGAAGCAACCTGTAAAGAATATGGCACCAAGACTGAGCGCTGCATAGAACGAAGAATTTTCCTGAAGATTTTTTAACGCCTTGTAAATCGCAACACAGGCAAGTGCAGTTGTCGGAGCACCGAAACGGCAAAACAGCGTCAAAAGAGAATTATGCATCTGAGAATTATAATAATCGGGGTATTGCCCGAAGAAAAAGCATCTGCCTGCGTCATCAACAACCTTTTGCCAAATACTTCGTCTTGTTCCGAGTCCCTTATCTATAGAGTTTATCTTCAATAAATTTTCCCAGAAATCAATATTTTCGATTATGACAAACATATAGACAAAAAAGACAATCAGAGGAAGCACTGCAAGAACTGCCAATACCCAATTCGGCACTTTTTTAATTTTAAAAAACTTGGTTGCAATCACCCCGACCATAAAGAAAAGACACGCCAAAAACGAGTTTCTGGATTGCGTTGCAACAACTATCGGCAATATTGCAAGAGCTACTCCGATATAAAGTATTTGCTTGTATCCCGTAAAGAGAAATGAGGAATACAAAAGCAATATAAAAATACAGGTAAGCCACAAGCCTGCAGCGTTTGGATTGTTAAAATTAAGACTGATAGAGCCGATTGTATAATCGAAATAAGTCCTTTTAAGCGGGCCTAAATAATAGGCAATTAACAGAATGATTGAAGTTATCAAAAACATTCTTGCAATAGTTTTAAATGTGCCTATCGATATCTTTACATTCGAACCTACTTCAATACAAATGAATATACAAAGCGTAATAAGCACATGGGTATAATAGTCCATCTCGTTGAATATAAAGCCGTTTATTATCGATGCAACACCGACAAACGCCGTTATTGAAAGCGTTATTATATTAAAACATCCGCTCCATGCATAGCAGGCCATTACGCCCAAAAGAGATATTATATATATAATATTCACAGGGGTTTTGAATTTAAAAATCTGGCAAAGAAAAGATAATACGACGCATATTGACAAAACAAGAATCACATTATCTGTAAAATACTTGGATGAACGCATTTTTGGAAAACTCCTCGGGTATTAGTAGTTGTGTGTTGAGTTTAGTACTTCATCAAGAATACGAAGCCAGCCGTCCGACTCACCCCATGTTTGTGAAGGCACATTCTTTTTTGTTATATCGCCTGAAATAACACGCTCCATAAGGACTGCAAGTTCTTCCGGTTTAAAAGGATCAAAAAAATACGAATTTTCATAACCTTCAAGAACTTCCCGCGAAAAAGGACAGTCTGATGCCAAAACAACAGTTCCGACCTTTCTTGCTTCCGCCATCGGAAAACCGAAAGTTTCGATGTATGACGGAAAGATCAGGGTGCTTTGTGCATATTTTTCGATAACCTCTCCATACGGCATTCTTCCCACACATCTGATATTCGTTTTACCAAAGCTTTCGGGAAGTGTAAGCACTACATCATAATCAAGTTTCTTGCGGTCAAGCAGCTCACACGCTTTGAATATTGCAGAGTTGTTCTTGTAAATCGCCGGCGCCGTGGGATAAAAAAACGCATTTTTATTAAACGGTTTTTCTGTATCATATCCCGATATATCAGCAACAGTCGGCGGAATTCTGACTATTTTTTCGTGCGAAACACGGCACTTTTTACATACCGCTTCTTTCATCCATTCGGTCTGGACAATAACCTTATCGCAAGATTTCACCGACATCTTTATCACTCTTCCGATAAGGTGCTGAATTATTGCAATAGAGCGCTCAGAACTTTTGAAAAAGGAAAACTTCTTAATCGTCTGAAACGGTATCGACTGATGGAGATATATCAGCTGCGGGATCTTAAGACCGAAAACTGCTGTATTCTGTAGAGAAAAAACCACATCAGGGTTCAGTTTGTTTATAAATCTCCTTCCCGCAAAAAAATCAAACGCGAGTTTTTTTACACGGCTGTTTTTTATATCGGGAAGCGTTATGATCTTAATATTATCTGTTTCTTCAAGCAAGTTATCGCCGAGGAGGAATATCCATTCGTTTTCCGTATCATTTTTTCTGACACAGTTGTAAAAATCCTTTAAAACAGTAAGCGCACCGCCTTTTGATGCGGCAATATCGTTTACTACAATTCTCACAGTATCTTACACCTCCTCGTTTATTAAAAGAAAACCGGATTATAATTTTGAAATTATCGTTTCATATGCACTTTTTGAAGTATAGTGATCTTCAAGGTATTTAAATCCTGTTTTTCCTACCGATTTAAGATCGGATTTTAATGCATCATCGACACATTTTTTAAAGGCTTGGATGTCATCACTCTCACACCACCAGCCAAAATCCCCGTCAACTATAACCTTGCCGATGTCTGTATTGGGATCGGTTGAGGCAAGAACGGGAAGCTCTGCCTGCATATACGCAAGTAACCGGCTGGGAAAATTCGGTATCGTAAATCTGTGGTCAAGAAATATCATACCGACATCGCATGCGGCAACCATACGGTCATAATCCTCTTTCGGAAGACGCTTCATAAGCTTCATATTTTCAGCATTAACAGAATTAAAGAATGTCTCAAGCTTACCGTATTCTGTACCGTCGCCCACAACAAGGAAATATGCATCGGGATTGTTTATCTGTGTTTTCAGACATTCAATAATAAACGGTATTCCCTGGGGCCTTCCGAGATTTCCGCCGTAGACAAACACTTTTTTATCAAGCGGGATGCCGTATTTTCGGCGTACTTCGAGCTTTTGCTCTTCTGTTATTGTAACATTCTGGATCTCTATTGCGTTCGGACATATCTCAACTTTGTCTTCAGGAACTTCGGGATTGTGCTTAAGCACATAATCCACATTTGCCTGCGACATACAGCCGATTCTGTCGGAGATAGCATAGAGTTTTTTTTCTTTTCTTCGGAAATACTTGTAGAGTATACCCTTTACACCGTGTTTTGTCATCATACCGATATCAACCGCATTCTGCGGAAATATATCTTTCAGGACAAGATAAGTTTTTGCATTATCACGCTTTTTTATATACTTTACTGTAGCGTAATGGGTTACAGGAGGAGTGGGATAAAGTACAAGGTCAAATTTGATATCTGAAAAATATTTTTTTATAGCTTTTATGTATCTTGACGGAAGAAGAACTGTAGTTATACCCTTTTCTATAACTCCCGTTTTTTTGTTATTACCTATTTTAACACGCAAAACCTTACAGCCGGCTTCATCAGACAAATATGTTTCCATATTCTGTTTGCGTTCAAGAGCACATACGATATATACTTCATGTCCGCCCTTTTTGAATTCGCGGAGCAAATCAAGAGAAATGCTGTGTCCGCCAACATCAGCTATCGGGCTTATTGAAACGAATAATACTTTCATACTTCTAATTCCTTACGCATTGAATTTTGCAATAAGGTCATGGCGGATAAGGTCTTGGCCGTCTGTACTTATTGCACGGATGCGTTCATTTGCCGCTGTATGCTTTTTCTTTATCTCATCAACACTGTCTGCTTCTATGCTGAAAAACGCAACTCGGTCACCGCTGCTGTTTATTTGCGTAAACTTTGTTCCGGGGGCTTTAAATACTGAATAAGCGGCAATAGTTCCGTCGGATAGAAGTTCTTCAAAACCTTCAACAGATTTGAGTTCACCCGCTTTTGTATATACGAATTCATTAAGAATAAGCTTGTCGGATTTTTTGATTTCTCCGACATGAGGTTTTTCGCCGAGTGTAAGATCCACAACCGCCTTAATTACATCAAACCCCGACACTCTCTTTATCATTTGAAATTTGATTCCGCCACCTGTCCGTGCACAAAATTCGATTACGGATATTTTTTCACCGTCCGAAATAAGCTGAACAAGCATCGGCGTATTTTTAAGTCCGAAAGCGTCGGCTATCTTTTGTGCGGTATCAGCGATTTTTTCTGCGATTTCAGGCGAAACATCCGCAGGGATCCGGCTTCTGTTTATAATAAACTTTCCGTCTTCGCCGATTTTATATATGTTGGTAAGACAAAGAACATGAGCCTTACCCTCTTCAACATATATATCGACACTTATTTCGTCACCTTCCGCAAACTCTTCAACGATAGCGGTCTTTGTGCGGCTGATTTCGATAGCCTTATCAAGAGCATCCCGGAGTTGTTCGATGTTTTGAACCTTACAAACGCCGCGTGAGCTGTAAGCATCGACGGGTTTTACGATAATCGGGTAATTAAGATGTGAAATCTTGTCCGCATCAAACTTATCGAGTATTACATATTTTGTTGTAGGAACACCGTTCTCCCAAAAAATCTTCTTCATATAAGACTTTTTAGAAACATTTTCGGCGGTCTCATAATCTATGTACCAAGGAAGGCCCTCTTCTTCAGCGATCTGTGCAACGACCTGAAGTACCTGGTCTGCACAAACACTGATGAGGTAATCAACTTTTTCGTCGATCACTACCTTGCGAACAGCCTCTATATCGAGAACCGAAACTTTGTAAAACTTATCCGCATATTCTTTTGCCGGAACTTTGTCGTTCATATCGGCAAGAATAGTAGTAATCCCCCTGCTTTTCAGCTCTTTGATAAGGGCAATCTGCGGAACTCCTCCGCAAAGTACAAGTGCTTTCATATGTATTTCTCCCTATTTATTTCCCGATTTTTTCAAGCTCCGGCTTTTCTTGAGTTTCAGAAACTTTAGCATTTATTGCATCGTTTTTTGTAAATGCTATTCCATCCTGTTTCAAAACAACTGCGATTGTTTTGAAAAAGATTTTTATATCAAACCATAAATTAAATTTTTCGATATATTCTATATCATATTCGATCTTTTCGCCCCAGGCAAGGTCGTTTCTTCCGTTTACCTGCGCCCATCCGGTTATACCCGGTCGCATCAAAAGACGCTTTTTCTGACGCTCATTATAATTCTCAACCTGATAAGGAAGAGTAGGTCGGGGACCTACAAAACTCATTGTGCCGTTAATAATGTTGAATATCTGCATAAGCTCATCAAGGCTTGTTTTACGAAGAAAAGCGCCGACTTTTGTTATTCTTTCCTTAGGCTCAAGCGGTCTTCCGTCGGAAGCAAAGCTTTCCTCGGGTATAAGCATTGTTCTGAACTTATATATCTTAAATACCTTACCGTCTTTTCCTACACGGTCCTGAGTAAATACGGCAGGGCCTTTTGATGTAAGCCGTATTACGATCGGAATAACAATCAGTATCGGAAAAATTATCATCGCGACAAGCAAGATGATCGAAGCAGTCAAATCAAAGGCGCGTTTTATAAAAAGTTGAAATTTACGCATAGTTTTGTATGTCCCCTCCGTATTATTTTTTCTTAGGCGGAACAAGCGATTTTTCGCCTGCAACATACATCTTCACAAGACCGATAAGAACGGTAACTGATGAGATATAAATGATTACAGGGTAAAGCTGCTTGTAAATAAAACGGCAAATTTCCGCCGCGCAATCTCCGCCGATGATAATAGCGGCAATATATCCGAGAAGCGAAAATGCACCGGTAAAAAGTGCAACTGTAATTCCTGTGCCGTAAATATAAGATAATATCTGCGCTGTTTTTTCTCTGAATTTTTTCATAACCCTATCCTCCTTACAGACCTATCACAGGAAGAACTCCGAGCAGCACAACCACTTCAAGCACATACTGAACGGCAACCCACCAGAGGTCATTTTTAAGCGTTTTTGTGAAATCGGATTTTGCAATTGACATACCTGCATACATACCGAGTGCAAACGGCGGAGTAATACCGCACATAACACCGCAGATGCAAGGAAGCATTGCTGCAACGAGGATTGGGTTAGCACCGGCATTTGCAAAAGCTGTTATGAAAACAGAGCCAAGCATAACTGTGATTGAAGAACCGGGAATAACCATTGAAATAAAGCAAGTAAGAAGCGGAATTACCAACGCAAGGATGACTATGTTGAAATTCATTTTTTCAAATGCGGCCTGAAGATCTGCACCCACATTGAGGTCTGTAAAAAGTGCACCGATCATATATCCGAAAATACAAGTCGCAACTGTCGGAACAAGTCCCTTGACCGATTTTGCAAAGGTCGGGATAATTCCTTTGAAAAGTGTCATTTCTTTTCTGTTCTTTGAGATAAGAATACCGTAAAGAGCGGCAATACCGCCGGTAAATATAAGAAGCGATTTTGAGAAATAGCCGGCTCCCGCCGCACCTAACCGTTCGGTGAGGAAAGACGCATTACAAACTGCATCAAACACGAACGGGAAAAGAATTATAACGGGAAGAAGAAGTCCGTTCCAATTCTCTTTGAGAGTTTCTTTAAGACCGGGAATATCTTCTTTTGCCATCGCACGAATTTTATAACGCTTACAGAATACAAAAAGCTGAACAAATCTTGAAAGAATGAACCAAAGAGAAACACCCCAGCATACTATCCAGAATTGTCCTATTGAAAGGGAGTCCTCTCCGTATATTGCTGTGTATGCACCAAGTGCGGCAACAATGTTTGCAGAGGGGGGAATCATATTTCCGAGATAGCTTGCAGTACTTTCAACATTCGCCGCAAGTTCGGGCGGAAAACCCGATTTTATCATAGCAGGAATTGTAATCGAACCTGTTGCAAGAACATTGCCGGGGCCGCTTCCGGAAAGTGCACCCATAAAGCTGCTGGCTAAAATTGAAGCATAACCTGCGCCGCCGGGAATTCGTCCGAGAAGCGCAATAATGATCTTAACACAGTTATCTATAACTTTTGTTTTAGATAAAATCTGCGACATCGCACAAAACGCCATCATCGAGTAGAGAAGAGATGTGGAAAGTGCGCTGTCGATATATTCGAAAACATTTGCCCATGTGCCTGTTACTGTCAAAAGCAAGGCAAAGCTTATGAGGACACCCTCATAAATAGGACGCTTGAAGGCTAAAAACCAAAAGAAAATAACCGCAAGCATGATAAATATGTATAAAAATACAGTTGTCATAGCTAAAACTCCTTAATATTAATTGTCATCCGACTGCAACGAGTCAAACACATACCGGCTTCAACGAACCGTGCGGCAAGCTTTAAGTCAATAAAGCAATTACCGTTTTAGCCAGATATTCCATATCGGTTTCGGAATAGTCCGGCTCAACAGGAAGAGAAATAAGCTTTTCTGAAAATGTTTTTTCGGCAAAGCCGTCAAATTCTTCGGAAAGTGTCTTTCTCCACATTAAGGGAATATATATTTTCTTCTCGACAAGGCGGCTGCGAATATCCGAGTTTACCAGCAACGGGTAGAACTGCGGTGCAAAATTTTCGTCTGTGTCGATGGAAAGCAAATTAAACTCTTTCAAATAGCTATGCAGTATATTGAAATTACGATTTCTCAAGCGTTTTTCATTTTTATAGTCTACAGCACAAACAAGCTTTTTTGTAAGACCGGACATTGCCTTTCTTGAAAGAACAAGTTCCTGTTCATTTGTCTGTGATTCCTTGTAAGCATCGCCGGAACCAAGCTCAAGCGCATGAAAAAGCATTCTTGTACGCTTATACGAGATATCGGTTTCAAGCTCCTCTACTTTTTCAAACGGCACATTCGAAACGAGATATGCCCCGTCGGGAAGCGCAAAAAACTTTCTGGCGCTGTAAATAGTAAATGTGTTTTCATAATGCATCGGTTCTTCAAAGAAAGCCATCGAATTATCGGCTATTTTATGTTTAAACGGTGCATTTTTGATGTAATCGGTACAAAGACCGTAGTAGTTGATGAGAAATACTGCATCGCCGTCCTTCTCATCAATATCAAGCGGGAGAAATTTCGAATCTATATGGTAATATACCGTTTCGATTCCAAGTTCTCCTGCAATTTTTTCCCACACAGACGAAGCGTAGTAAGGAATATGCACACGCTGAGGAGAAATCTCGCATAAGGCACACCAAAATGCGGTATATTCGCTGTTAAGCGCGAGTATGCTTTCGTTTTCGCAAAAGTATGCGGTATTTTCCTGCGGACGGAATTTCAAACATCCTCCAAACTCCTTTATAGGCTCGGAAAAAACCGTATGTTTGCCCCGCTGCCCATTTGACGCATCATATTCGAATGAAACAGAAGCAATGGCTTTGGCAGGATTATCTGCAAGCTTTACAGCCTTCCCGCAGGCAATATCGATAACCGCTCCCGTATAGTCAAACCCATACACAAGAGGAATGAGATGCGTTCCGATATAATCTCCGTACATTGTCGGCGAAACTTCGATTATGTAAAATCTGTTGTCTGAATCTACAATAAATTCAACAGACGAAGCTCCGAAACAGAGTCCCAGGCAATCAAGTATCGCAGGTACTGTTTTTTTCAGTTCGTTTTCAACCGAAAACGGAAGGATCGCGGGCTGTGAGTGTCTGTATTCGCAAAAGCTTTTACCGGCAAGCGTAACATCGCGCTGTGTAAAGCCGATTATTTTGTGTTCGCACTTTAAGGAAATACATTCACAACTGTAAAGGTTGCCTTCTATATACTCTTCCACTATCGCCTTTCGTTCAAACGAAGCCTCTCTGGCATTATTGATTGCGGCAAAAAGCTCTGACGGATCACGCACAAGCGCAATTCCCCGTCCGCCCGAACGGTCACTCGGTTTTACAACAAGAGGAAATCTTAATGCGTTTAATTCTTCAAAAGGGATCGTATCGCCGATTTCAGCATATTTGGGCTGTGTTATTCCGTTTTGAGCGAGAATTTTTCGCACATTTAATTTGTTGGAAACACCGCATACATTTTCAAAACGGTTGCAGACAAGTCCGAGTGACTGTGCAACATATGCGGATGTTTGTGCGGCAATATCGGAGCCTACTGAAACAATAGCGGAGATTCCGATTTTTTTGCACATTTCAAGAATTTCGTCCTTATTGCCGGCACTGATGGGATAGAAAAAGTCGGAGGTTTTTTCGCCGATCTCCCCGCCTGTCTGCCAGGCAAAAGTATGGGTTTCAAAGCCCATCTCCCTCGCTTTCAAAATAAGCGGATTTTGTTGGTCGTTCGCACCTATGATTGCAATTTTTTTATTCATAACAGTTATTCTATATCAGTTAAAGCAAGATTTGATTATTTCGATAATGTTGTCCTGTTCTTCTGTTGTCATCTTATTATCGCTGGGCAAACAGAGTCCTCTTGCAAATATGTCCGCGCCGACATCAATACCTTTTCCTGCAATATATGCGTTGGTTCTTCCTCTGCCATTTCCGTCTTTGGTAACAAAAGGATTCATACGGTACATCGGCTGCATATGCATAGGCTTCCATATAGGTCTTCCTTCAGCATTATACTTTGCAAGAACCTCAAGAATCTCTGTCGGACAGGATTTGCCGGGTTCTGAAATATAGCAGGCTTCATTATCGCTTCTCACCTGCTTACACATTGCGTCTTCATTTATGAGCATACAGGAAAGCCAGAAATTTGGCTCCATAATTTCTTTATCATAAGGATTCATAGTTACAGGCAGATCTTTGAAGCCTTCTTTGTATCTTTCGTAAATCGCCTTTTTCTGTGCTATATGTTCTTCAAGGTACGGAAGCTGTCCGCGGACGATTCCGGCGATAACATTACTCATACGGTAATTATATCCGACTTCTTCATGCTGATACCAGGGAGCATTTTCACGGCTCTGGGTTGACCACTTACGGGCTTTATTTGCAGCATCAAGGTCATCTGTCAAAAGCATTCCTCCGGATGAACCTGTAATTATCTTGTTTCCGTTGAACGAGATAGCATTATATGTACCGAAGGTTCCTGTCTGTCTGCCTTTATATGTAGCACCGAGAGATTCTGCGGCGTCCTCTATAATTATTGCTCCGTGCTTGTCCGCAACAGCACATATCTCGTCAAACTTTGCCGGTGTTCCGTAAAGATTGGCAAGGACGATTACTTTTGTATCGGGGTATAATTCAAATGCCTTTTCAAGAGCTTCGGGATCCATATTCCATGTGTCGTATTCAGTGTCGATAAAAACAGGGGTTGCCTTTTCGTAGATGACAGGATTTACGGTTGCATCAAAGGTCATATCTGTGCAAAAAACTGTGTCCCCCATCTTTACGCCTGCGAGTTTTACCGCAAGGTGAAGCGCAGATGTACCGCACGAAAGTGCAACTGCGTATTTACAGCCGACTTTTTCGCATATGTTTTTCTCAAGGACATTGATGTTTTCGCCGACTGTTGACATCCAGTTAGTGTCATATGCCTCTTTGACATACTTGATTTCATCTCCATGCATGGTTGGGGAGGAAAGCCAGATCTTGTTCTCAAATTTTTTCATAAAATTAATACCCTTTACATACCGCCGCACTGTCAGACGATATGCTCTCTTTCACCTGATTATTTTAGAAAAACGCAATATAAAAAAGAAAACGACATTTTAATCTACTTTATATTATATACTAATATAAATAAAAGGTCAAGTCTGAAATTCTTTTTTTAGCTTTTTGCAGACAAAATTCACATTTCATTTACGGAAACTTTCGGCGTATTATAACGACATACACCGGCTTTTTCTATCGGGCTGAATAACAGCTGTTAATATATTCCTTTTCCCCACACAACCTTATCCGGTTCAGTTTGTTTTCAATGTAAACTGCCAATCAAAAATCCCAAGGAATTACTTCCTTGGGATTTTTATATTTATTTTACATTGATAAACAGTATATGCCCTTTTCCTTCACAGCAGCCGCAAAGCCAGTACTGCAGCAATCCGTCATCCGCATTTATAGCTGCCTTTCCGTCCTTGTGCCCATGACCTGAAAAACACCCTTTTATTACATCCGAATTTGTCTTGATTATGTCGAGCATTTCACCGTTTGCCTCAACAGTCTTGTCAAGAAGCGTAAGTCCGACATGGCAGAAGAAAAGGATTATATATCCGTTTTTTCTTGCATATTCTATATCTGCCCTTAAAAGCTCGCATTTGTCTTTTGTGAAATAATATGTCCAATTTCCGTATTCAACAGCCCTTGCATTATCCGCCGTAACGACAAGGACCTTTCCCCCGACAAGCCTTGAATAATAATCGGGATTATGCGGCCATATGCGGTCTATCTTTTCTTTGAGCGCATCTGTTGAAGAATCGAACGGATAAAAGTATTCGTGATTTCCGAGAATTGTTATGGTATCGGGGTAAACATTCCACACATTCTCTTTAAGAAGGGCTAAATTCTCATCAGAAGAAACTGATTCAACATTGTCGCCGCATAAAACTAACTGATCCGCACAAGCTGTTAATTTCATAGCATTTACAAGTGCTTTTTCATATTCAGTTTTTTCTGTATTCAGATGAGCATCTGTTATCATAGCAATCCTGACTTCAGTTTTGTTTTCACAACAGCTTTTGATATTTATCTCCCTAACATAAACACCCGTATCATCTACGGTATAAGAGTTGGGATAATGTGAATTTATTACATGAGTTATACTCTTGTTATTCAATTCTTTCATATTAAAACACCAGCTTACATACTTTTGTTGTTACAGCAATTATTCCGCAAGATATTTGTCAAATCCGCTTGAATATTTTTGAGATCCGTCTGCCATAATCCAAAGCGCCTCAACGCCGTCAAGCGATTCCACAAGCGAAATTCCACTGTCATACGGCATACAGAAAAGTGCCGTTGACAAAGCATCTCCCAAAGCCGAATCGCAGCACAAAACCGAAACCGAAAGATATCCCTTTGCAGGCATCAGAGTTTCGGGGTCTATTATATGGTGATAATTAATACCGTCAACGGTATAAAATCTTTGATACGAGCCGCTCGTCACCAAGGATTCCCCCGAAAGATTGAGATATGCAACATACGGAATATCCGAATCCGGGCTGGGATTTTCTATTCCTGCAAGCCAGCTTTCCCCATTCGGCTTTGTTCCGACAGTTCTTACATTTCCGCCGACATTTATGACATATCCCGATATTCCCTGTTCCTCAAGATACTTTGCTGCCATTTCAACGGCATATCCTTTTGCAACAGCGCCCACATCAAGTGTCATCTCGGGATCCTGAAGATACACTGTGTTATTTTCCGCGTCTATCAAAACATCTTTGATATCTGTATGCTTCGCCGCCTCTGTAAGCTTATCTTTCGGAGGAAGCTGTGCCTGAGACGGGTCGGCAAGGCCGCAGGTTCTGTATGTATGCCAGATCGACAGAACACTTCCCATTGCAATATTGAATTTACCGTTTGTAACATCATACATATCCTTGGAATATAAAAGCATATCGGTAATTCGGCTGTCAACCGAAACTGTACGGTGAGCTCCGTTTTGAAGGTCATTTATTGTGCAAAGATTTTCAAGTCCTTCAAATCTGTGATAGATAGTATAAAGCTTATGGTATTCAGAAAGAAGTTTTAATATTTCACCGCTTACTCTGTCAAATTCTTCTTTGCTTTCTTCATATCCCGTAATTGTTGTTGCGGTATCAAAATAATCAAGGCTGTGGCACACAAATTTTGTTTTTTGTTTATCGCATGATACAAAAGCCAAGGAAAAAAACATAGAAAAAATCAATGCTGCAGTTACCGCAAGTAATCTTTTTTTCATCAAAATCTCCATATACCAAAAAAGGGAGGATATACCTCCCTTTTCTATATTAAAATTTATGCAATCTTTGTTGCAGCCTTTACAAAACCGCTGATATAGATTGTACAGCCTGCCTCCTGAAGATCTTCGACCGCCTTATATTCTTCGTTCATAAGACCTGTAATTTCGGAAGCTGTTTTGCCTTCGCAAGCAGCATCAAAAGCATCTGCCTGTTCAAACCATTCTTTTTCGGAGCCGGCATAAGCCTTCATACCGTAGTCTTCGCCTTTTTCTCTCTTTGTGAGGATTTCGGAAGCGGTGTCAAACGCACTTGCTCCTTCAAGATCAAAGCCAAAGGAAACCTCTGCACAATCGCTTGTTGCTTCAACGATCTTGCCTTCAGCATCAACTGCTGCCGCAAAAATTGTTGTTTCAACCTTATTGGAGCCTTTTTTATCTTCGTCTGCATCTGATGTTGTCTGAGTTGTGGAGATGCCGAGCTTAAGAGTATCGTTTGCAGTCGCCTTTGTTTCAGTTGCATTTGCAACTGCCTTTTCAACAGCCTTTACAAATTCAGAAATATAAATTGTACAGCCTGCGTTTATAACTTCCTCATTGCCCTTATTATCTTCTGCAACGAGAGCCGCAATTTCGTCTGTTGTTTTACCTGAGATAAGAGCACAGAACTTGTCTGCCTGTTCATACCATTCGGAAGAAGCTCCGCCGTATGCTACCATATTATAAGCGTCGCCCAGTTCATACTTTGTTGCAAAAGAGTCGTTGGCAACAGCCTTGCCGTCGAATGTATAGTTGACCTTGTTATCCGCACAGTCAACAACAGCCTTTACGATTTTGCCGTCTTCGTCAACAAGAACTGCAGCCACAGTCATTGTAGCCTGTCCCTGTCCGTCTTTATCTTCTGTAGCATCTGTTGCGGATGCGGTGGTATATACACCAAGACCGAATTTGAGTTCCTTTGCGGTTTCCTCGTTACATCCTGCAAAAACGAAAACTGTAAGAAGAGTTGCCGCAATCATGAAAACAGAAATAATTCTTTTCATAAATATTCTCCTTTTATTTTATACCTAAAAATTTTAACATATTTATCTGAAAATGTCAATACAAAATAAAACTGCTATTTAAGCTTATCTATCGGTATTCGCTTTATCAAAAAAGCTCCGCACAATCCGACAAATGCTCCCGATATGATACCCGTTACCAAAAGTACAAGCATATAATATGCAATTTGCGGGGTTTTCAAGAGAAAAATTGCAACTAAAACCTGTCCTATGTTATGCGATACTCCACCGGCAACACTTACACCGACACATGATAAAAGATCGGTTTTCTTAAGAATTGCCATAACCGTAAGACTTAAAACCGCGCCTGCAAAACTATATGCCAGAGTAAGTATATTTCCAAACAGCAAAGATGTCATAATAAGCCTTACAAAAGATATTATTGCCGCATAACGGAATCCCAAACAATAAAGTGCAAATATTATTACAACATTCGGAAGTCCTATCTTTATTCCGGGAACCGAAACAAATAAAGGCGGAAGCAAGAATTCAACATACGATAATAAAAGCGCAAGAGTTGCCGAAATTCCGACAAATGCAATTGTTTTTGTGTTTTTCAAATTTATCACCATCAAACTATAATATCTGTGCCTTTTACACCTTTTGTTCGGACCTCAACGACCACTTTGTTGGGAAGACAGATTATACTTTCTCCCCCGTTTTGTATTGGGCGGTGATGTACGCATATTCCGTCGGGACAACTTGCAGATATAACATCCGCCGTTTTGTCTTTTATGACAAGAAGGTTTTCGCCGCTTTTGCTTTTTATTTCTATTTGCGCATCCTTTTCTATCGGATATTCGCCGAAAAGTGCGCCGTCAACAGTAACAACGACCGTATCGCCCTTTGTCTGCGACAAAAAAAGCACAAGTCCGAAGATCAAAGCAAAAACAAGAAGTGCGGATATAAAGATTATATCATTTTTCGCCTTTTTGCCGTTCATACATTTTTCCATAAGCTTAGTTCAAACTGAAACCTTCGGGAAGATCACGAAAATGCACATTTTTGATACATCCGGTAGGACAGCTTTCAGTGCAAGCCCCGCATCCTGTACATTTTTCATAGTCGATAACAGCACGATTGTTTATGACAGAAATTGCCTCATGGGGACATACCTTTTCACACTTTTTACAAGCGATACAAGCATTTGTGCAAACCTTTCTTGCCTCTGCGCCCTTATCTCGGCTGTTACAGAAAACTGCGGTTTTTGTTTCCTGCGGAACCATAGAAATAATTCTTTGAGGGCACTGTTTTACACACAATCCGCAGCCGACACATTTACTTGTATCAACTCTTGCGATTCCGTCTTCAATAAAAATCGCATTTGATACACACACTTTTGCACAGTCTCCGCAGCCGAAGCATCCGTAACTGCATCCCTTTGAACCGCCGTAAAGCATCGTTCTTGCCTTGCAGGATTCAACTCCCTGATATATAGCCTTTTCGGCCGCTGCATCGCAAGTACCGTTGCAATGAACAAAAGCTACTACATCCTTCGGTTCTTCCACTTCGACGCCGAGAATCTCGCTGAGTGCTTTTGCAGTGTTTTCAGCTCCGGGAATACAAAGATTCGGTTTTGCCTGAGAAAGAGCAAGAGCCTTTGCGTATTCATTACAGCCTGTATAACCGCAGGCTCCGCAGTTTATTCCGGGAAGACATTCTCTTATCTTCTTTTCTTTTTCATCTTCCTTTACAGTGAAAAAATTGATAAACAATGCAAGAAGAATTCCCAAAAAAAGACTTACTGATACAACAACCGCAAGGGCTGTCAATACATCGATCAACATATGAATCCTCCTTATGCAAATATATTATCAACTATTCCCGTAAGACCCATAAATGCAAGGGAAATAAAGGATGCCGCAAGAAGTGTTATCGCAACTCCTCTGAAGCCTTTTGGCACTTCATCCTCATCAATTCTGGAGCGAAGCCCCGAGAAAAGAACCATAGCAAGTAAAAATCCGAGTCCCACACCGAGCGAGCTTACAATAGACTCAACAAATGTGTAGCTATCTGTAATATTGTTTATAGAAACACCCAAAACCGCACAATTTGTTGTTATAAGGGGAAGATAAACGCCCAGATCCTTATGAAGCGAAGGAACAAACTTTTTAAGAAAGATTTCAAGCATCTGTACAAGAGAAGCTATGATAAGAATAAACACTATGGTCTGCATATACGAAAGACCGAACGAGTCAAGTACAAAATGCTGAATAGGCCATGTGGCAAGAGTCGCAAGTAACATAACAATAGTTACGGATGTACCCATACCAACCGCCTGATTTATTTTCTTGGAAACTCCGAGAAAAGGACAAATTCCGAGGAATCTGCTCAAAACATAATTGTTTACAAGTACAGAGGACAAAAGTATAACGACAAGATTTTTAAATGCGTCCATTTATTTATCCTCCTTTTCACATTCTTTAGAATGACATTTATTCGCACCGGGACAACCCGAACAGGAAAACGATTTTTTCTTCGGACCCTTTCCCGATGTTATCGCATAGACAAGAGCGATCATAAGCGCATAAACCATCATTCCGCCGGGAGCTTTAACAAAAAACTCAATTTTATAATCCGCAAGGAACGGAATTGCAATTCCCGCAAAACTTGCCGCTCCCAAAACTTCGCGGATAGTTGCAATACTGCAAAGAGCAAGAGTAAATCCGATGCCCATACCAAGTCCGTCAAGCGCGGATTTTATAACGGTATTCTTGCTCGCAAACATTTCAGCTCTGCCGAGAATAATGCAGTTAACAACTATAAGTGCAATATATACGCCGAGCATATCATAAAGTTCCGGGAAAAATGCGTTAATTAACATCTGCACAACAGTAACAAAACCTGCGATAATTACGATATAGCAAGGTATGCGGACATTGTCGGGGATAATTTTCCGAAGCATTGAAATAAGAATATTCGAGCATACAAGCACCATAAGTGTCGCAACACCCATTCCGAAAGCACCGAAAACATTCGAGGTTGTGGCAAGAGTAGGACAAGTTCCGAGAATAAGCATCAGTACCGGATTTTCTTTGAGGATACCGTTGAAAAAAATCGAAAGATTGCTGTTTTTATTCATCGTTATTTTACCTCCTCAAAAATTTTAACACATTCAAACGCTCGGACAATTGCTTTTTTATATCCGTCGGTTGTAAGTGTTGCTCCGCTTATTGCATCGATCTCGCCGTAAGTTTCGGGGGTCTTACCGTCAAACTGACCGTAAAATGACTCTTCCGCGCAAACAGAACCGATACCGTCGGTTTCTTTCTGTGAAAGTGTAAGACAATCTATTACTCTGCCTTCTTTTGTCATAGAAACCTTGATAAGAATATATTCTCCAGATGCGGGATGATACTCGTCGCCGCCTGTAATACCGTAGCCCGCGCCCTTTATTTCCATAACATAATTTCCGGAGTCTGTGCGTTTTGCACTTACAAGATGCTTGGGAAGGTTTTCGTACGCAGAAAGATCAATATCGGAAAGAGTTGTTGAATTTATCATTGAAACTGCCGAAATTGCAGTCTGAGCTAGCGATTCTTCAAAAGCGCCTGTCACATTTCCGTTTTCATCAACAGCAACAAAGCTTTCTCCGATCACACAAACCGCACCGGTATTGTTTTTTGCAAGATAAATTGCATCAACGCCCTCAGTTTCTTCAACAAAGAAGTGTTTTTCGAATTCTCCCTCAGCAGCAGGAAGCGCTTCCGAAAGATTGTCGTTCAAAATCTCTTCGTCGCTTCTAAGATCAACATTTCCTCCGCCAAGTATTATTACGCTGTTTAAAGCATCCTTTACGGCATTTCTGTATGCGGCAGTTGTCTTTGTTGCGCCCGAAACAGTATCAACGCCGTCGATGTTTGAAACATCTTTGCCGATCACTTTTTCCCTGTATGCTTCAGCCGCAACACCGCCGATTGCGGGGGTTTCTGATGATGAAACGAGCTTTGTTCCGACAACCCTGCCGTCGGGAGAAATACCGCACATAATAACCATACCTGTGCTGTAGCCTGTTGTTGAGAGCTTTATGGCATACCCGCCGTTTTCAGCTAAATACACATCAGATACTGTCAAAGGAAGAGTATATGAGGAAATATCAAATTCTTCAAAACTGCCGCCGTCGGGCAAAACTTCCAAAAGTGCACCGTTTGCTCTTTGCTGTTCATTTTTTGCGATGATAGGATAAGTTATATAATTGGTTATTGCCATTATCACAGACACAATAGCACAAATAACGACAAGAACAACTATACTTTTAATTGATTTTTTCATTATTTTGTTCCTCCGAATACTTTTCGTGCTGTGAATTTTTCGATATAAGGGTTAAGTATATTCATAAGGAGTATAGCAAAAGAAACTCCTTCAGGGTAACTTCCGAAATGACGGATAAGAACGGTAAGAATACCCGCACCGATACCGAAAACAATCTTTCCGCTTGAGGTTGAGGGGGATGTAACATAATCGGTTGCCATAAACACCGCACCGATCATAAGGCCGCCCGAAAGAATAAGCGCAAGTGCTTTAAAGGCATCAAAGCCTTCAAGAAAATACGAGAGCACAAAAACACTTCCAACAAAAGCGACGGGAATGTGCCATGTGATAACACGGCGTACAAGAAGATAGATAAATCCGATAATAAGTGCCGCCGCACAGGTTTCTCCGATTGCACCGCCGGTTGTTCCGAGGAAAAGATCAAGAAGCTTTGGTGTATTATCATTTGCTATCTGTTCAAGAGGAGTTGCGCCCGATACTGTATCAACGCCTTTTGGGAAAGCCTGTTTTGCCATATTTCCGAAAGATACAAGCATAAACACTCTTGCAGTAATGGCGGGATTCACAAGATTCCGGCCGATACCTCCAAAGAGTGATTTTACAATTACAATTGCAAACAAAGAGCCGACAACACATTGCCAGACGGGAATGTTTGCGGGCAAATTAAGTGCAAGAAGAAGACCTGTAACTGCCGCACTTAAATCTTTGATTGTCATATCTTTTTTAGCTATAATATTAAACAAAAGCTCAGACAAAACGCAGGTTGCAACACATACGGCAATCACAAGAAGCGAACGAAGGCCGAATATCAAAGTTCCTGCTATCGACGCCGGTATAAGGGCGATTATTACATCTCTCATTACGGAAGTCGTACTTGCTCCGCAATGTATATGCGGAGATGATGAGAGCTTCAGCATTTTATCCATTTTTCGACGCCTCCTTTTCTCTTTCTTCTCTTAATAACTGTTTTGAAAGGGTATTTGTCTGCACCAGAGGTCTGTTTGCAGGACAACTGAAACTACAGCATCCGCAAAGCATACAAGTATCTACCGAAAGCTTTTTAAGAAGTTCGCTGTCTCTTTTCTTGTATGCCGCCATAATATGCGCAGGAGCAAGCCCCACAGGGCATACATTCGTACATCTGCCGCAACGGATACAAGCCGCAGTTTCGGGGAGCTTTGCCTCTTTTTCTGTCAAAGCGATAACAGCGTTTGTATTCTTTATAACGGGAGCGGAAAGATCGGGAACCGTAATTCCCATCATAGGTCCGCCGTAAAGAACCTTTTCGGGAGCTGTTTTGAAGCCGGAACAGAATTCAAAAACATCAGAAAGAGCAGTTCCGATAGGAACCAAAACATTTTGAGGACAATTTACTGCACCGCCGTCAACCGTTACACATTTCTCCACAAGGGGCATACCGGTTTTAAGGTATGTTCCGATTGCCGCAATCGTTGTGCAGTTGCAAACGATACATCCGACATCAATCGGAAGCTTTCCTGTAGGGATCACCTTTCTTGTTGTGTGGTAAACAAGCACCTTTTCGCCGCCCTGAGGATAGATTTGGGGAAGGACTTTGACAGTAACATTTTCCATTCTGTTTGCCATATCCTTCATTGCTGCAATAGGCTTCTTTTTATTGCTTTCAATACCGATAATTATGCGTTTGAAAGAAAAATGCTTCTGTATTTCACGAAGAGCAAACTCAATATCGCCGACTCTTTCTGTCATTGTATACGAGTCGCTTGTAATATAAGGTTCACATTCTGCACCGTTTATAACAAGATCCTCGGCTTTTGCAGGATCAACATTAAATTTCACATGTGTAGGGAAACCTGCACCGCCAAGACCGACAACACCGCTTTTCTTTATTGCTTCAACAAGATCTTCGCGGTTTTTTATAACAGGTGCCTTCAAATCTTCGCAAGGAGTCATATTGCCATCCGATTCGATTGTTACAGCAGGTACTTTTTTTCCTGTAGAAATCAGCATTTCGGATATTTTTGTTACCTTTCCCGAAACACTCGCGTGAATAGCTGAAGACACATATCCTGCGCTTTCTGCTATCAAACTACCGACTTTTACTTCATCCCCCACTTTAACTACGGGCTGTGCGGGAGCACCAATATGCATAACCATCGGGATTGTGACCGATTTTACATCTGTCATACGCACACAGGGTTTGTCTTTTGTGTTTTTTCTGTGCGGAACATGAACGCCGTGTAAGAAAAAAGACATTATACTTCCTTCCTTTCTATCAACTGTTTTTGCATATTTTAAAAGAAACAACATATGCATAACAAACAAAAATATATCATTATAATTATAATGTACACTTTTGTTTTTGTCAATACAAAGCCCCAAGGAGTGCTTCGTTACAGGAAACTTTTCTGTATTGACAATTAGATTTAAAAGATATATAATGGTCTAAATAAATTTTGTTTTCAGGAGTATGATATGAATATTTTACATACTTTTATAGAAATGACCCTTCCCTATCTTATATCCATTCTTGAAATAATCGGAATTATCGTTGTGTTCTGGTCCGGAATATACGGTTTCTTTCAATATTTCCAAAATACTTTTTTAAAGAAGCATCATGACCTGCAGACAAACCTTGCACGAGGTCTTGCAATGGGTCTTGAATTCAAGATGGCCGCGGAAATACTCAGAACCGTCCTTATACAGAGCCTTGATGAATTGTATATGCTTGGGGCCGTTATTTTACTTCGTGCATTACTCAGTATCCTTATACACTTTGAACTTAAAGATTCCAAAAAGAAAGAACCGTCCGAAAAAGACGGCTCTGAATCATAAAATCAATAAACATAAAAAAGGAGATGTAAAAACATCTCCTTTTAATTTTACATATTGTGATTATCAAGGTCTGCAAGCATTGTTTTGATCTTTACAAAAGGATCGATAATTGTGCTTATAGAGCGGTTGATGTTTACAGCTTCGATATAGTAAGCAATATACTTGAGAAGGTTAACTTCAACAAACCAATCTCTTTCAATAAGCTCGGGAGCGTTGTAAATTGTATTTGTGGCGTATACTTTATCAAACATTCCCTCTTTGTAGTATCTGTCCATTGTTTCGAGACCGTTGCAGAAAAGACCGAAGGTAAAGAAACCGAAAATGCGTCTTGCACCCTGTGTCTTGAGCTTATCAAGTATATGAAGGAAAGATTCGCCGGAGGAAGCAATATCGTCAACAACGATAAGGTCTTTACCCTTTACATCATCACCAAGGTATTCATGGGACTTGATGGGGTTTCTGCCGTCCTGAACAACAGAATAGTCACGCTTTTTATAGAACATAGAAAGCTGTGTTCCCAAAACTTCGGAATAGTACATACCGCGTGTAAGCGCACCTTCATCGGGAGATACTATAACAAGATTGTTCTTGTCGATATCTTCTTCGTGTCTGAAGAAGGATTTAAGCATCTGATATGTAGGCATAAGATTATCAAAGCCTTTAAGCGGTATAGCATTACGAACTCTTTCGTCGTGTGCGTCAAAAGTCATAATATTGTCAACGCCGAGAGTTGCAAGATCGGCAAGTGCCTGTGCGCAGTCGAGGGATTCTCTTCCGCCTACTCTGTGCTGGCGGCTGGAATAAAGCATAGGCATAATAACAGAAATACGCTTTGCCTTACCGCCGATTGCAGAAATTATTCTCTTAAGGTCGCAAAAATGTTCATCAGGGCTTGTAGGAACATCAACGCCTCTCATCTTGTAGGTAACATTGTAATTATAGCAATCTGCAACGATGAAAACATCCTTACCTCTTACAGATTCGGAGATAAGACATTTTCCTTCACCTGTACCAAAACGGGGAAATGTTGCCTTAATAATATAATTACCGTCTTCCTTGCGCCATTCTCTTATGTATTTCTGAATTCTTTCAAGCATTGCCTCGGTACCGCGTGTGCCGATTATAGCAAGCTCGCCGTAGGATACCTCTCTTGATAAATCCTGCATATCGTTTTCCTCCGTAAATATGTTACTTATAAAATTACATTTTTTACACAACTATTATATCATCACACCTCAAATATGTCAATCGTCATAAAGTAAAAAAACGACAGAAAGTGCCGTAAAATTACGGCACTTTCAACAACAATATTTATTTTTTTGGCAAGTTTTGTCTTTTTATGAGGTTTTTTGTTATTTCAGAAGCGATACCGCGTCACTTATTGTCTTTTCGAAAGCTTCCCTTCCGTATTTATCCACTTCGGCTTTATTCTTTTCTCCGTGAGTAAGACAGCCGGCGCCTCCGATGCATCCGCCGACACAAGCCATACCTTCGATAAAGTTTGCATCAAGGACATTTTTGCTCTTTTTAAGAAGTGCCAATTTACATTCTTCGATACCGTCGCAGGTTGCCGCCTTTACTTCAAAATCGATGTTCTGTTCCTTAAGAGCCTGAACCACCGCATCGGTAAGACCTCCCGAACGGGCAAAAATTCTTCCGAAATATGATGCATTATCAAGAACATCCTCGCAAAGTTCGCAGATATCAATATCACGGCTGTCATAAAGAGCCTGAAGCTCTTCGAATGTCATAACCGCATCAACATACGGCTTAACACTTTCAAGCTGTGCTTCAGCCTTTTTAGCAGTACAGGGGCCGATAAATACGACTTTTGCTTCTTTGTCGCTTTCTTTTATGTATTTTGCAAGGGTTGCCATAGGAGAAAGATTGTGAGAGATATGTTCCTGAAGCTGGGGGAAAGTAGATTTTACATATGAAACGAAAGCAGGGCAGCAGGAACTTGTCAAAAAGCCTTTTTCCGCAAGTTCTTTTGATTCTGCCTGAGCGACCATATCAGCGCCGAGCGCCGCCTCGATTACTGTGAAGAAACCGAGCTTTTTAAGGCCTGAAATTACCTGACCGAGTTTTGCATAAGTAAACTGGCTGGATATGGAAGGTGCCACAAGAGCATATACCTTATATTTTTTGTTATCTTCACTCTTTTTAATAAGATCGATAACATTTAAAATATATGATTTATCTGTGATAGCACCAAAAGGACACTGATAAACACACGCCCCGCAGGATGTGCATTTTTCGTTGTCTATCGCCGCCGCATTATCTTCGGTTATTGAGATTGCCTTTATCTTGCAGGCGTTCTGACACGGGCGTTTGCGGTTTACGATTGCAGAATAAGGGCAAACCTTTGCACACATACCGCATTCAACACATTTTGATTTATCTATATGTGCCACATGGTTATGATCAAAGGAAATCGCTCCCTTTTTACAAACATCTTCGCATCTGTGTGCAAGACAGCCCCGGCAGGAATCGGTGACTTCAAATCCCGCCGCCGGACATTCATCGCAGGCAATATCAATTACCTCAATAACATTGGGGTTTTCCTTGTCTCCGCCCATTGCGATCTTCACACGCTCTGAAAGGATCGCTCTTTCTTTGTAAACACAGCATCGCATTGTCGGAGTTTTTCCCGGAACGATGTTTTTCGGGATTTCAAGTATGTTTTCAAGAAGAGTATCATTCCACGCCTGTCTTGCCACTTCGCGCAAAACCTTATATTTGAGATATTGTACTTTTGTATCAAACTTTCTCATATCATACTCTCCTTAAAAATAACTTACTTTAATTCTTTTTCCCATCTGCTTCAAACATTTTGAAAGCTCTTCGACGAGATTCATTTTTATACTGAAAGTTATAGGTAAATCGGGATTTTGATGAGCCGGGTTTATAGCTCTGCCGACATAAAAGTTTATATCGGTAGCTTCTTCAAAGAGCAGTCGGCATATAAGCGCCGCACCATCTCTTTTGTAGTTCCATTTTTCATACAAAAGGTTATCGCCGAGATAATCCTTTGCATATTCAAGGACTCTGTTTACGGTTATAACGCCCTCGGTAACAAGATCAACACCCTCAAGTTTCGCAATAGGCGGAATATCCGACTGTTCAAAATTTAAGGAGGCTTCAAGGGGTTTTCCCAAATATTTTGCGGCAATTGACGAAGTTGTGCCGCCGCAGATGATATGTTTGCCTTCCTTCGAGAAGAAAAGCGACATCATTCTGTCGCAGTCATCGCGATTTGAAGGAGGACCGAATAAAAGATTCATCGGCTCTCTTTTTCTTATCTTAACAACACACGCCGTTGCATCGTCGCCGGGTTTTCCGCCGTAAAGTTTATCACATTCGTCGATAAGAACCGTCGAAAGGTTTTTGGCAGTAAGTCCTGTCACAGACATAGTTTCGGCAAATTCAATTATATCTTCGTACTTCCATCCGAAATTGTAAGCCATACCGATGCCTGCATGAGGACAGCCGTCACTCATAGCGATAAATATATCGTTTTCACAAAGTCTTATCGTTGTTTTAAAGATTTTTTTCCCACCGATATTCATTTCGGTTTTGGGATAATCATAATTCACATTATCCCTCAAGATTATAACCTGAGGATTGTCGTACTGAATAATTTCCGCAACAGAATTGTTGATTATATGTATTATTGTAAAAGTCGAATACGCAACACCACGCAATGAACACACAGGAAGAGTCGCCGCAATCGTCGAAACACATTCTTCAAGAGGAAGCCCCTCCGCCATCATTGTAGAGATAATCTTTGAAGTAAGTGTCGAAAGGATACTTGCTTTAACTCCGCTTCCAAGTCCGTCTGCAAGTACGATCACAGTTGAACCGTCAGCGCCGTCAACTATATCGATATGATCGCCGCAAAGCTGTTCCCCGTGATGGTTGATGCTTTTCCAGCCGATATCGGCACACAAATCATTCATTTGATATCGACTCCTTCAATTTCGCAAGAGCGATTTTAGTTTCTGCGGCAGTTTCGCCGAGAAGGGATGCTATTTCCTGAACGATACGCATCTGTTTATCAACGACTTTATCAGCAACTTCGATCGTCTGTCTGCTGATATTTTCTTTCTTTTCTCGCTGTGTTTCCTCATCGGTTATGTCACGCATTATACCGATAAGAAGATGAGAATCTCTGTCATAAACGACAGACTGTTCTACATATCTCTTGTATTCGGCAAGATAAACTCTTTTATTATGAATATCACGGCCTGTGGTTTTAACCTCAAGAAACTCCTTGGGGTCAAGAATACGCACAACCTGATCTCCGAGAATATCTGCACTTGAACGGATATTCATCATATTCCTTGCCGCTTCATTTATCTGCTGAACCTCAAGGTCTTCATTCAAAACAATAAGACCGTTGGGGGTATTTTTAACGATAGTATCCGAGAAGCTTTCAGCTTTATCCTTTAAAAACGGCAGACACATTGATATTTCAGCCTTGCCCTGACAAATGGCAATCGCCTTTTCGCGGCAGGTATCATATCCGCAGGAGCCGCAATTAAGCTCATCCGCAGGTTTGAATTTGCCCATCTGACGCAAAACCGAGGCAATCTCGATTTCGGAGGGACGGGAAAGTCTGTGTTCTATATAGGCAAAATTCTTTTTGAGCTGAGAAGCTTTCGGCTGTTCAACCTCAAAATCTTTTTCGCCCGCATAATTTGTTATGGTGATATAATCCTTGATAGGTGCCGAACGGTGGTATTTTTCCATAACAGGACCGCCGATACAGCTGCCGGCACACGCCGACATTTCGATAAAGCATTTATGTATTTTTCCGCTTTCGATATCACAAAGCGCCGCAATACAGTTTTCCACTCCGTCGATCGCCATATAGGTATATCCCGGGGCATCCTGCGCCATTGTTTTGAGTATTCCGCCTGTAGTAGGGAAAAATCTGGCACGGCTTTCGTTGTTGCTGTCAAGCTGCTTTTCAAGCTCAATTTCTTCTTCATTAAGCCAATTTGTAAGCTCTTCGAATGTGAGAACAGCATCAACTATTCCTTCGTAGTATTCCGCTTCGTCTTTCTTCGCAACACAAGGACCGACAAAAACAGTTTTTGCATTAGGATACCGTTTTTTAATGTCCATACAATGCGCCTGCATCGGCGACACAACATCTGCAAGAAATTCAAGCTCTGCGGGAAAATATTTTTGTATAAGAAGGTTTATGGAATGACAGCAAGAGGAAATAACAATATCTCTTGTATCCTCCTTAAGCATTCTTTCATATTCGTTTTTAACTATTGTGGCACCGATTGCGGTTTCTTCCACATCAAAAAAGCCAAGCTTCTTCAAAGATCGGCGCATAGAGTCTATTCCGACATCTTCATAATTTGCCGCAAACGAAGGCGCAAGGCTCACTATTACGGGATCTCCGCTTTGCAAGAACACCTTTACCTTCTCGGTTTCGTCCACAATCTGCTTTGCATTCTGCGGACAAACAACAAAACACTGACCGCAAAGAATACATTCGTTACCTATAATGTGCGCCTGATTACCCGAAAAGCGGATTGCCTTGACGGGACAGTGACGGATACATTTATAGCAGTTTTTACAATTGGATTTTTTTAAAGTCAGACAGTTAGGCATGGCAATTTATTTCCTTTCGCCGGTTATGACGGAAAGCACATTTTCCTTAAAAAACTCCTTGAAGTTTTCTTTTGTGATTCCTGTGTATATCTCGTCGTCTACCTGAACAGTTACCCCTAGACGATTACACTTGCCGATACAAAAACTACCGGCAAGTGTAACTTCGCTTTCAAGATTATGTTCTTCGACTGCTTTCTTCAGAAGCTCTACAATTTCTGGCGAACCCTTAAGGTGACATGAGCTTCCGACGCATATCTGAATAATCATATTTATACCTTTGAAATAATTTCCTTCTTAAAGAATTCTTCTGTTGTTTCGGGAGTTACCGAATGGAAACTGTCATCTACCGTAACGCAAACACCCATCTGGCATTTGCCCATGCAAAATGTTCCGCCAAGCTCTACTTTCTCAGAAAGACCGTTTTCTTCAATAAGCCGCTGAAGCTGTTGTACCACCTGGCGTGAGCCTTTTATATGGCAGGAGCTTCCGATACAAACCGTAACTTTCATTTTGCTGTCCTTTCGCATTAAGCTATTATTCGTAATCTACTACATCCACCCATGAAAGAAGGAATTCGCGTTCTTTTTCGTTGCCCTTTACAGACTGAGAAGCCGCAACAATGGGCATCCATTTCTGAACATACTGCTTTGCTGTGTTGCTCTTCTTGCAGAACAAATCGAGATAGTACTTTGCACCTTCTGTATCGCCGTTAAGGCAGAAGAGGAGGTATGTTCTTGCAACATCTGCAGAAGCATTACCCTGAGTTGCGTGTGCCCAGTCGATGATGTATGCCTTGCCGTCATTTGTGATAATGATGTTGGAGGGGTTGAAATCTCCGTGGCAAACCTTAGTATGCTTGGGCATACCTTCAAGGCGTGTATGGAGGTCATAACGGGTTGTAGCATCAAGATCGGTCATGCTGATCTTTCTTGCCATCTTATCCTTGAGCTTATTGAGAAGAGGAGCTTTCTTGGAATGAACATCGAGCTGAAGGTCAACAAGAAGTTCGAGGTATTCAGCCTTCTTGTCTTCGTTTTCTTCCATAAGCTGAGCAAGCGTTTTGCCTTCAATGAATTCTGTAATGATAGCCCACTTGCCGTCGATCATGGTAACTTCAAGAATTTTAGGAATATTAAGACCTATTTCTTCAATTCTTGCCTGGTTGAGTGCTTCGTTAAGAACATCAGCCTTTGAATATGTTTCGCCGAAAACCTTAACGCACTTGTCACCTTCGCGGTATATAGTCTTATTGTTTCTTACTGCAATAACTCTGTCAAGCTTCATAATTTTTTCCTCCGTTATTTACTCACGCTTTTTTCTTTCCCTTGTTATAAGTTGCCTTAACAGCATCGGGCTTTACATCGGATTTTATATCATCAGCTGTGGGCATCTTCTTTTCTTCAAAATGTTTGCCGTAGTAAGCATTGAGATACATCTGTTTAATTTCGGACATAAGAGGATATCTGGGGTTTGCACCTGTGCACTGGTCGTCAAACGCCTGTTCAACCATTTCGTCGAGCTGTTCAAGGAATACCTTTTCGTCAATACCGTAATCCTTTATAGTTTCCTTGATACCTACTCTTGCCTTGAGGTCGTTTATAGCCTTGATAAGACCTTCGAGCTTTTCTGTGTCATTGTTACCCTTAATTCCGAGATAATCAGCAACTTCAGCATAGCGTGCAAGTGTATGAGGATGATCGTACTGAGAGAAAGTACCCATCTTAGCAGGCGCTTCGGAAGCGTTGAATCTGAGAACTTCTTCGATCATAAGAGCGTTTGCAACGCCGTGAGGCAAATGATGGAACGCACCGAGCTTATGAGCCATAGAGTGGCAGATGCCGAGGAATGCGTTTGCAAATGCCATACCAGCCATAGTTGCAGCGTTTGCCATCTTTTCTCTTGCTTCAACATCAGTCTGACCGTTGTCGTAAGCTCTGGGGAGATATTCAAATACAGTCTTAAGAGCCTTGAGCGCAAGACCGTCTGTATAATCTGTTGCAAGCATTGCAGCGTATGCTTCGATTGCGTGTGTTACAGCGTCGATACCGGAAGCTGCTGTAAGTCCCTTAGGTGCGGACATATGGAAATCTGTATCAACGATTGCCATATTGGGAAGAAGTTCGTAGTCAGCAAGGGGATACTTAACACCGGTAGATTCGTCTGTGATAACAGCAAAAGGTGTAACTTCAGAACCTGTACCTGCGGATGTGGGGATAGCGATAAAGTAAGCCTTTTCGCCCATCTTGGGGAATGTGTAGACTCTCTTTCTGATGTCGATAAATCTCATCGCCATATCCATAAAGTCTGCTTCGGGATGTTCATAAAGAACCCACATGATCTTCGCCGCGTCCATAGCAGAACCGCCGCCGAGTGCGATGATTGTATCGGGCTTGAAGGATGCCATCTGAGCCGCACCGCTCTTTGCGTTGTGAAGTGTGGGGTCAGGCTGTACATCAAAGAAGGTTGTGTGAACGATGCCCATTTCATCGAGCTTATCTGTTATAGGCTTTGTATAGCCGTTTTCATAAAGGAAGTTGTCTGTTACGATGAACGCTCTCTTCTTGCCCATTACATTCTTGAGCTCGTCGAGTGCCACAGGCAGACAGCCCTTCTTGATATATACCTTTTCAGGTGCACGGAACCAAAGCATATTTTCCCTTCTTTCTGCTACCGATTTGATATTGATAAGATGCTTTACGCCGACATTTTCAGAAACCGAGTTTCCGCCCCAAGAACCGCATCCGAGAGTAAGCGAGGGAGCGAGCTTGAAGTTGTAAAGATCACCGATACCGCCGTGAGAGGAAGGTGTGTTTACAAGAATACGGCAAGTCTTCATTCTTTCAGCAAATTTGTTTATCTTTTCTGTTTCGGTAACAGCGTTGAGGTATACGGATGATGTGTGACCAAATCCGCCGTCTTCAACAAGCTTATCTGCCTTATCAAGAGCTTCTTCAAAAGTCTTTGCCTTGTACATAGCAAGAACGGGAGAAAGCTTTTCGTGAGCGAATTCTTCGGAAATGTCAACCGATTCAACTTCGCCGATAAGGATCTTTGTTCCTTCGGGAACAGTAACGCCGGAAAGTTCTGCAATCTTTGCAGCGGGCTGACCGACTATCTTAGCGTTAAGAGCGCCGTTTATGATGATTGTCTTTCTTACTTTTTCTGTTTCTGCTTCGTCGAGGAAGTAGCAGCCTCTTGTTGCAAATTCTGTCTTAACAGCATCATATATGTTTTCAAGAACGATAACCGACTGTTCGGATGCACAGATC
This sequence comes from Oscillospiraceae bacterium, assembly GCA_015064485.1. GTDB lineage: Bacteria > Bacillota > Clostridia > Oscillospirales > CAG-382 > UMGS1052. The sequence goes on along the minus strand of SVSD01000003.1, from coordinate 12,729 downwards.
ATACCGTTATCAAATGTCTTGGAATGGATTATAGAGTTAACTGCAAGAAGGATATCTGCGCTGTCGTCGATGATTGCGGGAGTGTTACCTGCACCAACGCCGAGAGCGGGCTTGCCGGAAGAATAAGCTGCCTTAACCATACCGGGACCGCCTGTTGCAAGGATAATATCTGCTTCCTTCATAACTGTGTTTGTCATTTCAAGGCTGGGTACATCGATCCAGTCGATAATTCCCTCGGGAGCGCCTGCTTTAACTGCCGCTTCAAGTACGAGCTTTGCAGCTGCGATTGTACAGTTCTTTGCTCTGGGGTGAGGAGAAATAATAATTGCATTTCTTGTCTTAAGTGCAAGAAGACATTTGAAAATTGCAGTAGATGTGGGGTTTGTTGTAGGAATAACAGCCGCAACAACACCGATGGGTTCTGCAACCTTCTTCAAGCCGTGGGCCTTATCCTCTTCGATAATTCCGCAAGTCTTTGTGTTTTTATAAGCGTTGTAGATATATTCGGAAGCATAGTTATTTTTGATAACCTTATCTTCAACAACGCCCATACCTGTTTCTTCAACAGCCATCTTTGCAAGGGGTATTCTTGCCTTGTTTGCAGCAGAAGCAGCCGCAAGGAAAATCTTATCTACCTGTTCCTGTGTGTAGGTAGCGAAAATCTTCTGTGCCGCTCTTGTACGCGCAATTGCTTCTTCAAGCTTTTCTACGCTGTCTACGATTGCGTAATTCATGTTGTCCATTTTATTATCCTCCTGTTTTTGATTAACCGTTTTAATAAAATATTGTTGTTTTTAGAGAGATTTTGTCGCTCTCTTATCTTCGTTAATATTTTAACAGACTTTTTCCTGTTTGGGAATTCTTAAAATGTTTAATCGCGTTATCAATTTTGATAACTCTGAAAAATCCTTTGCTTATACTATTATCTGAGTATTTTCTTTTTTGATTCACCAAGTTTTGTTATGAAAAGTTTATCAAGCTCGGAAAGCTTATATCCGTTTTTGTAAACAAGTATATCCTTATAGACCTTATTATTCTGAACACATTTTTTCTGAACAAGTCCGTATCTTACAAGAAGCTCATCGGGAGCCGGCGATACCCACATAAAAGTTTTAGGATTGTTGCTGAGAAGTTCAAACTGTATTGCTCTTTCAAACACATAGATGCGTCTTGTAATATTTTCAGACAATTCTTCCTTTACAACGGTTGAAAAAGGAAGCGACGGAACATACGGGTCAGCATGAGCTATCTCTATATAATCTTTAAGATCATCAAATACAATATTTTCTTTTTCAGAAAGCGGATTTTCTCGGCTCATGATAAGATGATATGAAAACTCGGTTACAAGTTCATGCGTAAACCCCTTTTCATCAAGCATCGCTTTAAAATATGCATCGTAATTCTCAGCATATCTGATTATACCGAGCTTAAAATCGTGGTTTACAAGATTAGTTATTGTGCGTCTTGAGTTTGTTTCTTTGTAAAAAATTTCCGCAGGAGTATCCGAAAGCTCTTTTGAAAACTGTGCAAAAGCTTCGGCTATATAACTTGCTCTCGGCACGGAGATCGAAAACTTCTGTTTATCAGGAGCACCGTCTTTATAATACTTTTCAACCTGATTTATCTGTGCAAGTATTCCCGCCGCATTATTTAAAAATGTTTCTCCGTCGGGAGTAATACTCATCCCTTTTGTTGTGCGGTCGAAAATTGTAATTCCGAGATCCGCTTCAAGCTCTTTTATCGAGCGGCTTAAATTCGGCACTGCTATCAAAAGAGATTCGGAGGCTTTTTTCAAAGAACCGGCTTTTGCTACCTCAACCGCATACTTCATATGTAAAATATTCAAAGTTACACGCCCCCCTATCTTAATTATTTATTATATCACAAGCCTTTAAAAACTTCAATAGAATAATAAAAAAATGCATAAAACAGTATACTTAAAAGTAACACTTTTTTATGCATTTATACATCTTTATTTCTATTCAGTTTGCCTTTATTCCGATAAGCTTTGAAATATCGTCGGGAATTATACGCTCATAATTTATCTGGACAAGACATATATCGTTGTCGGCAACAATAAATTCCCGTTTTTTAGGAAAAAGATCATTTGCACTTTCGTATTCGCATACGGAAATATCATTGTCGGCAGTTATCTGCAAACGGTTTCCCACAGAAAAGCTCTCTCTTTCAAAACTCATAACAGTTTCGGGACGAAGCCTTTCTGTCGTCATTTTCACTCCGAGTTCTCTTATAAGAGGAGAAATAGACGCACAAAGCCATTTTGTACTAAGATCTACTATACGCAAAACAGTTTCATAATTTATAGGTTCTATGATCTGCTTTATTTTACTTCCCTTTGAACATTCTTTTATAAGATAAGTTTTATCCCCGTCTTTTTTCGAAAAACGCACAAAATATTTTTCTTTTGTGTCGGATGATGCGGATCTTATAGAACATCCCGAGAGGATTATATCGTTGACCGAAGACTTTTCATATGTAACATCTCCCGACAAAGCAAGGTTTTCCTTTATCAAGGCATATTCGTTACGGTTAACATATTTTGAAACACGGTTATGGCATAACAAACCTTCTTGTTTTGTTTTTCTTACAGGCATATATTTTCCTCCTTCGGGAAAATTTCGTATATTATGATAATACTTCCCGAATGTGACAGTTTGATGAAAAGAAGCTGAGTTTTATGCGATATACAAAAGAAAAAGGCACTAAAGTGCCTTTTTACTTTATTATTTATTGTATTTTCTCTTTATTTTACCCGAGGTTGTCTTTTCAAAAGCTTCCTTGCGGATAATAACATTATGAACATGCTTATACTGGGGAAGTCTGTCATTCATAGAAGAAACCTCTGCCTTTATCTTTTCAAGGATCTCGTTCTGGGACATACCCTCTGTCTGCTTTTCATCAGGGAATATTTCAGCAACAAGACCTATTTCTTCGCCGTTTTCATTTCTTTCGGCAGAAACTATAACTTCAGCGACATACTGAAGATTCATAATATATTCTTCGATTTCTTCGGGATATACATTCTTTCCGTTTTTAAGTACGATAAGATTCTTCTTTCTTCCTGTGATATAAAGTCTTCCTTCTTTGTCAACCTTACCGTAGTCGCCTGTATGGAACCATCCGTCAGGCTCAAGAACCTCAGCTGTCATTTCGGGCATTTTGTAATATCCGAGCATTACTGTATCGCCCTTAACGCAAACTTCGCCTTCACCGTCCTCGTTGGGGTTATCGATCTTTATTTGAACACAAGGAAGAGTTACGCCCGCGGAAACATAATCATAAAAATAGTCGCGGTTTACAGAAACAAGGGGAGAACATTCTGTAATTCCATAACCGTTTAAAAGCTTGATACCGATAGCGTTGAAGAAATCGCCGAGTTCCTGACGCATAGGAGCGCCGCCGGTAACGATCTTTTGAAGTTCTCCGCCGAAGATCTCGTGGATCTGCTTAAAGAAAACTCTTCTCATATCAATGCCTGCAGCAAGAAGACCGTTGCTGACTTTGATCATATTCTTAAAGAGTTTTGTTTTGCCCTGTTCTTCGATTCCGCTCCAGATCTTCTTATACATAGCTTCAACAAAAAGAGGAACAAGCATAACAATTCTCGGCTTATAAAGCTTAAGATTTGCAACTACCGTACGGATACTTTCGTTGATACATATTGTCGAACCGTAATGAAGGTCTACAAGAAGACTGCACACAGATTCATATGTATGATGATAAGGAAGAACAGAAAGTGCCACATCATCAGTACTTGCTATCATCTGGCCGTAGTATACGCAGGATCTCAGGTTATGGTGTGAAAGCATAACGCCCTTTGCGGTTCCTGTTGTGCCGGAAGTATATACAAGCATCTTTAACTTATCGTCTTCGGGTGTCATTTCAAGGAATGTTCGGTCACCGTTCATAAGTGCTTCGTAACCGCTCTTCATAAGCTGTTTATAAGAAAGCACCATGCCGTCTTCCGAGTCCTTATCCGCATCAAGGTTTACAAAACATTTTACATTAGAAAGAACGCCTGTTACCGAAAGAATCTTTTCCTCATACTTTTTGGAGTAGAAAACAACCTCCGCATCAGCGTTTGAAATGATATGAGCGATTTCATTTGCGGGAAGTTCCTTATCGACAGGAACAAAAACGCCTTCGCTCTTCATCGTTGTGAGGTATACCGTTACCCATTTGTAGCAGTTCTCAGCAACTATTGCTATATGGCTCTTTCCGAATCCATGAGCGCAAAGAGCTGTTCCGAGAGAGTCGGTTTCGGTTTTGAATGCTTTGTAGGAAACCTCCTTGATCTCGCCGTTTTCCTTGAATTTGAATGCAGGCTTGTTTCCAAGCTTTTCCGCATTTTCGTCAAGAACCTGCTTGAAATTTTCAAAAGGTCTTACTTCATTCAAGGCATAGTTAGAAGTGTATTTCTTCGCCATCCGTGTTTACCTTTCCTTTCAATACTTTGGTATATATTAATGATAAAAAAACAAACAAGCGACAATTTCAGCATACTGTGTGCTGGAATATAAATTTATTATAACACATATTTTTGGAAAAATCAAGTTTAAATTTTTTATGTCAAACAAAAATCTTTTTTCATATACTATAACAAACTTTATTTGACAAAAAGGGGTCTTTGATTTGAACAACAGATATAACACTCTTATGTCTATTCCCTCGCCCTGCGGTCTTTCGATAAGTTCGGTCACAAGCGACGGACAGTATCTTTATGCACTCCAGCCAGACAGAAGAACTGTTTACAAACTCGATGTGTGCGCAAGGGTAATATGTGTATTTAAAACAACAAGAAAGTTTCTTTCAATATATTACTGCGGCGGCAGATTTTATGCCGTTGCCGAAAGCGAAAGAACAAGAATCTATCTGCTCTCCCCTTGCTTCAATGAGCAAGGATATATCGAAATTTCTTTTCCTCAAAACATAACTCAGACCTGTTGTCAGGGAGCTTTTTGCAATTCCCCTTCAACAGAGCTTATTTTTATAGGTCCCGTCGGAAATTGTAACGATAGCGACTGTATGCTTGCCGTCGCCAATCTTGCTTACTCGTATATTGCAAGTGACAGAGGAAGAATAATCTCCCAACTTTCAAATGCGGGGCAAAATCTTTATTATACCGCAATAGCAGAAAACTCGGGTATTCTTTATGAAGGTCTTGAAAGCACTGTATCTTCCCAGACATTCATAAGAGCGACTCTTTTATCAACCGGACAGACAAAGGTACAAAGACTGCCGTTCGGCTACCGCGTAAGGGGCTTTTTCTGCTACGGCGGTGTACTTTATGCCTTCATCACAAAAAACGGTTTCCACGCTTATGTTGCGGCGATATGTACTTTTGTATCCTCCGGAATTCTCGGCGGAGAAATCCTCTCCCTCGGCGAAAGCCCGAATGACACAAGCTGCTGTGAAGAAAGCTGTAATTTCGGTCCGTGCAACAGTAAATGCAACTGCACATCCGCAGGCTGTACTTCGTGTTCCGGCGTTTCTTCGAACCAGACCGAGATGTGTAATAATGCGGTATCGGGAGATTCCACAGAAAATACTGATTGCAACATCGACGAGCTTTGCAGAATATTTAACTGCATTAAGAATTTGTGTGAAAACTCAAACTGCAAAAATAACAACACCGTTTCTGGCTGCAATACAAACGGAAACTGTTGCGAAACGGGAAATCTCAACTGCACCTGCTTTTCGCAGTGCTGCTGCAGCGATAATGCCGTCAGCGGAGATAACTGTTTGCCTCTTCCCGTCTGTCCGCCTTTTGTTCCTTGCGAACCTTCGGTTCAAAACAACAACTGTAACTGCAGCAATCAGTAACTTGAATTTTCACGAAGGGGACTTTCCCCTTCGTGAAAGCTCAAAGAGCTTATTTTAATGTCCTTTTGCAAAAATCGTTTATTGCATTTACATACTTTTCGGTATTAAAAATGTATGCGGCACAATGTCCTCCGTTTGAAAAAGTCACAATACTTTTGTTGTCTTTACATGCTGCAAAAACCTTCCTGCTCATTCTGCAGGGAACAAAAAAGTCATCCTGTCCGTGCAAAAAAAGCACGGGCAGTTTTGTGTTTTTTACCGATTCAATACAGTCTGCACTGTCGATATCAAAGCCTCCGAAAATAAACGCACTTGCGGCAATAAAAATTCCCATAATTTTTTTCGGATAGTGTAATTGTTTGCCGACTTTAAAAAGAATATCTCTCGGGGAGGTATAAGCGCTGTCGGATATTATTCCGACAACACCTTCAGGAAGCGCAAGAGATGACGCCATAAGAACCGTTGCCGCCCCCATAGAAAGACCGAAAAGCAAAATCTTCTTGTCCTTTCCGAATCTTTCGGAAGCGTATTTTGCCCACTCAAGACAATCAAATCTCTCCTTTATTCCGAAAGTTATGGTCACACCGCCGCTTTTTCCGTGAGCACGCTGGTCCACAAGCAAAACATTATGCCCCATATCACGGGAAATACGGAATATTCCGCAGCAATCCCTTGATGCCCGGCTTTTATAACCATGAAACTGTATGTCTAAAGGTGCATCGTCAGAAAAATGATAGTATCTTCCGAAAAGCTTTGTGCCGTCGAATGAAAATATTTCTATTTCCTCATGCGGAATTTCGTCTATATCATTTATAAGTTTTAACATCCTCTCGTCGGTAACCTTTAAGACCGAGCTTCCCGGCAGGGCAAGTTCGTTGTCGCTGTAATCCTTTTTTGATCTGAAAGCTCGCAAATATACAAAATATGCAGCACAAAGGTAAACTCCGACTGCAATTATAAAAAAAGCTGTACCTGAAACTATCCCCGTCATTTGATTTCCCCTTTTCTTTTGCACATAATAACAGTATGCTCATAAAAGAAAAAATAAATCAAAAAAATTAAAAAAAGCTATTGACAAATGAATTCAGCTGTGCTATAATATCATCCGTTGGCAGTAAAGCTAACAAAAATAGAAAAGCCATGGGAGTTTAGCTCAGCTGGGAGAGCGTCTGCCTTACAAGCAGGATGTCAGCGGTTCGATCCCGTTAACTCCCACCAATGGCTCGGTAGTTCAGTTGGTTAGAACGCCAGCCTGTCACGCTGGAGGTCGTGGGTTCGAGCCCCATCCGAGTCGCCAATTTAAACACTTGCAAACGCAAGTGTTTTTTTGTTTTCATCCCCGTCTTATAAATTGAATCGTATATACAGATTTGCCTGTGTAAAAATGACGCTTTATGTCTTGCTTTGCCGGATAAAATATGGTATAATTCTTCTATTGATTTTGATATGAGGTAAAATATGTCAAGTAATTTTCATACCCACACAAAATATTGCGACGGAATAAATTCAGCCGAAGAAATGGTGCTTTCGGCAATCGAAAAAGGATTTGACGCCCTCGGCTTTTCGGGACACGGATTTACTCCGCACGACAAATCCTACTGTATGACCGAAACCGAAAAGTATCTTTCCGAAATAAATACACTGAAAGAAAAATACAAGGACAAAATCGAAATATACGCAGGTGTCGAAGAAGATATTACCCATATTCTGAACCGCTCGGATTATGATTATATACTGGGTTCATCCCATTACTTTCTGATAAACGGTAAATACTTCCCCGTCGACGACACTCCCGAAACCTTCAAAATGTGTTTTGAACTTTTAGGTGAAGATCCTTACAGGATGGCTCATCTGTATTACAGCTCGTTTTGTGACTATATATTAAAGAGAAAGCCCGATATCGTCGGACATTTCGACCTTATAACAAAGTTTGATGAAAAGCATTTCCCGATATTTTTCGGGGATAAAAAATACGAAGAAATTGCCGAAAATTATCTTACAAAAGCCCTTGAAAGCGACTGTATATTTGAGGTAAATACCGGTGCGATCTCCCGCGGCTACAGAACAACCCCCTATCCCCACGAAAAGCTTCTTTATGTTATAAAGAAAAACGGCGGTAAGGTTATGATAAATTCCGACAGCCATGCGACAAACACTCTCGACTTCCATTTTGCCGAAACAAGAAAATTCTTGCGTGATATAGGTTTCACTTATGTTTATACCATTTCAAAAGGCGAATTTGTAAAAGATATGATGTAAAAAATGCAAATTTATATATCAAACAGCCCCGGCGTGTTCCGGGGCTTTCTTTTTCAGTTTTCAATTGTTTCGAAAAGAACATAATAACCTGAACCCACCGAAAGCATTAAGTTTATCGGTCGATACTCAATGTATATTATCTGTTTATCGGTTTTCAAAGTCAAAAGTTCTGTGAACGAGTCTATTCTTCTGTTGTCAACAACCGTCAACCCGTATTTTTCAACGGTTTCTGTTGGTATTCCATCTAATGTTTCGGGCAAATGGAAGCTGATATCATCCCATTGATCAACAAAAAGATACTTTTTAGTCCATTCGGTTTCGGGCTCAACATAGCAATATCCCGACATTGTATAGTAATCGTTCATCATTGTCCATATACGATGTCCCGTTTCTCCAAGGAATTCATTTAAAAACAGCAATGTGTTTTTATTTATTCCCCGCATCGCAACAGAATCGTTGGGTTGCGTTGATCCATAAATTTTTCCACCAACATTAACCGGCGGCTTTTCATTGATATAATACATCTTTGAAGAATCAACAACCGGCGCTCTGTTTACTACAAAATAATAATCTTTTGACCTGTCAATATAATCGTATCCCCAAAGAGCACTAGTTATATGTTTGCCGGCACCTTCCATCAATCCAAACATTCCGCAAGATTCTACAAGTACGAATTCGGGGTAGTACACATTTCCGTTGTTTTCTACTTTTTCCCCGACTTTGTCTGTATAAAACTTCGAATAGGTTTCAAAATTCTCCAAATAAGTTTTGCTTTCGTCGATTTTGTACTTATCGTCATCACATTCAATGATTATATTATTGCTTGTCCATCTGTAAGGAAAGACATTTATCATTTTAGTGCCTTCAAATCTGCCGTTTGTGGCATCAACAATTATAACATCCCCATATCCTTTTCTACAAGGATACTCTATATCATTCATAACGATGGTATCAGGATATTTTTCTTTATCATATTCGTAGTCAATTCTTTTTACCGGATCATAAAAATTTTCGGAATCTGCACCAAAATCAAGCGTTTGCTTTCCTGTGAATTTATAGATGACCTTAGATGCAAGATCGGGTTTATCTTCCCATAAAACATCATATCCGAGAGCGTAGCCCACAAATCTTGCGGGGATATATGTTCTTCCGTCAACGATTTTGGCGGACACATCCATTTCCCTTTCAACAGAAAATACTTCAACACCGTTTTCATCTGTCAGGCTTATTGTAATTGTCTTTTTATCAATAACAAGTTTTGTTCCTGTTGTGCAATTAAAGTATTCTTTGTCATTATAAGTAATTTTTTCATTCAATTTACTTATAGATACGGTCCTTGTATCGTTGTCCCAGAAAACCTGCGCTCCCATTTTTTCGGTAATAGCCCTTACAGGGACGAAAGTTCTGTTGTCTTCAACAAAAGGCTTTCCATTATTTCCGCCTACATAAATTCCGTCTATCAAAACATTTATGTTTTTCTGTTTTGTTTCAGAAATTGTATTAAAAACAAAAGCATTAAGTATCAGTACTATCAGTACAATAATGCTTAAAATCTTTTTCATTTTCTGCTCCTTATATAGTAAAATTTGATTTAATGACACTATTATATCATATATTTGGAATATTACAAGATTTTACAATCAATTAAATTTTGTTACTCTTAAATATACGGCTCTATATATTTCTGAATGAAATCAACTCTGTCAAATACAGTTGGTTTGAAATAGGATGATACAGATACTACAATATTCTTTACTGAATTAACATAAATAACATTGCCGCTGTTTCCGATAGCCGCATAAATATTGTTTTGCCTATCTATAATCCACCACAGATAACCGTAGTCCATTCCTCTGAAGTTGTTACTTTCAACGGTTCGAGGTCGTGTCATTTCTTCTATCCACCTTGATGACACAATCTGTTTATCATTATACTTACCTTTATTGATGCATAACAATCCTATTTTCGCCATATCTTCTGCGGACATACAAAGTCCATATCCCGGAGTTCCAAGTCCCTCAGGATCACTAAACCAGATATTATCTTTTGGGAGTTTTCCGATTGTAAACTGTTTATGTTCTTCCGCTGTTTCTGCGTAATAGTTTTTATGAACAGGAATTCCCAAAGGCTCAAAAAGGTACTTGTTGGCGTAATCTGCGGTTTTCATATTTGTTGCTTTATATAAAATCCCCGAAAGTATATGCAAACACACCGTCTGATAGTTGAATTCATCCGTTAATCCTTTTCTTCCGCCTAAAAAATCGAGAGATGAATATGTCCAATTATCGCTTGAACAAACTTTTGTCCAAGGGTCGCCTTTGCACTTATAGGGTGCTCTCATCGTCAACAGGTGCTTTATGGTAACATTATGGATTGTGTTTTCGCCTCTTTTAACTTTATAGTCAGGAAAATAATCCAAAACCTTATCATCAACGCTTTTAATTTGTACTTTATCCAGGGCAATTCCAATAAGAAGAGCACTGATACTTTTTGTAGCTGACATTATGTGAGTACAATCGTCTGCTTTATATCCATTCCAACAGTCAGAATATACTTTCTCGTTGTTTCTATATGCGACAATCTGACAAATGTTTGGTTGTTTCTCATTTATCAGGCTATGCAGTTCTTCTCTGTTCATATAATCCCACACCTTTGTTAAATTGGAATCAGATTAAATATTTTCAGCAATCAGTTTCTTTGACCATGTAAACAATACTTCAGACATCGAAATAAAATCAACAGCTCCACCGTTTTTCAAATGCAAGAAGGTTTCGACAATAATCATTTCATCGGAAGATACAACTTTGAGCAAATCTTTTTGATGCCTAATATATTCCCCTGTTTGTTTAAAAGCGATTGCCTGTACAACAAAAGATGCAGATTTATATAGTCCCAGTAAAATATCTTCGCTCTTTTCATACAGCATATTTTGTACACATCCGTGAAAAATATTGCAGGCACCTGTTTTGATGGCTCTATTTACAGCGTTTTTGTCAATAACTGACAGCACCTCGTCAAGGCTTCCTATAATCGGTATGGTGTCGTAACAGAATTGGAATAAGTCAGAAGGTTCCCAATTAAAAATCTCATCTTTGCCCGAGAAAAAACCGCAAATTAACTCTCTGTGCAGGATTGTATCAAGCATTGAATTATAAGTATGAATGTCTGCTGTAGACATTTCATTCAAAATCACAACAATATCAATATCACTTTTTTCTGTTGCTTCACCGCGAGCGAAACTTCCCTGCAAACCGACAAACCACACACGGCTTTCAAAAGTTTCGTTCAATGTCTGCAAAAAGGCTTTCATCCAAGTATTAATATCTATCGTTTTAATCACCTCGTTTAATTGAAATTTATGCAATTATGGTGTATTAATATAAGAGAAAAAAGACAATCTCAGAATGAAGACCGTCTTTTTTATTTAAATAAACAGAACCTTAGATATATACAATTTTTGTTTTGCATAAACAAAACCACCTTAAGTATCAATTAGTCGTGAAGTTTCATCATTCATTATTAATAAAACCCTGTCGCACTTAATGAAAGATGAATATTGAATAATTAAAAATGAATAATAGAAAACAAAAAATCCTATCAAAAGATAGGATTTTTGTTTTGGTGGGAGTTAACGGGATCGAACCGCTGACATCCTGCTTGTAAGGCAGACGCTCTCCCAGCTGAGCTAAACTCCCAATGGAGCGGATTACGGGGCTCGAACCCGCCACCTCAACCTTGGCAAGGTTGCGCTCTACCAAATGAGCTAAATCCGCAGGTGGTTTTTTAATTTTAATGGTGCCTCCGGTCGGAATCGAACCAACGACACGGGGATTTTCAGTCCCCTGCTCTACCAACTGAGCTACAGAGGCATGGAGGCGCCACCCAGAATCGAACTGGGGATAAAGGTGTTGCAGACCTCTGCCTTACCGCTTGGCTATGGCGCCAGAGGATTGGAGCGGATTACGGGGCTCGAACCCGCCACCTCAACCTTGGCAAGGTTGCGCTCTACCAAATGAGCTAAATCCGCAGGTGGTTTTTTGATTTTAATGGTGCCTCCGGTCGGAATCGAACCAACGACACGGGGATTTTCAGTCCCCTGCTCTACCAACTGAGCTACAGAGGCAAATAGTTTAAATGGCGACTCGGATGGGGCTCGAACCCACGACCTCTAGCGTGACAGGCTAGCGTTCTAACCAACTGAACTACCGAGCCGGATATGGCAGGGGCACAAGGACTTGAACCCTGGGCACGCGGTTTTGGAGACCGCTGCTCTACCAACTGAGCTATACCCCTGTGACTTGGTGGGCCATCAGGGACTCGAACCCCGGACCGACCGGTTATGAGCCGGTTGCTCTAACCAACTGAGCTAATGGCCCAAATAGTGGCTCCCCCTGTTGGACTTGAACCAACGACCCCCTGATTAACAGTCAGGTGCTCTAACCAACTGAGCTAAGGAGGAGTATCGGTGTATGAAAACATACACGGATTTGGGCATATCCTTCCACGATAATCACAGAAGAACCCTGGTGTCAGCATCGACCAATCTTCCCGGGCCGTCGCCAGCCAAGTATTGTAGGCACGGTTGAGCTTAACTGCCGTGTTCGGAATGGGAACGGGTGGACCCTC
>SVSD01000025.1 GCA_015064485.1 Oscillospiraceae bacterium | reverse complement strand
CTTTCGTTGTTCAATTTTCAAAGTCCGATCGCTTGTCCTCGCGGACAGCTTTATTAGAATACCACAAACATCTTCCTTTGTCAATACTTTTTTAAGATTTTTTTGCATATTTTTTATCAATCGGCGTTGTGTGGTATATTTACCCAATGTCGTAATACACTTTTTGTGCATTTTCACAACATTTCCACACATTTCTTCTTTATTCTATTTTATTTGTCTTGAAATCGACCCCTAAGTTGTGTATAATATTTATAATAATGTTGAAAGAAATCTGATTTTGTCACATAAAAAAGGAGGTATCAGTTTTGAATCATGATCCTGTAAATAACGGTTTTCAGACAACCGATACAATAAATACAGAAAATACTTTTCAAACAGCCAAAAAGCGTAAATTTCCGTTCATTCCGGTAATTAGCGCCGCTGTCATTTTAGCTCTTGCCGCAGGAACATTTTCCGCCTTCAGATATATCGGAAGCAAAACTTTCCCGGCGAATGCCGAACCGGACAGTGAAACCGAACAAAGCATAGCTTCTGTAAGCTGCGAAAACGAGCTTCGGGGGGTATGGATCGCCACAGTTTCAAATATTAATTTCCCCTCGTCTGCAAATCTTTCCGAAAAGCAGATGAAACAGGAGCTTGACACAATTGTTGAGAACACCAAAAAAGCAGGGCTTAATGCCATATTCTTTCAGGTTCTGCCAAGCTCCGATGCACTTTACAGATCCGAGGTTTATCCTTGGTCAAAATTTTTGACAGGCGAACAAGGCAAAGCTCCCAAAGGAAATTTCGATCCCCTTGAGTACATAATAGAAAAAGCGCATTCAAACGGCATCGAGCTTCATGCATGGATGAACCCTTTCAGAGTGACGACCCAGCCTTCGGTATCCCTTGACGACCTTTGCGATACCCATCCCGCAAAACTTAATGATAATTTTGCTGTAAAATATGCCGACGGCAAGTATTATTTCAATCCCGCAGTTCCGGAAGTGAGAGATATGATAAGTTCGGAAGCTGCATATATTGTTAAAAATTATGATGTCGACGGCATACATATGGACGATTATTTTTATCCATACCCCGTTGACGGCGCAGTTTTTGATGATGCCGAAGAATATGAACTTTACGGAAACGGTATGGAACTCGCCGACTGGCGCAGAGAAAATGTAAATAAAACAGTAAAGGCAATTCACGACGCTGTAAAGACAGCAGATCCCGATTGCCGATTCGGCATCAGTCCTTTTGGCATTTATGCAAACAAGGGCACAGGCGCTCCCATAAAAGGCAGTGATACAAACGGGTTTGAAGCCTATCATTCGCTTTATTGCGATGCACTTACCTGGGCAAAAGAGGGGTATGTGGATTATCTTGCTCCCCAGATATACTGGGCATTTACAACGAGCGCCGCTCCATTTGATGTAGTAGCCCGCTGGTGGAACGCAAATCTCGACGGATTGGGTGTTGACCTTTATATCGGACACGCTTTATATAAGATTGAAGATTTCCCGAAAGGCGAAATTCCGATACAGACCGAATTTTCCAGAACGCTTATGTGTTATTCGGGAAGCATTTATTACGGCTATGAACAGCTTTCAAAGAATACAGACGGCATTTCCGACAAGCTTTCTGAAATGTATTCCGCGCCTTTTTCGGAAAACACCGACTCCAACACGCTTACCGCAATAAATTACCCGTCCGACGGATATAAAAACTCTACCGGCTCACAATATATGCTCGGCTCGTCCGACCCGTCATCCCCCATAACCTTAAACGGAGAACCGATCTCGAGAACCAAAAACGGATATTTCAGTTTTTATGAAAATCTCGGTTCGGGGAATAACGATTATGTGCTTTCGCAGGAAGGAAACACCGTTTCCCATTCTGTTACATACTCAGAAAATGCCCCTGTTGCGGCAAAAACGAACATTCTCCCGACATATGATATAACTGATGCTTATCCATCATCCGAAACCTGGATAAGCGGCGGAGATACAGTCAATTTCTCCTGTACCGCCCCCGCAGGTTCGACCGTTACAGTAAAAGTCGGCGGTGCAACTGCACAGCTGGCCCCCACACTTAATGCAAAAGCGTCAGGTTCGTCTTTTGTAAAAGAAGTATATAAGGGCTCGATAAAATTCGGTTCTCTTGCACCAAAAGAAGAAATAATTGATCTCGGAACAATAACATTTACCGCCGAAAAAGGCGGCTACAAAAAGGTAATAAGAACAGGCCTTATGCGTCAGATAGGCGAAGGCGCTCTTATTTACGCACAGGTAAATACTCCTTACACCTATCTTAAAAAGTCCCCCACCTCATCATTTTATGATGATTATACCCCCGCCTCCGTCGGTATGCGTGATTATATAGTAGGCTTTGATTCGGACTATTACAAGCTCAAGTTCGGCGGATATGTTTCTGCCGATAATGTAAATGTGGTTGAAGGTCAGCCTCTTTACAAAAACTCTGTGATATCAGCAAATTCCGAAACCGTTTCATCAAAAAATCAGACATATAAAGAAAACTATACCGAGCTTCGCTTCGGAGTTCTCGAAAATGTTCCTATTGATGTATGGGTGGACAAAAAAGAAGTTACTATCGTAATTTACGATACGCTTCCCGAAATGATGCCCGAGATGGAGCTTTGCGAAAATCCCCTTTTTGAATCTGTTTCGGTAAAAGCAGGCGCAAGCGGAAAAACCGTTTTATACACTGCGATGCTTAAAGACGAAAAGAATTACTACGGCTTTGAGCTTGTTTATGAGCCGAGCTTTATAAAGATACGCTTTAACAACCCGATCGGCCTTTCATCCGATTACGAAAAGCCGCTTGAGGGCAAGGTCATATATGTTGATGCGGGTCACGGAGGCACAGATATCGGAGCAAGAGGTCCCGGTGCTCCCGAACTTCGTATGTTTGAAAGCAATCTTAATCTTCTTATTGCAAACAGCTTTGCGGAAAAGCTCGCCGCTCTCGGTGCAACGGTATACACCACAAGAACAGAGGATGTAACATACGACCTTTATGACAGACTTGATATGATAAGTGCCGTCGTTCCCGATATTCTTGTTTCGGTTCATCACAACTCTGTTGCAGACAGCGTAAACGCAACAAGAACACGCGGATATTTAGGTCTTTATTCGAACAATTCGGGAATTCTTCTTGCGGACACGGTAGCGGATGCGGTATGCGACAATCTCAACAGATTCAAGCGTACAACAGCCTACCAAAAGCTTGCCGTTGCAAGAGATCACCGTTTCCCCTCCACCCTTTGCGAAATGAGCTTTATTTCTAATGTCGAGGAATTTGAATGGACTCTTGCCGACGGAAATATCGACCGCTCGGCACAGGCACTTTGCGACGGAGTTTTGAAATTCTTCGAAAAGCAGGAACAGTATAAATAATATGAAAAAACTTTCTCCAAAACAAAAAATCAAAGTTCTGACAGAAAAGCTTTGGGAAATATACCCCGAGGCGACTTGTTCTCTTGATTTTGAGGGCGACCCGTATAAACTGCTTGTTATGTCAAGACTTTCGGCGCAATGCACCGACGCAAGGGTTAATATAGTTTCAAAAGAGCTTTTTGAAAAATTCCCTGATGTTCATTCGATGGCAAAAGCAAGTTATGAGGAAATAGAAAATGTGGTAAAGCCCTGCGGTCTTTTCCGAACAAAGGCAAAAAGTATTAAGGATATGTCGCAAATGCTCATCGACCGCTTTGACGGAAAAGTTCCGCAGGAAATGGATGAGCTTTTATCTCTTCCCGGCGTCGGAAGAAAAATCGCAAACCTTATGCGGGGCGATTGCTTCGGTATCGGCGGTATCGTATCGGATACCCACTGCATACGGCTTACAAACAGATTCGGTCTTTGCAAAAAGAAAGATCCGCTTGCCGTCGAAAAAGCCCTTGAACCGATAATTCCAAAAGAACTTCAGTCGGCATATTGCCACAGAATGGTCTATTTCGGAAGAGAATACTGTAAGGCGCAAAATCCAAGATGCTCCGAATGTCCCCTGAAAGATACGGGGGTTTGTGAGTATATAAAACGGCCAGAATAATACTATACAAAAACACTCGGAAATAATTCAATACAAATTTTTACAACTTTTGATGTTAATAAAAATACCCATCTGAAAATCAGATGGGTATTTTGGAGTTGGTTTTTTATTTAATTGATTTTTTTGTTATCAACAAGTATTTCATCGGGAAAATTTTGATAATTTATACAGAAAAATTATTTTCTATTTTGCAGTATTGTTCACACCAAATCATTATTTGTAAATTTATCATACCTTCCATTTGAACATCTCTTTAAAATCATTAAAACAATCCTCACAAATCCAATGATATTTATCCTCGGTACAATAAGCAATCGAGGTTTCTTCATCTATTCGTTCCGAGCAAAAAGAACAATGTTCATGTTTCCAACTCTCATTATATGGAGTAAATTTACATTTAACCAATTTTTTCTCCGACAAATAATTCATTTGATTTGTTAGTCTCCAATCATCTTTGTTCATAATACTGCCTCCTATTTCTTTTCTATTCTTCCATCCGGAAACACTCTAAATTTATTTCCGTTTTTGTCTATGTAATCCCAATGAGGTCCTATAGGATCTCCATGATCTAAATCTGAGTTCCATCTTTCTCCGGTTTCAGGATTATACCAATTCCCTTTTCCCTCATTAGGAGTTGATTTTCCTCTCCATTCAAACCCTTTTCCTGGAGATTTTCCGGGATCATTTCCAGGATATTTAACTGTTTTTATCACAGTTGAAGTATCATCTGCCATATCAACAGCTTTAGCCGCATC
Source organism: Oscillospiraceae bacterium (assembly GCA_015064485.1). GTDB lineage: Bacteria > Bacillota > Clostridia > Oscillospirales > CAG-382 > UMGS1052. Next base: position 572 of record SVSD01000025.1, on the reverse strand, counting down.
CGCTGCATTGTCAATTGCTTTTGCGGTATCTATAGCATTATCTGCACCCTTTACGGCATCGATTATATTATCTGCAGTTTTGGCAAGTTTTGCAGTATCGGCAATTTCTCCGACAACCGGTATTGCCCCAACTGCGCTAAGCCCTGCAGAAATATAATCTCCTCTTATGAGGTCGACGGGGATTGACGCCAAGTCCGCAATTGTATCAACACCGGGGATAAGTGACGCGATAGCCAATATGTCGCTTGCCGCATCCCAGCCGTTATATTTTGACTCTTCTTTTTTCGGTGTACTTTCATCTCGTTTCGGCAAGTCTTTATCTGTGCTTTTTGGAGCTTCAGATACTTCCGTATAAGCAAGCTTCCTTGCCGCATTTGCAGCATTATGATTTCCCGATTCTGCGGCGGCATAAAACATTGTAAGTCCATCTGTTATGTAGGGAAGATTTTTAAATGTGCTTCGGTTTATCGGGCTTGAAGAAAGATTCTTTTGTACAACACTTTGCGCTGTCGGAATATTCTTTTCAATCGTCCCGACATCTATATCTTTAAAAAGATCCTTATTTTTGGATT
>SVSD01000024.1 GCA_015064485.1 Oscillospiraceae bacterium | reverse complement strand
TACATATTAATATTTTAGATTGTGCGGTGTATGTATAATATGTCAATTCACCTCGCTTTCTGTCTAATTAAGTCGACAAAATTCAAGGTTTTTAGAAGAAAATTTCGGACAAAAATCATTGAAAAACCCCGTAGTTATGCGGTTTGTCGGCTTTTGTCTTATTATAACACGAGCATCAATTCTTCTTACAATTCCTGTTGCTTTCATATATTATTTCTCCTTTACATATGCATTAAGGTTTTATTTTGTAAATTATAAAATTTTCAAATTGTGAAATTAGTATTTGTCAGCAAAGAAAAATTATACTTTCAAACCAAAAAAGTTATAGGAATTAATTATAATAAAAGTAAAAAAATGTAAAATAAAATATTGTTGAGATACAAATGATTATGCAGATATCAATTGGGAATAATGACTATGTGTGCTGCAAGTTTTAATTTACAAAATTTATAAATTCTATTGCAAAATAACATAAAAAATGATATAATCGAATCAACAATAAAAGGGGTGAAATTATGTTTATTACCAACGATATAAAGTATATTGGCGTCAACGATCATAAGATCGACCTTTTCGAGGGACAGTATAAAGTTCCAAACGGAATGTCGTATAATTCTTACATTATTACAGACGAAAAAATTGCGGTTCTTGATACGGTTGATGCCGCTTTTACCCACGAATGGCTTGATAATCTTCAGAATACACTTGGCAAAAGAAAGCCTGATTATCTCATTATCCAGCATATGGAGCCTGATCATTCAGCAAATATTGCAAAATTTTTAAAGTTTTTTCCGGAAACTGTAATCGTTGCATCAACAAAAGCTTTTTCTATGATGAAGAACTTTTTCGGAACTGATTTTTCGGACAACAGAATTGTTGTTGGTGAAGGCGATACATTGTCGCTTGGAAAACACACCCTTACATTCGTAACAGCTCCTATGGTACATTGGCCTGAAGTAATCGTTACTTATGACAGCTTTGATAAAGTTCTGTTTTCCGCAGACGGATTCGGCAAATTCGGCGCGCTCGATAAGGACGAGCTGTGGGATGACGAGGCAAGACGCTATTATATAGGAATTGTCGGCAAATACGGAGCACAGGTTCAAAGTCTGCTGAAAAAAGTGTCAGCTTTTGATATTGAAAAAATATGTCCTTTGCATGGCCCTGTACTTTCCGAAAATCTCGGATATTATATCTCAAAATATGACACATGGTCAAGCTATACGGCTGAAGAAGACGGTGTTGTTATCGCTTATACTTCGATTTACGGCAACACCAAAAATGCTTGTTTGAAGCTTGAGGAAAAGCTCAAAGCAAAAGGATGCCCCAAGGTTGAGGTATTCGACCTTGCAAGATGTGACATTTCGGATGCTGTGGCTTCTGCATTCAAATTATCGAAGCTTGTACTTGCAACTACCACATATAACGCGGATGTTTTCCCGTTTATGAGGGAATTTATCTGCCATCTTACAGAACGCGGTTTCTCGAACCGCACAGTTGCTCTTGTTGAGAACGGAAGCTGGGCGCCTGTGGCATCAAAGGTGATGAAACAGATGCTTGAAAAATCAAAGAATATAGCTTACGCCGAAACCGAAGTAAAAATTCTTTCCGCACTTAACGAGGAAAGTCTTGAGCAGATAGAAAGGCTTTCTGATGAGCTTTGCAAAGAATATGTTCAAGCCAATGAAAATGCGGCAGATAAAAACAATCTTTCCGCATTGTTCAATATCGGATACGGTCTTTATGTTGTCACATCAAATGACGGCAAAAAGGATAATGGTCTTATTGTAAATACCGTAACTCAGGTAACTAATACTCCAAACAGGGTGGCAGTTACTATTAACAAGGAAAATTATTCCCATCATATTATTGCTCAGACGGGGATAATGAATATAAACTGCTTATCTGTCGATGCTCCTTTTTCCGTATTTGAAAGATTCGGATTCCAAAGCGGAAGAAATGTCGATAAATTTGCAGATGTTAAACCTTTAAAGACTGATAACGGACTTGCGGTTCTTTCTGAATATATAAATTCGTATATGTCATTAAAAGTAGAACAGTATATCGATCTTGGAACTCACGGAATGTTTGTATGTTCTGTTACAGAATCGAAGGTTTTAACAGACCTTGAAACTATGACATATACTTATTATCAGAACAATGTAAAACCCAAGCCCAAAACAGAGGGCAAAAAAGGGTATATTTGCAAGATATGCGGTTATGTTTATGAAGGTGATAAATTACCTGAAGATTTCATTTGTCCGCTTTGCAAACACGGAGCGAGTGATTTCGAGGAAATTAAATAAAATTAAAACGGAGGAAAAAAGAAATGAAAAAATATGTATGCGATGCTTGCGGATGGGTTTATGACGAAGAAGCCGGTGCTCCCGATATGGGAATTGCTCCCGGTACAAAGTTTGAAGACCTTCCCGAAGATTTCGAATGCCCTCTTTGCGGAGTAGGCAAGGATATGTTCTCTGAAGAATAAACCCAAGCCGCCCCCGAAAAGGGAGCGGCTTTTCCTTATAAGAGGTAAGAATGAACAGGTTTTCTGTTGTTATGTTTATATGCGAAGTTTTGATTCCGGTTATGATGATCGTAATTGGAGCGGTTTTTATAAAAATGCCCCCTAAAGAGATAAACAGCTTTTACGGTTACCGGACAAAAGCTTCTATGAAAAGCAAGGACGCATGGGATTTTGCTCATAAATATTGCGGCAAGCTATTGGTTCCGATTGGTTTGATAACATTCTTTCCGTCTTTGATTCTTGCTGTCTTTGTTTTTAATATGTCAGAAAATATAATAGGTGCGGTTGCCGCAACACTATGTATTTTACAGACGGTGCCTTTTATTGTTGTAATTGCTCTTACCGAAAATGCTATAAGTAAGAATTTTGATAAAAACGGCAGCCGTATAGAGAAAAAATAATGCGAGGTTTTATATGCAAACCGTATGGATTACTGCCCTTGGAGTAGGAGGAGCCACTCTGTTTGGGACAGTTATAGGATTTTTGTTTAAGAAGGTTTCTCATAGGTTTTCAGATGTTGTTTTATCGTTTGCTGCAGGAGTAATGCTTGCGGCGGCAGTGTTGGGCCTTATACTTCCGTCGCTTGAATACGGCGGGAAATACGGCATAATTGTAACGGTCATTGGCATATTCGCAGGAGCATTGTGCCTTAATCTTATAGATAAAGCTGTGCCTCATCTTCATAAAATGGTGGGGGCGGATATTGAAAATCACAGCAACGCAAATCTTGATAAGGTTTTGCTGTTCGTAACTGCTATTGCAATACATAATCTTCCCGAAGGGATTGCCGCAGGCGTCGGCTTCGGATCGGGCGATATGTCACAGGCGCTTATGATAGCGGGAGGTATTGCATTGCAGAATATACCCGAGGGTATGGTTATTATATCGCCAATGCTTCTTGCCGGAGTTTCAAAGAGAAAGACATTTATTTTTGCAGCTTTTACAGGGCTTATTGAAGTTGTCGGAACTTTTATCGGATACTTTGCAGTTAGTTTGTCGACGGCGATTCTGCCTTTTGCTCTTGCCTTTGCAGGCGGCACGATGCTTTATGTTATAAGTGATGAAATGATTCCTGAAACTCATTCTCACGGATGTGAAATGGCGGCGACATATTCACTTCTTGTGGGATTTTGCGTAATTCTTATATCGGATGCTCTTTTAGGATAAAATAAAAAACCTTGAAACGAAAGTTTCAAGGTTTTTGGAGCTGATGAACGGAGTTGAACCGGCGACCTCATCCTTACCAAGGATGCGCTCTACCTACTGAGCTACATCAGCAAGTGTCTTTTACCGACAAGAGTTATTATATCAGTTAAATAAGCTTTTGTCAAGGGTGTTTTGAAAAAAATTGGAGCTTGTATTATACAAGCTCCGTTTTTCTTATATTTTGTGTCCGCCGCAGTTTTCGATAAATCTCAAGAAAGCAGTTCTGCCGTCTGCTGTGCATTTGTAGACACCGGCATCTTCCAAAACCTTTACAAAAGTTTTGCCGATTTCGGATTTAATGATATCTTCGGTGTTGTCTTTTGTAAATATGTAATTATCTTTAAATTTGTTAAACCAGTCGGCGTGTTTCTGTATTTCGTCTATCAAATTAAAGTCTTTGCCGTTCAAAACAGCATCCGCCATAATCGAGATTTCTTCTTTCAGACGGGCAGGGAGTACCGCAAGACCCATAACTTCAATAAGGCCTATATTTTCCTTCTTTATGTTATGAAGCTCTGCGTGGGGATGGTAAAGTCCAAGAGGATGCTCTTCTGTTGTAATATTGTTGCGAAGAACAAGGTCGATCTCATATTTTCCATTTCGTCTTCTTGCGATAGGTGTAATTGTATTATGAGGCTCACCCTCTGTTTCGGCAAAAATGCAGGCATCTTTGTCCGTATATGCTCTCCACGATATAAGAATCTTTTCTGCAAGATCGCAAAGTTCTTTTTTGTTTTCGCCGGAAATTCTGATAACAGACATCGGCCATGAAACGATAGACGCTTTGATATTTTCAAAACCGTCAAAAGTCAAAAGCATTTCGTCTGATGCTTTTTCCATAGCGAAAGTGTATCTTCCGCCCTGCATATGATTGTGGGAAAGGATAGAACCGCCGACGATGGGAAGGTCTGCGTTTGAACCGATGAAATAATGGGGGAGAACTTCAACAAAGTCAAGCTGTTTTTCAAATGTTCCTCTGTCGATCTGCATAGGTGTGTGCTCTTTTGAAAAAGCAATGCAATGCTCGTTGTAATATACATAAGGAGAATACTGGATATACCAGCTGTCGCCGCCGAGATCGAGCGGAATGATGCGGTGATTTTGGCGGGCAGGGGAGTTAATTCTTCCTGCATAGCCTTCGTTTTCACAGCAAAGTAAACATTTGGGATATCCGCTCTGGGGCAAAAGTTTTGCTGCTGCGATAGCTTTGGGATCCTTTTCGGGCTTTGAAAGGTTGATAGTTATATCAATATCTCCATAGATGCTTTCTGTTGCCCATTTAAGGTCTTTTTTGATTCTGTACTGACGGATATAGTCGGAACTTTTTGAAAGATTATAGTAATAATCGGTTGCCTTTTCAGGCGATTCCTTATAAAGCTCATTGAACTTTTTGATAACAACACTAGGCATTGGTGTAAGAGCACCCATAATTTTTGTGTCAAAAAGATCACGGTATACTACCGAATTTGCTTCGATAAGACCTGCTTCTGCCGCATAGTCGCAAATTGCGGCAAGAATTGATTCAAGGTCGCAGTTTTCAGGAGCTTTTTCTTCTGAAATTTCATCAAGTTTAAGAATTTCAAGCAGTTTGTTTGTGGCACAAATCTTGTCACATTCTTCGATAAGACCGTTTTCTGTTGCATAAACTATAAGCTGTTTTACAGTATCATATATCTTTTTCATAGAATATGTTCCTCTCATTAATATACAATATATTCTATCATTTTTTTGCAATA
>SVSD01000014.1 GCA_015064485.1 Oscillospiraceae bacterium | reverse complement strand
ATGTCGGAAGAAATTATGAAGAGGCACGACTATATAAAGTCGGCTTCGCGAATTTCCGAACAATGGTATTTTGCGTTAATCGAGTAGAGCTTTTATAGCTCCTGATAAAACAACGAAGGATTTTGGGACACGCTCGAGCGTTTTTTCAGGTCATGAAAAGTATGGCAAAGCAAAGAAAGGTGTATATTATGAAGACTATCCGAAATAAAAAGTCAACATCAATATGGAGTTTTATTATAATTTTGCCGATAGTCATGATTTGCTGGTGGATTTTATTGTTTTCCGGTGTTTTTGTGTATTTCAGATACTTCTATGAAGATGATTTTTATGATAGCCACGAAGAAGTATTGGAGCTTTTTGAAGCAAATACCGAAGATTTTGAAAATATGGTAAAGCTTCTTGAAGAAACTAATGTTATTGGCAAGTTGGAAAAAAGGTGGTATTTGTGTGAAGAAAACTTTTTTCAACCTTCAGGAAATTGTCTTACTAACCCGTTATCCCAGTTGAACAACAGCGGTTTTGTAACGAAAGCTCAACTTAAAGAGTTAGTTACTTTTTTTAAAAAATACAGAGTTGAAAACATTGATAGTCATTCTTTTGGTGGCTATGATGTGAAAGATTACACATTTTTCTTCTGGGCAAATACATATAATGTGTACATTATATACATCGACAGCGAAGAAGATATGTCGGAAGAAATTATGAAGAGGCACGACTATATAAAGTCGGCTTCGCGAATTTCCGAACAATGGTATTTTGCGTTAATCGAGTAGAGCTTTTATAGCTCCTGATAAAACAACGAAGGATTTTGGGTTTTTCAAGCACATAAAAGTATGGCAAAGTGGTTTATGAAGGTCTTTGAAACAATTAGTCAAAGATTTGATAGTTACATCAGGCGGTCTTGTGGGCGGATTTTTTGGTACTACCCAAATGCATAGTATAGAAACTGTAATAAAAATGTTGGAGGCGGAAGATAAACGATGAAAAAAAGGATTCCCAAATCATTGAAAATATCAATAATCGTAACTTCCATAGTAACTTTTATTGTGACTGCCATACTTATTGTCTGGTGTTTTTTCAAAGACATATTGTTTTATGCGATTTGGTTTATTGCTATAACATTTTTTACTATCATGTGCTGTCTTTCTGGGCTTTTAACACCTCCGCCGCTTCCGCCCGAAATAAAATATGCTGAATTTCCGGTTGAGCTTGTTTATGAAATTGAAGGTGAAAGATACGAAATAAGTGACATACTTGTTTGCGAATATGAGGGCTGGGAAACAACAGGCGGGGGATTGGACAAGGATAGATGCTGGAAAAAGCGGTTTAAAAGCGGCAAAGAAGAGATTATAATTTTCGATAACGGTGAAACGATAATCGAATGGGAAGCATTTTCTGCCTCAGCATATATGGGGGATGATAATGGTTTTGAAAAAAGATATTATGGTACCGATCCGAAATTTTATGTAACCTCTGAGAATAATTCTGGCAGACGAATTTTTGAAGATGAACTTCTTTCAGAATTTGGCATAACCATTATTGACTATAAAATGCCCGAATGTATTGAAAACGAATTTAGTGATAATAAAAAAGATATTATTATGAATTGGCTTACAAATGAATGCAAATAAACACTTTATAAGCTAAATAATGTGCTTGCCGAAAACACTATTGAGAAGAATCTGAAATCAAACCCTTTGAATCAGGCAATCTTTGAAAAACTCCCGTATTTGAAACCCGGCCTTGCAACCTTTTATAGCACCGCTTTTTCAGGAAATTATGAGGCGGCAAACGCGGCAAGGAAACTTGCTTATACGGGAGATGATAGGTTGAACAAATGACGGAAGACCTGTAGATTAATAAAAACTTAAATGCAACAAATCCCCGATGCAGTCCTTTTTTGGAGCCGCAGCGGGGATTTATTACATTTATTTAAAGAATAATACAGATAAGTCCGTTTGAGCCGTCATTGATTATTTTTTGCAAAGTATCTGCAAGTTTCATTCTTGCATCGTGAGGCATATGGGAAAGCTTTGCGTTAAGTCCCTCGTTTATGAGTTCGTGCAGCGATTTTCCGAACATATTCGATTCCCAGATTTTCTTCGGATCTTCCTCGAATTCCTTGAGAAGGAATTTCACCATCTCATCCGACTGCTTTTCGCTACCCACAATAGGGCTTACTTCGGTCTTTATATCGGCTTTTATCATATGTATAGACGGAGCCGATGCGCGAAGTCTGACACCGTATCCGCCGGGTTGTTTTACGATTTCAGGTTCTTCAAGCTTTAATTCATCAATGGCAGGAGTAACGATGCCGTAACCGGTTTCATTTACCTGTCTTAAAGCATCCGAAAGTTTGTCGTAATCTTTTTTGACAGAGGAAAGTTCGCTCATAATCTTCACAAGATCTTCCTTGCTGTCCACTTCAAAACCGGTTTGTTCCCCAAGCACAGAGAAAAATTCCTGTTCGGGCACATTTATATTAAGAGTAAGCTTTCCTGTGGCAAGGTCGATTGCGGCAACCGCAGTTTCAAATCCGTAAGGATTTTCAATTTCGCTCTCATACGCATCTTTCGCCTCCCCTACCGTTTTTATATTCTGTGCTCTTGAAAGCACAGACTCGTATATGCATTTTTTAAGAAGATGAGTATCGTCAAGAGCCTCTATCCAGCCGGGAAGTTCAACCTTTATTTCACGGATCGGGAATTCAAGCAGCACAAGTGCAAGTATATTTTTTATATCCTCTGCGTCTATTTCAAGGCAGTTCACAAGTGCCACATGGACTTTATATTCTTCCTCCAGCGAAAGGGCAAGTCTTATCGCTTCCTCACTTCCGGGATTTGCGGAATTAAGGATAATAACAAACGGTTTTCCAACAGCTTTAAGTTCGTTTACAACCCTTTTTTCTGTTTCAACATAGCTTTCTCTTGAAAGATCTCCGATAGTTCCGTCACAAGTTACAAGACATCCGATTGTAGAATGTTCGTTTATAACCTTTTGCGTACCGATCTCAGCTGCCTTTTCAAAAGGAATCTCCTCAGGTGCCCAGGGAGTCATAACCATTCTCGGTTTCCCGTCCTCCACATGACCTATTGCACCCGGAACTATATATCCTACACAGTCAATCATCTTGACACGCATAGAAACACTTCCGTCTACCGAAATATTTACAGCTTCGTCGGGAACAAATTTCGGCTCGGTTGTCATAACGGTCTTGCCTTGTGCGCTCTGGGGCATTTCATCCCTTGCCCTTTCTCTTGCAGAGGAGTCTTCCATATTAGGAAGAACAAGATTTTCCATAAACTTTTTGATAAAGGTTGATTTTCCCGTTCTGACCGGTCCTACAACGCCGATGTAAACATCTCCGCCCGTGCGCTCGGATATATCTTTGTAAATATTGTATTCTGCCATATAAAAAGCTCCTTTTCTTGATTTTTGTCATTATTCTTTGTACATCTTATGCGCTTTTTTTCTATATATGTTATGCCGCAAGAATAAATTTGACAAAAAAGTTTCAGAAAAAGAAAAACCCGGGTGCCTTAACGACACTCGGGTTTTTTATAAAGCTTATAAATTATCTCTTTTTGAGAGCTACGAAGCCTGCAGCTGCAGTTGCGATTGCTGCAACGCTTGCAATAACGCCCATATCAGCTGTTGCGGGAGCTGTAGGAGCAGTTGTTGTAGTTGTAGCAGCTGTTGTACCTGCTACGGGAGCATCAGCTTCTACGAAACGGATATAAGAGAAAGAACCGGATTCTTCGTTTGTAAACTGAACGAATACATCATGGATACCGCCGGGAATCTTAACTGCTGTTGTGAATTCCTTAGCCTTTGTCTTTTCCCAACCGCCTGTATTTGTGATTGCGTAAGTTGCGATAGGTTCTGCATCAAGTGCATCAAGCTTAACTGCAACTGTTGTTGTCTTGTCGCCGCCGTAGGAGAAGGAAAGAACCATTTCCTTAGCACCGTTCTTGCCGAAGTCGATGTTCTTGAACTGAACAGCGTCGCCCATAGCGCCGTTGCCGCAGCCATAATCGGGAATAAAGCTGATTGTTTTGCCGTTACGGTCTCTTCCGTTTTCGTTTGTGATGTAACCGAATTCATCATAGTTGCTGTTCATAACAACATTTTCAAAAGCGTTCTTGGGATCTGCAGCAAATGTAGGAGCTACAAGAGTTGCAACAAGAACCAATGTCAAAAGAGCTACTAAAATCTTTTTCATTGTAAAGCCTCCTGATATAAATTAAAATTAAAATTAAAGAGATTGCCCGAAGGCAAACTACTGATAATATTATAATATCATTTTTACCGTAAGTCAACCGTTTTTTTGCTTTTTTACAAATATTCCAAAAATAACTATTTTTATTTGTAAGGTTCTACAAATAAATGAAAGATATCCTTTAAACAAAAAACAAGGTACACTTAAATGTGTACCCTGCAGATGATCTTCAAATATCAAAATTGCCCCACGGGGCCGTGTTATCCGACAAAGGAAACCCTGCTTACGCAAGGCGGTGTCCTATCTGCGGCTTTGTGCTACCAGCGTCCGCTTATCTCCGGTCTTTTCCGACACAAGTTCGGGGAGCGGGAGAGGCGGGAGGTCTGCATACCTGACACAGAACTTTATCCGGACTCCAATTTAAAAATGTGGGTTTATATGCACGGATAATCACGCACTCAGCAGGATAAAGACAAAATTATTCTGCGTCTTCGCCTTCGACTGCGTCGTAGTCAAATTCAGCCATAAACTGATCTTCGAAAGCATCGGCTACTTCGTCAAACTCGTCATCATCATCAATAGTAACGAGGAATTCATCGCCGTTTTCGTCTTCTTCAACCTTGAGGACAACGTATTCTTCCTCTTCGCTGTTTTCACTTTCAACGGGAACAAGAGCAACATAAGTATTGCCGTTTATATCAAGGTTTCCGATAAGTTCGAATTGGCTTTCGTTGCCTTCTTCGTCTGTAAGTGTGAATATGTTTTCTGTCTCTGCCATTGTTGATTCTCCTCTCAGGTAAAAGAATATGGATATGTGCCTTTTACTTTACTATTATTCTATTATATTTTAGCGGTTATGTCAAGAAGTTTATTGAAATTAAGGGAAATTTATGTATAAACACACCGCTTTTTTCGACCATTATTTTAAATTTATGCAAAAAAATACTAAAAACCGGAAAAATATGTGAAATTTATGCATTCTCTGAAGTATATCCGAGAAAAGCTTTTATGTCCTCAAGCTTTAGTTGAGCTTCTTGTCTTCCGATGTTATACGCCTTTTTGAGTGTTTCCGGATCGTGTTCAACCCTTCCTGCGGGAAGCTTTTCGGAAGGACTTATGACAAAAGCTCTCCCTTCCCTTTCCGCATCAAGAACATACTTTGTCTGAATGTTATACAATTTGTGACGGTTTTTTAAGGTTTCAATAAGCTTCGGATATTTCGAAAAAACAAGCTTTATCAAAAAAATCAGTTTGTTTTTGCTTTTCACATATCCCTTCGGCTGGGTAAGGATCACCACATTTTTTTCATATCCCATATTCTCAAAAAATTCAAGAGGGATAGAATCCGCAATTCCTCCGTCAAGAAGCTTTTTGCCGTCTGTTTCAACGATTCTTGCCGCAAGGGGCATTGAAGCGGACGCACGAAACCATAAGAGATCTTCATCTTTTCCGTCTTTGCATTTATGATAAACCGGCTTTCCCGTTTCGACATCTGTGGCCGCAACAAAAAACTCCATCGGATTTTCCTCAAAAGCCTTATAATCAAAAACATCAAGCTCGTAAGGAAGCTGTCTGTAGCAAAAATCCGCTGAAAAAAGGTCTCCTGTCTTTATCAGATTTTTAAAACTGCAATATCTTTTGTCTTTGCAGTATTTTGTATTGTAACGAAGAACTCTGCCTGTTTGGCGGGATTTGTAATTACACCCGAAACAGGCACCTGCCGAAACTCCCACAGCACCGTCAAAAGATATTCCGTTTTCCATCAGAACATCAATTACTCCCGCCGTAAAAAGTCCGCGCATTCCGCCGCCTTCCATAACCAAACCTTTTTTCATCTTTACCCTCTCTATATTTTGCCAAGAGCCTTCATATACCCGGGAAGGCAAAGCTCAAAATCCACACCGTATCTTGTATCGCTTCCGAAGCTATGAGTGAGTCTTATAGACTGGGCCGTATAGTCGACTGCAATCTTTATCGAATCGGAAATACTTTTTCCCGAAAGCACCGCTCCCAAAAGCGCACTTGCAAAAAGATCTCCCGTTCCGTGATAAAAGCCTTCTGTCTGTTCTGTAAAATAATATGAAAAGCTGTCGTCAAGAGAATCGTAAGACGCCGCACCCGTTTTGCCCTTTTCAAAACTCACGCCGCTCAAAACCGCATATCTCGGACCCATTTCACAAAGCTTTTTGAGCATCTCATTTATGTAATCTTCTCCATATCCTTCGGGTATATATTCCATACCGAGCATCATAGAAGCCTCTGTTATATTGGGGACTACCATATCGGCATTCTTGCAGAGTTTTTTCATTTCAAAAACAAGCTTTTCATCAATACCGGTATAAAGTCTTCCCGCATCTCCCATAACAGGATCAACAAGTACGAAAGTGTTTTCATTTTTCATTCCGCAAATAAGCTTTTCTACGATTTCTGCCTGACGGTAAGAACCGAGATAACCGGTATATATGCTGTCGGCGCAAATGCCGAGTGTTTTCCAATGATTGAAGATCGGCTCTATGTCATCGGTAAGATCTCTGAAAGTAAATCCCGAAAATCCGCCCGTATGAGTAGAAAGAACAGCTGTCGGAATAACACTTGTTTCTATCCCCGCCGCAGAAAGAACCGGAAGAGCCACAGTAAGCGAACATCTGCCGATACACGATATATCGTGTATTGCAATTACTCTTTTTTTGTTTTTGCCGTTCACTTTTTTCTCCTTATATCTATAAAACTATAATTATATATTATACTACCGAAACTTTGATTTGTCTATAGTTTTCGGAACTATCTCCGTCCTTGCTTGAAAAACCGAAGTATTTGTGGTATTATATGTTTATACTTAGTATAGCAGATTCCGGAGGAAATAAAAGTGTCGTTTTTTGATAAGATAAAATCGGTCTTTTCCCGTCAAAACGAGGAGGATGACCCCATCTTTCGCCGCAAAATGGCGGAAAAGCTTGACGGCAGATATATAAAATATGTAACAGAAAGATGCGACGGTATCGAAACCGTTATCGGCCGCGAAGGACACGCAAATATAGTAAACGAAAATGAATTTGCCGTCACCTGCGGAATTGACGAAATATTCCGCGCGGACATAACCGCAATGAAGGCTTGGGAGCTTTTGAGCCTTGAGGGTGCAGTTCTTTCGGCATACGACAAAACAGTAAAAAAAGAACGCAGCATAGTTATATATTATAAATATTACAGATAATAAAATGAAAGGTTAAAGGGTGACGATTTGAAAATAGTAGTTCTTGACAGATTTACTCTCGGCGAAGACCTCGATATATCTGCAGCTTCAAAATACGGTGAGGTTGTTTGCTTTGATAAAACCGAACCTTCCGAGGTAGAAGAACGCATAGCCGATGCGGATGTTATTTTTGTAAATAAAGTAAAGCTTACCTGCGGCAATCTTAAAAACGCAAAGAATTTAAAGCTTATCTGTGAGGCGGCAACAGGATACGATAATATTGATACTGCGTTTTGCCGCGAAAAAGGAATCGCGGTTTGCAATGTGCCCGGATACTCTGTATACAGCGTTGCACAGGTAACGGTATCTATGGTGCTCTCTCTTGCCAATCATCTTTCCGAATATACCCGCTTTACAAAAGACGGCACATATTCTCACGGCAAAAGTGCAAATATTTTAAAACCCGTTTATAACGAGCTTTACGGCAAGACCTGGGGAATTGTAGGTTACGGCGGTATCGGAAGCCGTGTGGGAGAAATCGCAAAGGCTCTCGGCTGTAATGTTATGGCTTTCAAAAGAACTCCCGTCAGCGGTATTTTATGTACCGATATTGATACCCTTATCGAAAAAAGCGATATCATAACCGTTCATATTCCGCTTTCGGATGCCACAAGAAATCTCATAGACCGCAATCGTATTGCAAAGATGAAGAAAAATGTTATATTTGTTAATACCGCAAGAGGTGCTGTAACAGACGAAGCGGCTTTATGCGAAGCCGTAAAGTCGGGAAATATTGCAGCTTTTGGCACCGATGTTTATTCTGCAGAGCCGTTTGATTGTAACAGTCCTTTTTATGAAATAAAGGATTATGACAATGTCTGTCTCACTCCCCATATGGCTTGGGGAGCAAAAGAAGCAAGAGAGCGCTGTTTTTCGGAAATGCTCAAAAATCTTGAAGCTTGTTTTAACGGAGAGATAAGAAACAGAGTCGATCTTTTATAACTATTCGTGTTTTCATCAAATCGATACATTTTGTTAAAAAAATATTTACCAACAAAAACCTGATTTTTGGTATCATATAATTTAGACTATAAAATTATTTGGAGGACATTGATGAACGAAATTATGCAGTCGGTTCAGTCGGCTCTTGCAGTAGATCAGGCAGAACTTATTCTTTTCGGCAAACAGGTTATTATGTGGCTCATCGGAGCGCTTTTGATCTTCCTTGCCATCAAAAAGGAAATGGAACCTACTCTCCTTTTGCCTATGGGATTCGGAGCGATCCTTGTAAATATTCCCGGCTCAGGAGCTGTAAATATTTTTGACGAAGCAGGAAAGCTTGTCACAGAAGGCCCGCTTTCAACCCTTTATGAAGCAGGTATTGCAAACGAACTCTTCCCGCTCATACTCTTTATCGGTATCGGTGCGATGATAGACTTCGGTCCCCTTCTTTCCAATCCTAAGCTTATGATATTCGGAGCTGCGGCTCAGTTTGGTATATTCTTTACTTACAGCCTTGCTTCTCTTATGGGCTTTTTACCCAAAGACGCAGGATCGATCGCCATCATCGGTGCGGCAGACGGCCCTACTGCAATCGTCGTAGCTCAGCAGCTCGCTTCAAATTATATCGGCCCGATTATGGTGGCTGCCTACTCTTATATGGCGCTTGTACCCATCATCCAGCCCCCTGTTATTAAGCTTTTGACAACTAAAAAAGAAAGACGCATCCGTATGGAATATAAGCCTGCGAATGTTTCAAAGCTTACAAGAATTCTCTTCCCTATCGTAATTACCATCATCGCAGGACTTGTTGCTCCCGCCTCGGTTGCTCTTATCGGATTTTTGATGTTCGGTAATCTCATCCGTGAATGCGGAGTTTTGAACTCTCTCTCCGAAACTGCGCAGAAGGTTCTTGCAAACCTTATTACAATTTTCCTCGGTATTACGATCGCATCCCAGATGACAGCCGAAGAGTTTTTGAGCCCCGCAACACTTCTCATTCTCGGACTCGGTCTTATCGCGTTCATCTTTGACACCTTCGGCGGTGTTATGCTTGCCAAATTCATCAACCTTTTCGCAAAGAAAAAGATAAACCCCATGATCGGTGCATCAGGTATCTCCGCGTTCCCGATGTCCGCCCGTGTTGTACACAAAATGGGACTTGAAGAAGACAATACAAACTTCCTTCTTATGCACTCTATCGGCGTAAATGTATCGGGACAGATAGCATCTGTTATCGCAGGCGGTCTTGTGCTTCAGTTTGTAAGCGCTCTCGGTTGATTTGCAAGGAGGTACAAATATGTTTTTCAGTTATTTTGATACAAATGAAGGCAATGTGATTGCCGAACTTCTCACAGAAACACAAACAAATTCCGAAGAAAAAGCTTCTCTTTTCACAGAAGAAGAAGCGGCAGAAATAAAAGAACTTTCCCGCGAAGCAAGAAATGAGATCTACAAAGAAACAACAACAGATGCGGAATTCAATTTTAATCTTAATGTTGATGCTTTGAAAGATTCATTCTCAATAATGGGCAGAGGAATGCTCGGTATCTTCGGCGTTACCATCACAATCGTTTTGGTGGTTGCCATTATGAATAAGCTTCTTTCGGGTACTAAATAGAATAAAACGACCGAAATGTGGTTGTAGCATAACAGAGCAAAAGGCATAACCGCACTTTTCGTGCAGCTATGCCTTTTATTTTGAAAGGAACGGCTATGTTTTTCAAAAAAGAAAAAAGGCAGACGCCTTTAAACAAACCCAAAAGCGATATGAGCGATACGGGTTCATACGAAACAAAAAAGGAAAATAACATACATAAGGCTTCAGAACATAAAAGAAAAAAAGAACGAGTTATTTTTGATCTTGGCGGAAGAACCGTTTCTGTTATTTTTATTATTTCCCTTATTCTGATATTCTTTCTTTGGGTACTCAATCACACCGCAACTCTTACAGGTTTTTTTGCTGCGGTAATTTCGCTCTTTTCCCCTGTTATAATAGGTGCGGCTCTGGCATTTCTGATAAATGTACCTTTGAGGGCTGCAGAAACGCTTTATGAAACAGTTTTCTCAAAAGCAAAAGGAACTCTTCATAAAAGAATAAAGCGCCCCCTTTGCCTTACATTAAGTATTTTAATAATACTGGGCTTGTTGTTTGCACTTGTATTTATGGTTCTTCCGGGTTTTACAAGTTCATTTAAGATCATAATGAATTCTGTACCTAAATATGTCGAAAAGGTCGAAGGCTGGTGGGATAATATCGTATTGTTCGCAAAAGAATTCGGTGCGGTGCTTCCCGATCTTTCTTTTGATACCCAAAAAATAATGGATACCCTTACAGGCTTTGCGGGAAATATTTTCGGCTCGGTATTCGGAGCAGGCGAAGCCATAGTTTCCCAGACTGTAAGCTTTACTGCATCGGTATTCTCGTTTATCGCGAATTTTATTATATCTTTTGTGTTTGCAATATATATCCTTGCACAAAAAGAAAAGCTGACAAGAAATATAAAAAGCACGCTTTTTGCTTTCCTTCCCGAAAAAAGGGTTCTGCGAATTCTTGATGTGGCAAGACTCACAAACAAGACCTTTTTCAGCTTTGCAACAGGTCAGCTTACGGAAGCTATTATAATCGGAATACTTTGTTTTATCGGTATGAAGATTTTTTCAATTCCCCATGCCTCGGTAGTTTCGGTTATAATAGGCATAACGGCGCTTATTCCGGTTTTCGGCGCGTATGTCGGAACGATTCTCGGCGCTTTTCTGATACTTCTGGTTTCTCCCTTTAAAGCCTTCTGGTTTGTTGTCTTTATAATAGTTTTGCAGCAATTCGAATCAAATCTGATATACCCCCATGTGGTCGGAGATTCAGTCGGACTTCCCGGAATTTGGGTAATCGTTTGCGTTGTTGTAGGCGGAGATCTTTTCGGAGTTTCGGGTATGCTTCTGTCTGTACCCGTATGTGCTGTTTTGTACGCCCTCTTAAGGCAGGAAGTTTATAAAAGACTTGCCGAGAAAAAAGAAGCAAAAACAAAAAACGAACCGGCTTAAAAAGCATTAAACTTTGCGGAGTGTTTCAATAACACTCCGCATTTTGTTATTTGTGCAATAAATACAAATATTGCAAAAAAACTTGATTTTTGAAAAAACTGCTTTTTTTCGTCCAAAACCAACCCAAAACCCGTTTTAAATTTATACAATACGGTATATTTTATATGGTTTTTTATATATTTTTCAAATGTGAACCGAAAATATTTTTCGTATGTTCTCACAATTGACAAAACATATGTTCTTGTGGTATAATATATACACGCTATCACGGGAAGATACGGGCACACCTTGAGTGGATAAAATTTATGGAGGAAATGTTATGATATCACCTTTTAAGGGGAATTTTACCATCACAAGCCCGAGAGGAGAGCGAACCATTTTCGGGCAAAAAGAATTTCACGGCGGCATTGATATGGTTGCGCATGATGACAAAACCGTATATGCAATAGCAGACGGACAAGCCTTGTCGCTTTATGAAAAAAACGGCTTTGGCAGATACATAAGACAAACTCTTGATGACGGTACAAGAATATACTACGCTCATCTCGACAGCGTTGCAATCGGCAGTAACACAAGAATCAAAAAAGGAACGCCCCTGGGCATTATGGGAGCAACCGGAAGAGTTACAGGCGCTCATCTGCATATAGAAATGCGACCAAAGGGAACGAGCAAGGAAAGTCTTGATATATCCGAATATACGGGTATTCCGAATGTTGTTGGAAAATACAGCTCCGCCTCCGAAAAGCGAAGCTGTGATGATACGGTAAATGAACTTTACGAATGCGGAATAGTAAGCGATGAGAATGTACTTTCCTGGGAGCTTATGCTTTCGGGTAAAGCACCTATAAACCGCGAATATGTCCGCACTCTTTTTGACAGATGCTGCAAAAAGATCAAATCATTACAATCAGAATAACAGAAAGGACAAAACAATGAACAAAGAATGGATAAAGCCCGCCTTTGCCGCACTTATTGCGGCGGCGGCAGCATACTTTAAAATACTGACAATGCCGATTTTGGTGCTTATTCTGGCGATGTCCGCGGACTATTGCACAGGAATGATTTATGCATATATTTCGGGCACTTTATCAAGCAAAACAGGAGTTAAGGGAATTATAAAAAAGCTCTGTTATATGTTCGCGGTAGCCTGCGGAATAATTGTTGATTATATCTGCAATTCCGCACTCGACGGCGAAATGAACATCTGCTTTTTCGGAATTCTTGTTACCGTATGGCTTATTCTCAACGAGGTCGTAAGCATACTTGAAAATCTCGACAAAATTGGAGTACCGCTTCCCTCTTTCCTGAAGAAGGCAGCCGAACATCTTAAAAATCATACAGAAAAAACAGCCGATGAGGGGATAAAAAAATAAACCCTGCGGGCAACAAAAAGGGAGCTGTAAAAAATTACAGCTCCTTTTTTCAGTATGTATATATTACCGCATCCATAACAAGTCCGTTCAAAAACGAAAGTCCGTCAAGCGAATAGGCATCTACCTTTATCATAATGTCATAATTCGTAAAATACGAAAACTTCGTTGAAAGAGTGATGTTTTCAAGCGTCTTTCCCGGGCTTATCAGCGACGAGGTGAAAACAGTTTCGTTTGTGTCATGCCGGGTAATTGTAACACGAAGATAGCATTTGTTCGTATCGGGATTTGTAAAGGAAAAGTCACAGCTTTTTTCCGCAAGCGAAAGATGAAAACCTTCACACCTCGGAATCCTTATATCCATCGGCGGATTTTCGTCTATAACAGCACCCGCAAGTCCCAGCATCGGAAGCTTTAAATTGTTTTTCTCGCCAGCCTTGCCGTCAAAAAAGGTATGCACATCATCCATCTCGTCTAAAAGCTCATTTTGGACAAAAATGCACAAAAGCGCAACAAGTACCGCCGCAAGAAACTTTGCGGCAATCACAAAAATATTCTTGTACTTTTCAAAAAATTCCTTTTTGTCCGGCAAAAACAAATATTACACCTCCAAAAGAATCAAAGTTCTCCCGACAATACTCGCTTTCTTGTGTTTTCAAGATCGCCGACATAGAGTCTGTACCAGGTAATAAATGTCATAATATTCCATAATGGCTTATAATTGTCTTTTATACCGAGTCTGTGGTCTTCAAGCATCTTCAATACTGCATTTTTGTCGATAAATTCTTCCGCATAAGGGGAAGTGATAATATCCTTTGCCCAATCGTAAAGCTCATTTTTAAGCCATAAGCGGACAGGAACAGGATAACCGAGTTTGGGACGCATAACCGTTTCTTCATTTAAAAGGTCACGGAATGCGTGGCGGAGAATATATTTTGTAGTGCCGTGGGAAAGCTTGTCCTTGCTTGTAAGATCCTTTGCTGCCGCAAAAACTTCTTTATCAAGATACGGGACACGCACTTCAAGCGAATTTCCCATAGAAAGTCTGTCGCCTTTTACAAGGATATCGCTCTTAAGCCAAGTATTGAGATCGCAATACTGCATCTTTGCAAGAACCTCAAGGTCTGATACATTGTCGTATATTGCCTTTGTTCTCTGCGCAAAATGCACATCGGGATTGAATTTTTTATAAAACGCCTTTTTCTCTTCTTCGGTAAATACAAAGGCATTTCCCACAAATCTTCCCTCGATAGGGCTTATATCACGCATAAGAGTATTTCTTCCGGGAGTGCCCTTGGGAAGCATTTTACCCACACCATGTACAATCGTCTTCATTCCCCCGGGAAGAGTGCTGAGATAGCTTGTCGGGATAGAGTCCTTGTACATTTTGTAACCGCCGAAAAGCTCGTCCGAGCCTTCACCCGAAAGGACAACCTTTACATGTCTTGCCGCTTCCTTGCAGATAAGATAGATTGCAACAGTTGACGGGTCTGCCATAGGAGAGTCGAGATGATATATTACCTTTTCGTAATTGGCAAGAAAATCGTCAAGTCCTGCCACAAGCTTTATATGGTCGATATCAAGATGGCTTGAAATACCTGTTGCATTTTCGATTTCGGAGTATTCCTTGACGCCGAAGGCAACAGTAAATGCCTTAATACCGGGGCAAAGCTTTGCGGCAACTGCCGTAATTACCGCAGAATCTATACCGCTTGAAAGAAAGCTTCCGAGAGGTACATCCGAAAGCATATGGTATTCGACAGATTTCATAACCGCATCACGCAGGCGCTTTTCCTTTTCGTCAAAGGATATTTTCTTATTGGGAGTAAAGCGGTTGTCAAAATATGTTACGGGTTTGACTTCAAGGGATGAATCAACCACCGCATAGCTTCCCGCAGGAAGTATTTTTATATCGGGGCTTATTGTATCGGGCTCTGTAACATACTGGAATGTGAAAAAGCTCTGAAGTGCCGCTTCGTCAATTGAATATTCCTTCATTTCGGAATCGAACATAAATGCTTTGAATTCCGACGAGAAGGAAACGCCCTCTTTCCCCACACGGTAATAAAAAGGCTTGATACCGAAAGGATCGCGCCCGAAGAACATACTGTTTTTCTCGTTGTCGCAGATAACGATGGCAAACATACCTCTGAGTTTTTTGATAAACTCGGGGCCTTCGTCGTGGTAAAGGGTAAGAATAGTTTCGATCTCCGAACGGGTCGAGAAGGAATAACCCTTTTTCTTTAAATCTTCACGCAGTTCGAGATAGTTATATATTTCACCGTTGAATGTGCCGATATATTTGCCGTCAAACATCGAAAAGGGCTGTACTCCCGCCTCAAGGTCGATTATCGAAAGCCTTCTGAAGGCAAACGCATAATTTTCGGCAAAATGAGTTTTGCAGTCATCCGGGCCTCTGTGGCGGATAGACTGCGACATATTTATAACGGATGTCTTGTCATTTTCAGTTAAAGCTAATTTTTTGTAAAGTCCTGCAAATCCACACATATATTCAAAACTTCCTTTGCAAAAAGTGTTCAATAAATTACCAATGTAATTTTATCACATATTTGCAGAAAAATGGCTAAATTTTTGCAAAATTAAAAAAATATTCATATTTTTTCTTATGCAATATGCTATAATAATGTCGGAATAAGTGTCGCAAACTGTAAATTTTAACATTTCTGCGGTTTTTGCATAAAATAAGATACTTAAATTCAAATAAAACGGAGGACATTTTTATGAAGAAAGCCCTTATTATTATCGGAAGCATCCTCGGTGCTGCAGCAGTTATTACAGCAATTATCGTTATACTCAAGAAAGTTAAGCTTAAATTCTCCCTCGATAACACAGACGACGGTTTTGATTTTGAAAACGATCACGACGATATCTCTGTTTCCATCGAAGATGATGAGCTTGCAGAAGAATTGTTTTAATTGATTTTTGCATATTGAAAAGCCACTGAGCATATCCGTGGCTTTTTTGCTATGGAAAACTTGAAATTTATGTTAGAAAGTGATACAATATGAAATATTAAAGCCATACAAACAAAAATCAATCGGAGGAAGAAATGAAAAGAAAAATTTTCTCGATGTTTCTGTTTGCGACATTATTTATCATAGTGCTTGTTTCAACAAGCCTTAATGTTCAGGCCGCAACCACCGCCTCGGGTGCTTGCGGCGATCGTGTCTCCTGGAAACTTGATAATTCGGGAACTCTCACAATTTCGGGTACCGGAGATATGTGGGAGTGGGTATATTCCTGGGACTCTTACAAAGCCTCTATAAAAAAAGTAATAGTCAAAAACGGTGTTACATCCGTCGCTGATTATGCTTTTAGCAAATGTGAAAACCTCACAAGTGTTGATCTTGCCGACAGTGTTAAATCTATCGGGTTTGGGGCTTTTGACTGGTGCACAAGCCTTACAAGCATTGATATCCCCGACGGGGTTGAAACTATCGACAGTAGCACTTTTTATAATTGCAAAAAACTTACAAGTATAACACTTAGTAACAGTCTTAAAACCATCGAAGATAATGCTTTTCAGGAATGCAAAAGCCTTACAAGCATTGATATCCCAAAAAGTGTTACATATATCGGAGATAGTGCTTTTTACTCCTGCACAAACCTTGTAAGTATAAATATCCCCGATGGGGTTACATTTATTGGAAATTACACTTTCTACGACTGCGAAAGCCTTGAAAGTATAAACATTCCCGACGGTGTCACTTCCATCGGCAATTACGCTTTCTGGTGTTGTGAAAGCCTTACAAGTATTGATATCCCCGACGGTGTTACATCTATCGGCGAGTATGCTTTCCGCACCTGCGACAGCCTTACATGCATTGATATCCCCGAAAGTGTAACATTTATCGGCGAGAACGCATTTTTTTATTGCGACAAGCTTGAAAAAGTTACTGTATACAACAAAGATGTATCATATGGCGGTTCGTCTGTTTTCTCGCTCTGCTACAAGCTTACTCTCTACGGCTACGAAGGCTCTACAACGCAAACATATGCAGATAACATAAAAAAGCCGTTTGTATCCATCATAGAGCGTGGCTCTTGCGGAGATAACCTCAGTTTTATGCTTTACGGTGACGGAACACTCGAAATTTACGGTGAAGGGGATATGTGGAACTGCAGTTACACATCTTCAGCTCCCTGGTATTCAAACATAACCTCTATTGAAAAAGTAATAATTAAAGACGGTGTTACTTCTGTCGGCGAATCGGCTTTCAGCTTCTGCACAAGCCTTGTAAGCATAAACATTCCCGAAAGTGTCACTTCTATCGGTATGGGAGGTTTCTTCGGTTGCGAAGATCTTGCAAATATTGACATCCCAAAAAGTGTTACATCTATCGGCGAAAGGGCTTTCTCCTCCTGCACAAGCCTTGCAAGCATAAATATCCCCGACGGTGTTACATCTATCGGAGATTTCACTTTCTACAACTGCACAAGCCTTACAAGCATAGTTATCCCCGACAGCGTTGCAACTATCAGCGAATGGGCTTTCGATGGTTGCACAAAGCTTTCTACTGTCAACTACATCGGCACAGAAGAAGAATGGAACAAAATCACCATCGGTTCTAACAATTCCCCTCTTCTTGGTGCCAACATAATTTTCCTCCTCGAAAAAGATTCTGTCCCTTTTGAAGGTGCGCAGATAAGAACCGAAGGCGAACAGGGCTTGAGATTCATATTCAGGATTCCCAAAGTGCTTTCTGAAAACTGTTTAGAGTTCGGCTCGGTTGTAATGCCGAAGAAATATCTCGGCGAAAACGCTCTTGAAATAGGCCTTGTTACAACTATAAACGATAAAAACTATTCGGCAAAGAAAGTTCCCGCCAAGAAGATTTTCGGCGAGGATGACGAATATATCTACTATACGGTTTGTATTACAAAAATCAAAGAGAGCAATTATTCCTCCGAATATGTGGCAGTACCTTATGTCATCACCAAAAAAGCCGACGGCTTCAACAGAACAACCTACGGCGAAGAACAAAGTTTGACAGTAAACGAAGTAATGAGTGCATTGTCCGAATAAACACAAAAACAGCACGGCTAACCGTGCTGTTTTGCTTTTGAAAAAGCTATATATAAGAGGAACCCCCGGCGAGGGTTCCTCTCTTGCACTTCGTGCAATTCACTCCTCCTGCGCTTTTGAAAGCACAACAAGTGTTTTGCTGTCTGCGGACAGCGACAAGAGGTTCTACGGAAGTTTGTTACACAAACTTCTAAAGTTGCCTTGCAACTTACACTCTTGACACCGCAAGCTTTTGAAAAAGCTTGACCAAAACTTTCATACTTTTTTAAAGCAATGCAGAAATAAGCTCTTCGTTTGTCTTATCAGAAAGGTATGCGGGAGGAACATCAAAAACACTCTTACAGCCGCACATTCCCTCTTTATTCATTCTGTATGCCGCCCTTGCGTATGCCACAAGAACGCTTGATGTAAATTCAGGGTTTGAATCAAGCTTTAAGCTGTATTCGATGATATGTGTGTTTTCGAGGTTTTTGCCCGTCTTACCGCTTCTTATCACAAAACCGCCGTGGGGAATACCTGCGTGATCACGCATAAGCTCCTCAAGGCTTATGAAATGTACTGTTGTATCGTATTCGTCAAAATAGTTTTTCATTGTAACTATTTCTTTTTCGATACGGGCTTTGTCTGCTCCCTCCTCCGCCACAACAAAGCACTCGCGTGTGTGCTTCTGACGGGGAGAAAGCTCAGGGGCTTTCCCGCTTCTTACAGCATCAAGCGCTTCTTCGACGGGAATCGTATACTGTCTTGCATCGACAACCCCCTCGATTCTGCGGATAGCATCCGAATGGCCCTGGCTCACGCCCTTGCCCCAGAAAGTATAATCCGCACCATCTCTTAAGATGCATCCCGCATAAAGGCGGTTCAAGGAAAACATACCCGGATCCCAGCCTACGGAAATTATCGCAACCTTTCCGCTTTCTTTTGCGGCAAGATCTGTGTTTTTGAAGTGCTGAGGAATATTTTTATGGGTGTCAAAGCTGTCTATTATATTGAAATGCTTTGCCATTTCGGGAGTTTGCCCGGGAAGGTCTGTCGCACTTCCGCCGCACATGATGAGAACATCAATTTCGTCCTTATGCTGAAGGATTTCGTCTGTTTTATATACGGGTGTATCTTCAAAAACAGTCTTTACCGTTGAAGGATCTCGCCTTGTGAAAACACAGGTAAGTTTCATATCCGGATTCTGCTTTATGGCACATTCAGCACCACGGGCAAGGTTTCCGTAACCGAAAAGTCCAATCTTTATCATTAAATCCACTTCCAAATCAAATTTTTACTATATTAGAATAAACTTTTTGAGCCGTTTTGTCAACAGCATTAAATAAAAAAATCGGAAATTTGCATCAGTCTGATGAGTTCATATAAATTCTATTGATTTTTTAGAAGAAATTTTGTATAATAAAATAATTAGAAATGTTATAAAAATCAGGCGGAAAATGTAATTTGCCGTTTGAAAATCAAACGATAAGGAATTGTTTCAATGTCTTCATACAAAGCGTTATACCGCAAATGGCGTCCGTCGGTATTTTCCGATGTTATAGGTCAGGAGCATATCACAAGTGTTTTAAAAAGCGAAATAATGTCGCAAAGCGTATCCCACGCTTATCTTTTCTGCGGCTCAAGAGGTACGGGCAAAACCACCTGTGCCAAGATCCTTTCAAAGGCTGTAAGCTGTGACAACCCTGTTGACGGCGATCCTTGCGAAAAATGTCCGTCATGCCTTGCGGCGGAAAATACTCTTGATATATACGAAATAGATGCGGCAAGCTATACAGGTGTTGACAACATCCGTGAGCTTCGTGATACCGTCGTTTACCCCCCTTCCGAAATGAAGAGGCGTGTATATATTATAGACGAGGTCCATATGCTTACAGACAGCGCCTTCAACGCCCTTTTAAAAACGCTTGAAGAACCTCCGGCACACGCAATGTTTATCCTTGCGACTACTGAGCTTAGAAAAATTCCTGCCACAATTCTTTCAAGATGCAAGAGATTTGATTTCCACAGAATCACCCCCGAAAAGATATGCGAAAGACTTCGCATGATTTCCGACGAGGAAAATATAAAGATCACAGACGGCGCACTTATGCTCATTTCCCGCCTTGCGACAGGTGCTATGCGTGACGCGCTTTCGATGCTCGAGCTTTTCTATAAAGCCGATCACGAAATTACCGAGGAAGAAGCAACAGAAAGGCTTGGCGTTGTCGGAAGAAGTGTTGTTTTTGCACTTCTTGATGCGGTATGTCAAAAGGATACGGCATCCGCTCTTGCTGTCATATCGGAAGCATATAACAACAGCAAAGACTTAGGTGTTTTGTGTTCAGAGTTTTCTGATACTCTTCGTGATATTATAGTTACAAAATATGTAAAAGACCCCTCAAAGCTTATTGATGCAACACAATCTGACATCGAAAAGCTCAAAGGCTTTTCTTCAAAGCTTTCCGACGAAAAGCTTATGTACTGCTGTGAGCTTTGTGAGGATATGCAAGCCCGTCTTTCAAGAGCAGTATTTTCAAGACGCACAATAATCGAAACCGGAATAATAAAAATGTGCGAAGAAAAGCTTTCTTTTGATACGGCGACCCTTCTCACAAGAATTTCCGATCTTGAGGAAAAAATAGCGATGATGTCGGCGGGAATAACTCCTTCCGGAACACCCGTATCGCCGAAAGCTCCCGAAAAAAAGGCAAATGAGATGCCGGCGCCTTCGGATATTCCCTTTGATGAAGCGCCTCCTATGCCGTCGGACTCGGATATACCTTTTGATATGCCCTCCGATATGCCTTTTGACGGCCCGTATACAGAAAAGATGCAGGTAAATAAAGCTCCCAAGCCTATATCTCCCCGCCCCCTTTCACCAAGACCTCTTGTAAAGCCGCAAGCTTTAGAGGACACAAGTTCTCCCGAAAGAAAACCGCTTATGTCTTATGCGGAGCTTATAGAAGATGTAGCTTCCTGCGACAAGATCGCCGCTTCCATGCTTGAGGGAGGAAGAGGATATATCTGCGACGGAAATGTTTGTGAGTTCGAAGTTACAAACCCAATAGCTCCCATGCTTTTGAAACAGGGCGACAAGGCGGCGTGTCTTGAAGCGGCTCTCACAAAGATTTTAGGCTATACCCCGAATATAAAGATAAAATTTGTTGCAGGTGTCATTCAGCAGAATAAAGCTGACCTTTCATCTCTTGAATAACTGACCTTTTTATCGGACACTTGCTGTGATAATATATATGTGCAAAGAAAAAGCGGTTGACATACGAAAAAATGTGTGGTATACTTATTTAAAACATATGTTCACCGACTCTGCGCACATTAAAATGCGTGATTTGAAAGGATGGAACCTAAAATGGCAAAGAAAGAAACAAAAAAAGAAGCGATGCCGCAGGACAGAAAAGCTGCCCTTGCGACAACACTTGCGAGAATAGAAAAAGATTACGGCAAGGGTGCCATTATGAAGCTTGGTGAAAATGCGTCGATGAATGTCAGCGCAGTTCCCACAGGCTCACTTACACTCGACCTTGCGCTCGGTATCGGCGGTCTTCCCAGAGGAAGAATTATCGAAATATACGGTCCCGAATCCTCCGGTAAAACGACCCTTACCCTTCATGCGATCGCTGAAGTTCAGAAGATGGGCGGAGAAGCAGCTTTTATTGATGCAGAACACGCGCTTGACCCTGTATACGCAAAGGCTCTTGGCGTAAACATCGACGAACTTTTGGTATCCCAGCCCGACTGCGGCGAACAGGCTCTTGAAATCACAGAAGCGCTTGTACGCTCGGGAGCTATTGATATTGTTGTAGTTGACTCGGTAGCGGCTCTTGTTCCCAAATCCGAAATCGAAGGCGATATGGGCGAAAGCCATATGGGTCAGCACGCCCGCCTTATGTCCCAGGCTTTGAGAAAGCTTTCGGGTGCTGTTGCAAAATCCAACTGTATCGTTATTTTTATAAACCAGCTCCGTCAGAAAATAGGTGTAATCTACGGAAATCCCGAAACCACAACAGGCGGTGTAGCTCTTAAATTCTACGCATCCGTCCGTATCGACATCCGCAAGGGTCAGCCTATAAAAGAAGGAACCGAGGTTATCGGAAACCGTACACGCTGTAAGGTTGTTAAAAACAAAGTCGCATCCCCCTTCAAAGTCGCGGAATTTGATGTTTTGTACGGCAAGGGAATTTCCAAGATGAGCGAAATTCTCGACATCGGTCTTCAGCTTGAAATCCTCGGAAAGAGCGGTTCCTGGATATACTACGGAGATGAAAGAATCGCACAAGGAAGAGATAAGGCCAGAGAATATCTTGAATCAAACCCCGAATTTGCAAGAGAGATCGAAGAAAAGATCAAGGCAAAGGCTTCCGATATCGATTTTGACACTTTAAAAGAAGATGATGATACGGAAGGCGGAATTATCGTTACCGAAGAATTCGGAGAATAAGCTTTAATAATAAATCGGGCTGTAAATGCAATTTTACAGCCCTGTTTGATATAACAAGAGGTTTTTATGGACATAAAAAGCATAGTTTTTACAGGTTCGGGGAATGAAGCTACGATCGGTACAGATACGGGATATTATGATATAACACGCGCCGACCTTTTTGCTTTTGCAAATGATTTTTTCGGCGAAGAATCTCTCCCCCTCATAAAATCGGGACATATTTGCGATATGCTCCCAATATATGCCGACGATAGTGCAGTATGCACTCTTGAACATATGGCAGAAAAGCTCAAAGCCATAAAATACTCTGTTTACCTTCTCGGAATAAACGATAAAAGCGAAAAAACTCTCCGTTCAAAGCTGAAATTAAAAGGATACTCGAAAGAAGCAATAGATTCGGCATTCGAAATACTTAAGAAAAACGGCTATCTTTCGGATGAAAGATATGCAAAACGAGCCTGCGAGCTTATGGCAAACTCAAAACTTTTCGGAAAAAGAAGGCTCATTCAGGAGCTTCTTGCAAAAGGAATTCCGTATGACCTTTGTGTTTCGACAGTAGAGGAAGCAGAAATTGATTTTGATGAAAACTTAAAAAGGCTTTACGAAAAGGTATCCAAAGGAAAGGATCCGACTTGTTGGGAAGAAAAAAAGAAGCTTTCCGACAAGCTTTTGCGATACGGCTACGGTTTTGATGAAATAAATACTCTTTTTGACGAAATTGTGTCGGATTTTTGAAAACGAAAACTGTATAAAATGACGGCTGTGGGGCAAAAACCACAGCTGTTTTAATAATTTGTTAACATATACCCTATTGCCAAAAGCAAATCAAAGGGGTATAATTAAATTAATAGGTAGAATTTAGTATGGGAGGCGTTTATTTGAGTTTAAAATTTAAAAACAAGACGGTACTGATGCAAAAATTCAAAGAGTCTCTGGCGTCTGTGCTTCCCATTGCAGGAATAGTTTTTATTCTCTGCTTTACGATACTTCCCGTACCCGTTGATATTCTGATGGCGTTTGTTATCGGAACAGTTATGGTAATACTCGGAATGTCGATGTTTACACTCGGAACGGATATTTCTATGACCCCTGTGGGTGAATATGTAGGTTCTGCTGTCACAAAGTCAAGAAGGCTTTGGTTTATCGCTTTCATAAGCTTTCTTGTCGGAGCAGTAATTACAATCGCAGAGCCGGACCTTACCGTTCTTGCACAACAGGTAAACGGTATCGATAATTTTATAATAATCGGTGCGGTTTCGGTAGGTGTCGGTGTGTTTCTTGTACTTGCGATGTTAAGAATTCTTTTCGGTATGCGTCTTTCGTATATTCTTATTCTTACATACGCTATAGTTTTTATCCTCGCACTTTTTGTTCCCGGCGAATTCTTGCCGGTCGCCTTTGATTCGGGCGGAGTTACAACAGGACCTATGACAGTTCCGTTTATTATGGCGCTGGGCGTCGGTGTGGCTTCTATCCGTGCCGATAAAAACGCGGAAAATGACTCGTTCGGGCTTGTTGCTCTTTGCTCGGCAGGACCAATTATTGCCGTTATGATTCTCGGTATGACTGCAAATGTGGAAAACACTAAGACCGCCGTAACTCAGCTTGTGCTTAATATTGAATCGTCAAAAGAGCTTTGGCAGATGTTTTCCCATGAGCTTCCCGAATACATAAAGGAAGTATCTGTTGCACTTTTGCCTATTATGATATTCTTTCTTGTATTTCAGATATTCAAGATAAAGCTTAAAAAAGACAATCTGATCAGAATAGGTGTAGGGTTTGTATATACCTATGTGGGACTTGTTATCTTCCTTTGCGGAGCAAATGTGGGCTTTATGCCTATGGGAAATTTCATCGGAGCAAAACTCGGAGAACTTTCTTATAACTGGATCATCATTCCCATCGGTATGATAATCGGATACTTTATAGTTGCTGCGGAGCCTGCAGTTCATGTTCTCAATAAGCAGGTACACGAGATAACCTCGGGCGCGATCGCACCAAAAGCTCTTTCGGCAAGTCTTTCTGTCGGAGTTTCTGTTTCTGTAGGTCTTGCGATGCTCCGAATCGTTTGCGGGATTCCTGTTATGTATATGCTTTTGCCCGGATATCTTCTTGCGATAATCCTTTCGTTTATTACTCCCCCCATATTTACGGCAATCGCCTTTGACTCGGGTGGCGTTGCTTCGGGACCGATGACGGCGACCTTTCTTCTTCCTCTTGCAACCGGCGCATGCGGTGCAATCGGAAGGGATATGGCATCTTATGCCTTCGGAGTTGTTGCGATGGTTGCGATGACGCCCCTTATTACAATACAGGTGCTCGGACTTATATATACTCTTAAAAACAGAGCTCTTGAAAAGAGAAAGTCAGAGCTTTACGAGCTTTGCTCCGACACAAGTATTATTGAAATGGAGGAAGAGTTTTGAGCAAATACAGCCTTCTTGTAAATATACTGCGAAGCGACCTTGAAAAGCAGTATATGGATTATTATAAAAAGAACGGGGTAACGACGGTTTTTACTTCTTTCTGCAAAGGAACAGCAAGTAAAAGTATGATAGATTACCTCGGAATCGAAGAAAACGAAAAAGTGATGTTTCAGATGCTTGTCGCAAGGGACAATGTTCAAAAAATTATGAACGGATTACTCACAAAAATGGGTATCGGTCTTCCCGGCACAGGTATCGCCATTACAGTTCCGCTCGGAAGTATAGCAGGTAACGCCGGCCTTAAATATCTTACAGAAGGTCAGCAAAACAAAACCGATGAGGTGAAGAAAATGAACGAAATGTCTTATGCTTTAATAATTGCAATTGCCGAAAAGGGCTGTACAGACCTTGTCATGGATGCGGCAAGAGGAGCCGGTGCCGGCGGCGGCACAGTAGTTCACGGAAAAGGAACGGCAAACGAATTTACCGCTAAATTTTTCGGCGTTTCTATTGCAACAGAAAAAGAAATGATATATATCGTTTCAAGAAAAGCCGACAAAGATAAAATTATGCAGGCAATAGTTGAAAAGGCAGGCCCTGCAACAGATGCAAAAGCGGCTGTGTTTTCGCTCCCTGTCGACAGCGTTATCGGACTTGCAAATCTTACAGATCCCGAAGAAAACTGATTTAAACGGTATTATAACCAAGCAAAAGGAGAATTAATATGAAAAAAAGACTTCTCAGCATCTTCCTTGCCTTGACATTTGTTTTAGGAATGATGTCTTGTCCTATAACTTTCGCTGAAGAAACTAATGTGGTTTATGCTTCTTCAAGCGGTGAAATTTCGGGAATATCATCCGATAAAGTACGCACAACAATTGAGGCGGCGCTTGTAAAACTCGGAAAATCACAAGGAACAATCTACATTTCGGGAGATGCAACACTTCCCGCAGTTTTCGGAAATGATACAGCCGAAAACGGAACAGTCACAATTAAAGGCTTAAACGGTACATCAGACAGAGTTGTCTTTGGCTCCGAAAATACAAATTTCAAAAGAGATGTGGTTTTTGAAAATATTACTATAAAACCGTACGCTCAGGACGAAAGATGGATATCTGCAAGAGGATGTACAATTACAATAGAAGACAGCTGTAAAACTGTATTGAGCGATACCTACAGCAACACACAGTCAGGTCTTTATATCGGTATGGATACCGCTTTTACGGGCGATTCCCATTATGTTATCAAGGACAGCGACGCTACCATAACAATGATTGCTCCTGTCGCAAACTACGGCGGACAGTACACTGTAAACGGAAATGTTCAGTTTGACCTTTATGCCGGAACATATAAAGATTTGTTCGGTATAGTCCGCAACGGCTTGAGAGGCACTTACCAGACTCTTAACGGTGATGTTACTTATAACATCTTCGGCGGAAACTACAACAAAATTCACACCGGAAGCACATATGGCGGAAACATCAACGGTAATGTGGTATTCAACTTCTATGGCGGTAATTTCTCAAGCGACATCAAGCTCGGAGATTACAACCAATACTCCAACGACGGAACAAAAATCGGAAATACAGCCCTTATCTTTGATGCGGCACAGCTCAAGGAAAACGGCTCTAACATTTCGTCTGTATCGGTAACTCAGCAAGACGATTTCGGAAGTATGGATAAAGGTACAACCGCCATAATCTTTAATCACATTGAAAATGACGGATATCTTCCCGAAGTTACGGCAACCTCTTTTGATTATTGGATTTCCGTATACCAAGGAAAAGCAACTCCTGTTTATGCCGAGTCCTCTTCGGGAAACACAGGCGCACTTCTCGGGTTTGATATTGTTTCGGACGATCCCCTGCTTGCTCCCTGCGAAGTTGCCGGCGATTTCTTTACCAAAAACGAACACGGATATTATGATCTTCCCCAAAGTTCTGATGTCTTGCTGATAGAATTTTTAAACCCCTACGAGGGAATGAAATTTACCGCCACATTCAAAGACGGCGCAAAAAAGGCGGCGGATAATATTGTCGCTGACGGAAATACATATTACACCCTCCCCCTTTGTACAGTTACAAAAAAAGACAATTATTTCAGCGGCTGGTCGGACGGCGAAAATATATATGCCACAGGTGAAAAGGTTCTTGCAACGGCAAATGTAAATTATACAGCCCTCTTTACACCTACATCTCAAAAACAGGCAGTATATGTCTGTTCGACAGGCGATGATACAAATACAGGCTTTTCGGAATATGCTCCCCTTAAGACTTTTGAAAAAGCGGCTCAGGTAGCATATGACAACAATCTTTCAAAAATAGTTTTGCAATCCGCTATTGAAACAACAAAAGGTTTTTCTATGCCCCAGTACGGCTACCGCCTTACAATAACAGGCGAAGGCAGAGGCGGTTCGCTTAAGAATACCGATTCCCTTGTCTTGAACAGTGATGTTACATTTGAACATATGGGACTTGCAAGTACCCAGTACAAATTCATCGCAACAAACTGCCACGATGTTGTGTTTGGTGAGGGACTTGAACCCATAAACGGCAAGGGTATCGAATTGCACGCCGGATACGAAGCAAAAACTTCGACCGATATCAACTGTACAATAAAGAGCGGTCAGTTCGACAAGGTATATTTCGGCGGCGCATATTTTACACAGACTTGCGTTGGTGTTTCGGGCAATATAACCCTCAATCTTGAAAACACAGACGGTTTTAACCTCAATCTCGGCTTTGACGGATATACAGGAAACGATGCACACGCAAGTATCGGCGGAAGTGTTATTGTAAATCTCAAAAACAGCAGTCTTTCTTCTGTTACCACAGAAAGAGTTACCGAAATCGGCGGCTCCCTTCTTATAATAACCGATGAAAAGTCCTCATATCCCCCTGAGGAAGAACTTCCCGATGTAAACGGCGGAAAATACTTCATCTCCGCCTCCGACAAAGTAACTGTCCTTCCGGCTGCCGACGAAAACGGCGATACCATTCGGGGCGCTGTTAATGTCACCTGCGAAAAATCAGACGCAATGGTACAGGTCGTAACCGGCGGAAAAACATACTATTACGGTCAAGGCAATATAACGCTTCCCGGAAAAGAAGTTGCTATCGGTCAGACATCCTTTAGTTTTGAGATACCCTCCCCTATAGTCGGACATAAGGCTGAAAAAAGACTCATCACAACAGACGGCTATTTTGCAACAATAGTATGGCTTGGCAGAAACGGCGAAGCAGAAGAATTTAAGGCAGGCCAAAATTATACTGCAAAGATATCTCTGGAATTCTATAATGAAGTCGTTTCGGATAACATCTCTTTTGTTGTTAACGGACAGTCTTATAATGCTGTGAAAGACGGGGATACCTACAGTGTAAGCATAGCTTTCCCCAGAACAGGAACTCAAAATGCGATATATGTAAAATCAGACGGTCTTGATACTAACGCAGGAAAAGCAGGAAGTCCCACAACAATGGCAAAAGCGCTTGAAAAGCTCAGAAACACCGGCGGCGTTATCTTTGTCCTTGATAAAATCGATGTTTCCGGCACTCTCGGCTCCTGTAATTATCCGATACTTATCAGCGGAGAAAAATCCTCCTCGGCAGAATTAAATATCCCCTCTTCAAATGCTGTTATTCTCGGCTCTGATACAACATTTGAAAATATCAAGATTACGATGGGCCTGTATTCTCATATAAACGACGACGGACACAAGCTCACTTTGGATGATTCCGTTATTATTGATGACGGAAAAATACTCCATTTCGGTACATACGGTTTAAACGATATCGAAGAAAGCTATGGTTTTGTAGGCCGACAGTCAACCTTTGAGCTCGTATCTATGGGCGGTGCATACAATACTTACGACGGCCGCTTTATAGAAAAGGATCTTGCCCTTGAGATCAGCGGCATTGTCCGAGAAATGCGTTTTTCGCTTGACTCATACGAATCGTGGCATAAAGGAGCTCTTCTTAAAGGAAATGTCCTTATCACAATGAACGATGGCTCAAAAATTGACGCTTTCGGCATAAATCCTCAGGCTCCTCTTACACTTTCCGAAAACAGCGCAGTTCATTTCATTTTGAACGGTAATGCGTCAATCCCCGAAATGTCTGAAGACATTGTGCCGTCAAATAAGCTTTATACCGTAAAAACAACGGGAGCGGGAAAGGTCTTACACGCCCTTGATGAAAACGGCAAATCTGTTGCCGGAACATTTGATATTATCCCCGACGAAGGTTATGCGGCACTTATTCAGATAGGTGACGAATCAAGATATTTCCCGGCCTCAAGGCATACCTTCCAGCCCGGAAAAACCGTAAATGTTATGTTTGTGGAATATGAAAATCCCAACACCGAATGTGTCATCTATACCGACGGCGGCAAGCTTTACGGCGGAATATTCGAACTCGACGGAAATAATGATATCATATTTACAAACGCCCCCGAAAAGAAAGGCTATATCTTTGAAGGATGGTACGCAGATTCTGCCTTTACAAAGGTTATCGAAAACGGTTCATCCGCCGATACACAAAAAGCCTTTTATGCAAAATATATCCCCGTTTCTTTTGATACGGCAAAAGAAGAATTTGTTGTAAAAGGAGCGCAGATAAGACTTCCTTCGGATGAAAAAGAACAAGGATTGAGATATATTATTGCACTTGATAAGGATGTTATCTCAAAAATTGCAGCTATTTCCGATAAAAATTCCTCTCTTACACAGGGTGTAAATGATGATGTAAGCTACGGAGCTTGTGTTCTCCCCGCTCTTTATCTCGGAAACAGCCGTCTTGAAAACAATTCTGAATATATTTACGAGGGCAATACCTATTATTCAAAAGGCATTCCCGCCAAAAAACTGTTCGGCACTACCGACGACAAAATATATTACACTGTATGTATCACAGGCATAGCCTCCGAAAGATACGACAATAAATATATGGTAGCACCTTATCTCACATACTATACCCGTTCGGGAAATAAGGTAACGGTTTACGGCGATGTTTACGGAACAGCCGTTATCCCTGTTGCATTTGAAATGCTTGATCAGGGCAAAGAAACTGCCGATACAAATACTTACTTAAGAGAAAACATTATGCCTTTGTATGCTCAGAACCGAGGTATAGAAGTTATCTCCCCAAATGACCTTAAAGCCATAAACGATAATACTCAAAGCTATAAAGACGCTGTGCTTGAAAGCGAAAATATTTCCCTTTCGGATATAACAGGAACCGTTTATTATGTTTCAAACAACGGTAACGACAAAAACGACGGCAAGAAAAACATTTTTGGAACTATAAAGCCCTGGAAGACCATAAGCAAGGTAAACAGCGCCGATCTTAAACCGGGAGATGCCGTATTGTTTGAAAGAGGAGGAGAATTCAGAGGCAAGATCACAGCAAAAGAAGGCGTTACCTATTCCGCATACGGCACAGGCGACAAACCTATAATAAACGGTTCGGAAAGAGATTATGCCGATTCTGCTCTTTGGCTCGAAACCTCATTTGAAAATGTTTATAAATATAACGGTACAATAGGCGGAGATGTCGGACTTATAGCCTTTGATCACAGCAGAACCCCGGGAGATTACGATGAACTTTACAGCAGCAAGCGCATTTCCGGCGTTGAGTATGACGGCAAGGTATTCACAGAGCAATCCGATCTTTCGGGCGATCTTGAATTTTATCACGACAAGACAACAAACTATCTCTACCTTTACAGTAAAGACGGAAACCCCGGCGATCGCTTCTATCATATTGAAATAGCGACAACAGGAAACCTTGTGAATGTAACAGTGCCGGATGTCACCGTTGATAACCTTCATTTCCGTTACGGCGGTGCTCACGGTGTCGGCGGAAGCGGCAGCGACGCTGTTTTTGATGAAAACGGAAGCTTTTCCGGTATGACAGGCTGTTCAAATCTTAAAGTTACAAACTGTATCTTTGCCTGGATCGGCGGCTCCATCCTTGATGGTACTACCCGTTTCGGCAACGCTGTTGAAATATACGGAAGCTGTGACGGATATACAGTTGAAAACAACTGGATCTATCAGATATACGATACGGGTATCACACATCAGCTTTCATCCGAAAGATGCGAAGACTCGATGATGCAGAATATCAATTATTCGGATAATCTTGTTGAATATTGCCACTGGTCGATAGAATTTTATAATCAGCCCTGCTGCGGAAACCACAAGAGAATAGTACGAAATGTTCTTGTTTCGGGCAACATCCTGCGCATGGGCGGTTACGGTTGGGGAAGCACATTAAGGCAATCGAGCGCAACCCTTTACAACAGTTTCGGTCTTTCAAATGTGGCAGAAGAAACCCAGAACTTCAAGACAAACAACAACATCTTCTTCCGTTGTACAGGACCGATATATCGCTTCTATTCAAATGCAAGCGAGAGAAATCTCACCTTTGACGGCAATACACATATTCAGGATTATGAAGCTCCTTTCAGCTGGTATTGCGGCAAAGATTATTATTACAGTGATAAAGATCTTTATATCGGTGAAGGTCTGCAGATCGACGATGCAAATGCTGTATCCCACTTCTACGCACCGTAAGGGAACTTTCAATATTAATTAAAAAAGAGCAGGATTTTTTCCTGCTCTTTCCTTATATATTGTCAATTGCCTTTTTCAAGCTTGGCTCTTGTTTTAGCACGCTCAACATTGCTGAGAATAGATTTTCTCAAGCGGAGAGATTTTGGTGTAATTTCGATAAGCTCATCATCATTGATATATTCGATCGCTTCTTCAAGACTGAATATCTTGGGAGTGACAAGACGGAGCGCTTCATCGGCACCCGATGAGCGGATAGCTGTAAGATGCTTTTTCTTACATACATTTACAACTATATCGTCGGTTTTCGGAGATTCGCCGACAATCATACCTTCGTAAACTTCGATTGCAGACGGAATAAACATCTGACCTCTGTCCTGAGCGTTAAATACGCCGTAGGTTGTAGCCTTGCCTGTTTCGTATGCGATAAGCGAGCCTGTTGTACGCTTGGGAATTTCACCCTTATAAGGTACATATCCGTCAAAGAGGGAGTTTATAATACCTTCTCCGCGTGTGTCAGTCAAGAATTCGTTTCTGTAACCGAAAAGACCTCTTGTGGGTATCTTATAGATAAGCTTCATTCTGTCGCCTATTGGCATCATATCCACAAGTTCGCCCTTTCTTGAGCCGAGCTTTTCCATAACCGAACCCATATAGTCCTGCGGAATTTCGCAGGTAACCTCTTCGCTGGGCTCTAAAAGGTTTCCGTTTTCATCTTTTGTATAAATAACTCTCGGTGCGCTTACCTGAAGCTCATATCCTTCACGGCGCATTGTTTCGATAAGTATGGAAAGATGCATTTCACCTCTTCCCGAAACCTTGAAGCTTTCAGCTGAATCGGTATCCGCAACACGAAGAGAAACATCCTTCAAAAGCTCACGGTAAAGTCTTTCGCGAAGATGGCGGGAAGTGCAGAATTTGCCTTCCGTTCCCGCAAAGGGAGATGTATTTACCGAGAAGGTCATCTCAAGGGTTGGTTCGGAAATTTTTACGAAAGGAAGCGCTTCGGGAGTATCTGATGCGCAAATCGTATCTCCGATTGTAATATTTTCGATACCGGAAATACAAACTATTTCCCCGGCCTTTACCTCATCAACAGGTACACGCTTCAAGCCTTCGACTGTGAAAAGATTTGCAATTTTCGAGCGGTAATTTTCGTGAGCACCCGAAAAATTTGTTACAACAACATCCTGATTCTTTCGGATTGTGCCTCTTTCGACTCTGCCGAGTGCAATTCTTCCTACATATTCGTTATAGTCGATAGAGGAAACGAGCATCTGTGTCGCACCCTCTTCGATGATTTCCGGGCCGTCGATATGATTTGTGATAGTTTCAAAAAGAAGCTGAAGATTTGTTTCTGTTCCCTCGGGCGAAAGGGATGCCGTACCGTTTTTACCCGAGCAGAACACGATTGGACTGTCAAGCTGTTCGTCTGTGGCGTTGAGTGTGATAAAAAGTTCAAGTACTTCATCCACAACCTCGTTTACTCTTGCGCCGGGACGGTCAATCTTGTTTACAACAACTACGACTTTGTGTCCGAGCTCCAGTGCCTTCTGAAGAACGAAGCGTGTCTGAGGCATAGTTCCTTCAAAAGCATCTACAAGAAGAAGTACGCCGTCCACCATTTTTAAAACGCGTTCAACTTCTCCGCCGAAATCTGCGTGTCCGGGAGTATCGATAACATTGATTTTAATATCCTTGTAATAGAGGGAGGTGTTTTTTGCAAGAATCGTAATACCTCTTTCTCTTTCGAGGTCGTTGTTATCCATAACTCTGTCTTCAACAACCTGATTTTCTCTGAATGTACCGCTTTGCTTGAGCATTTCGTCAACAAGCGTTGTTTTTCCGTGGTCAACATGGGCAATTATTGCCACATTGCGAAGATCGTTTCTTTTCATTTTTATACCTTCTTTTAATTTATATCTTTTCAACAAACAAAAATTATAACACATTTTTTTGTTTCTTGCAATACAATATCATTATTTTACTTTTTAGACTATGTTTGTTAATATTTTTGTCCGTATATGAAGGATAAAAATCGAAATTTTGATTGACACGGCTAATTTTGTATGATATAATGACAAATGTATTGGAATGTCAAAATGCGAATTTAACACTTTAAAGTTCCAAAAGGATGGTTTGATATGCACGAAATAAATCAGGATCTTGAAATAAATACAAAAGAGTTAGTCTTTGTTCTTTTGAAGAGAATATGGATATCCGTCATAGCGGCTGTTTTGTGCGCTGTGATCGGAACGGTTTATGCTACAAATTACATTACTCCGATGTACAGCTCCCGCGCCCGTCTTTATATAATCGGCTCGCAGAACACAGGTATGTTCTCGTCAAGTGAGCTTTCCGCTTACGCAACACTTACAAAAGACTATGTAAACCTTATAAGAAGCCGTACGATCCTTGAAGGTGTTGTAGAGTCAAACGATCTTGACATCGGCATAAATCAGCTTAATTCCTGCATCAGCGTAAGCTCTCCCGAAAACACAAGAATCATAGATGTTTCCGTATCTTACCCCGACCCCTTGATGGCTAAAAAGATATGTGACTCTGTGTGTTCGGAAGTACAGAGAAAAGTTATTGAGCGTATGAAGTCCGAACAGATAACTGTCTGGGACTGGGGAAATCTCCCTGCGTACCCCTCTTCTCCTAA
Organism: Oscillospiraceae bacterium; assembly: GCA_015064485.1. Lineage (GTDB taxonomy): Bacteria > Bacillota > Clostridia > Oscillospirales > CAG-382 > UMGS1052. The sequence continues at coordinate 11,224 of SVSD01000014.1, read as the reverse complement.
TATCAGAGAATATACTATGTACGGAGCGGCGGCAGGATTTTTCATCCCTCTTGCTTTGTTTGCTATCCTTTATATATTTGACGATTCGCTCATTACAACAGAAAATGTCGAAACTCGTCTTGGTGTAAATGTTATAGGTACCATCCCCTATTCAAAAGCTCTCAGCGGAAGACGCACACGCTCTGATTCGAAACCCCAGGATAATCAGAAATCCGAAAAAAAGAAATAAACGGTTTAAATCGCAAAGGACGGAAATGCAATGAAAACCTTGAAAATTATAAACACTTTTGAAAATGAATATGTTTTGGGAGAAGCTTTCAAGGCAATAAGAACAAACATAATGTTTTCAAGCCATGATACAAAGGTAATAACACTTACAAGCTGCGATGCAAGAGACGGTAAAAGCGCTGTTTCCTTTGAAATCGCAAAAAGTCTTTCCGAAGTAGGAAGAAAGGTTTTATATCTTGATGCTGATATGAGAAGATCGGCGTTTGTTATAAGACATACAACAGAAAAGGATCTTATAGGCCTCAGCCATTTTCTCTCCGGTCAGATTGAAGTTTCCGAAATGCTGTATGCAACAGATATCCCCGGGCTTTATGTAATCCCCTCCGGTGTATATCCGCCTAATCCCGCAGAGCTTTTATCAGGACCTCTTTTTGGAAACTTTATCGCAGAAGTCAGAGAAAAGTTTGACTATATTATTATAGATACACCCCCTCTCGGTATCGTTACGGATGCGGCAATATGCGCCGCAAGAAGCGACGGAGTAATCTTCCTTATTTCCAGTGAAAACACAAAAATCAAGCAGGCAAGAGAAGTAAAAAGAATGCTTGAAAAAACCGGCACAAAGCTTATTGGCTGTATTCTCAACAAGGTTAAGTATAAAGGCAAGCGCAGCTATTATAAAAAAGGCTATTACAGATACGGCTATTAATAACAGAAGCTTTAATTTTAAATATTCCGAAAATGCGGTTTAAACACCGCATTTTTTTATTTTATTCAACCACAATATATAGTGTTTTGCAAGTCCGTCAATATACACAAATTTTGTCGGAAAAATTTGTAATTAACAACAAAGACCTTGATTTTTCAAGGGTTTGCAAGGGGTCAAAACCCCAACATATTGTAAAAATATCAAAAAAGAACCACAATATATTGTGATTTGCTATTGACAACTCCTGTAAGATATGTTATACTTACAAGGCAACTGCGGAAAGTGGGGTGAGAAAAATGGGAATCAATATACAGGGTTATCAAAAAATAACGCTTTTGGATTTTCCGGGCAAGGTAGCCTGTACGGTTTTTACCGGCGGATGTAATCTGAGATGTCCCTTCTGCCACAACGCAGGGCTTGTCAAAAACCCGTTTGAACAGACAAACGCATACGAAGAGGTAATCGAGTACCTTTCAAAAAGAAAGGGCATAATCGACGGTGTGTGCGTAACGGGAGGCGAGCCGCTCCTGCAGCCTCACCTTGCGGATTTTCTGAAAGAGATAAAAAAGCTCGGTTATCTTATAAAACTTGACACCAACGGAAGTCTTCCCGAAAAACTTAAAGAAATACTTTCTCTTTCGCTTGTCGATTATGTTGCGATGGATATAAAATCCTCCCCCGAGGGATACGAAAGAGCAACAGGCTCGGAAGTTCCCTTTGAAAAATTCCTTGAAAGTATGCTTGTTTTGCGGCAAAGCTCAGTTCCTTACGAGTTCCGGACAACCGCTGTCAAGGGCATCCATACTTTATCGGACTTCGAAAAAATCTCCGATTTGCTTTTGCCGAGGGAAAAATACTATATACAGAATTTCACAGATTCGGGAAATCTCCTGTCCTGCGGATGCGCAGCTTTCACAAAGGACGAAATGAAAGAGCTTCTCGAAACAGTACGGAAAAAAGTTCCGCGAACCGCCCTTCGCGGAGTTGATATATAAAAATAATTTAACAATATAAAGGAGAAAAAATATGTATCGCGTTAATAAAAGAGACGGCAAAGTAGCCGAATTTGACATTGCGAAAATATCCGACGCCATCAAAAAGGCTTTTGAAGCCTGCGACCGTCAGTTCAACGACAATATCATCGATTTCCTTGCTCTCAAGGTTACTTCTGATTTCGAACCCAAGATCGAAGACAATCTCGTTGCGGTAGAAGACATTCAGGACAGTGTGGAAACTGTTCTTGTACAGGCAGGTTATGCCGATGTTGCAAAGGCATATATCCTTTACCGCCGTCAGCGCGAAAAGCTCCGTAATCTTAAATCCACAATCCTCGACTATAAGGATATCGTCGACCAGTATGTTAAAAACATCGACTGGCGTGTAAAGGAAAACTCTACAGTTACCTATTCCGTCGGCGGCCTTATCCTCAATAACTCGGGTGCTATTACTGCAAACTACTGGCTCTCTGAAATTTACGATGATGAAATTGCAAACGCTCACAAAAACGCAGACATCCACCTTCACGACCTTTCCATGCTCACAGGTTACTGCGCAGGATGGTCTTTAAAGCAACTTATCGAAGAAGGTCTCGGCGGCGTTTCGGGTAAGATCACTTCCGCTCCCGCAAAGCATCTTGCAACTCTCTGCAATCAGATGGTAAACTTCCTCGGAATTATGCAGAATGAATGGGCAGGCGCACAGGCATTCTCATCTTTTGACACATATCTCGCTCCCTTTGTAAAGGCAGACAACCTTTCCTACGACGCTGTAAAGAAATGTATCGAATCTTTCGTATACGGAGTAAATACTCCCAGCCGTTGGGGAACACAGGCACCTTTCTCCAATATTACTCTTGACTGGACAGTGCCCCATGACCTTGAAGACGAATACGCAATAATCGGCGGCAAGCGCATGGACTTCAAGTACGGCGACTGTAAGAAAGAAATGGATATGGTAAACCGTGCTTTCATCGAAATAATGATTGAAGGCGACGCCAACGGACGCGGATTCCAGTATCCTATCCCCACATATTCCATCACCCGTGATTTTGACTGGTCCGAAACAGAAAACAATAAGCTTCTTTTCGAAATGACCTCCAAATACGGAACTCCTTACTTCTCAAACTATGTAAACAGCGATATGGAACCTTCGGATGTCCGCAGTATGTGCTGCCGTTTGCGTCTTGACCTTCGCGAGCTCAGAAAGAAGTCCGGCGGCTTCTTCGGAAGCGGTGAAAGCACAGGTTCTGTCGGCGTTGTAACTATCAATATGCCCAGAATCGCATACCTTGCAAACAACAAGGAAGAATTCTTTGCCCGTCTTGACAAGCTTATGGATATCTCCGCCCGTTCTTTGAAGATCAAGCGTACTATCATTACAAAGCTTCTTGACGAAGGACTTTATCCCTATACAAAGAGATATCTCGGCACATTCAATAACCACTTCTCCACAATCGGTCTTGTCGGTCTTAACGAAGCAGGTCTTAATGCTAAATGGATAAAGAAGGATATGACACACAAGGAAACACAGGAATTCTCCAAAGAAGTTCTCAACCATATGAGAGAACGCCTTTCCGACTATCAGGAAATGTACGGAGATCTCTACAACCTTGAAGCTACTCCCGCCGAATCCACATCCTTCCGTCTCGCAAAGCACGACCGCAAGCGCTATCCCGATATCATCTGTGCAAACCAGGACGGCACACCTTACTATACAAACAGCTCTCACTTGCCCGTAGGTTACACAGACGACATCTTCACAGCGCTTGACATTCAGGATGAACTCCAAACACTTTATACATCCGGTACTGTATTCCATTCCTTCATCGGCGAAAAGCTTCCCGACTGGAAGGCTGCGGCATCTATAGTTCGCAAGATCGCAGAAAACTACCGTTTGCCTTATTACACCCTTTCCCCCACATATACAGTATGTAAGGAACACGGATATATAGCAGGCGAACAGTATACTTGCCCGTTGTGCGGAAAAGAAACAGAAGTATACAGCCGTATCACAGGTTACTACCGCCCCGTAAAGAACTGGAACGACGGTAAGAGCCAGGAATACAAGGACAGAAAGACTTACGATATTGCAAATTCCGTACTCACCCACGAAGGCCCCAAGGCTGTCGAAGAATGTGATTGTGAAACAGATGCGGCATCTGTTCTTGCCGACGGTGTATATCTTTTTGCATCAGCAACCTGCCCTAACTGTAAGATAGCTGAAACTCTCCTTGCAAAGGCTGAAATTGCATATACAAAAGTTCTCGCCGAGGAAAATGTTTCTCTTGCCGAAACTCTTTCAATAAAGCAGGCGCCTACACTCGTTGTAGTCGACGGCGGAAATACAGAAAAGTTCGTTTCTGTTCCCAATATCAAAAAATTCATTTCTGCAGTAAAAACAGCAAACTGATATATAATACCGTAAGAGGGCAGCTATAGTTGCCCTCTTGTCGGTTAAAGGAGTATTTATGTACGATATCATAATAGTGGGTGCGGGTCCTGCGGGTCTTTGCGCCGCAACATACGCAAGAAGAGCAAACAAAAGCGTTTTGATACTTGACAAAGCCGCTTTCGGCGGACAGATAACATATTCCCCGAAGGTTGAAAATTATCCCGCCTTCGAAAGCATCAGCGGAAGCGAACTTGCCGACCATATGGTAAGCCAGGTCCTTTCCCAAGGCGCCGATGTTGAAATAGAAAATGTAACAGAGGTTCGTGACGGCGATATAAAGAAAGTCATAACCGAGGACGGAAACGAATACGAATGCCACGCAGTTATTCTTGCCTGCGGCGCAAAACACAGACATCTCGGCATCGAAAACGAAGACAAATTCATCGGCGACGGAATATCTTTTTGTGCCGTCTGCGACGGAGCTTTTTATCAGAATAAAACTGTCGCGCTCATCGGCGGAGGAAATTCAGCGCTTCAGGAAGCGATTCTACTTTCCGAAACCTGTAAAAAGGTTTATGTGATACAGAATCTCGACTTCCTTACAGGAGAAAAACGCCTTGAGGAAATACTCCGCAAGAGAGGAAATGTGGAAATCATAACAGGGACTGTTGTTGATTCCATAAAAGATTCCGAAGTATTTTCCGGCATCACAATTCTCAACACCCAAAGCGGAGAAAAGAAATTCCTTGAGCTTGACGGTATGTTTGTAGCAATCGGTCTTGAGCCTGAAAACGGTGCATTCGAAGCTCTTGCAGAGCTTGACAGTTTCGGATATTTCAATTCCGGCGAGGATTGCCTTACAAAGACCGCAGGCGTATTTGTTGCAGGCGACTGCAGAAAAAAATCTGTGCGCCAGATCGCAACGGCAACCGCCGACGGTGCAGTTGCGGCAATATCAGCCTGTCGCTATATAGATTCGCTTTAATCCCATCTTTTTCACCATAATAAAAGTAAAAGACCGGACTGTATGTTCGGTCTTTTGCTTTTTGTACTATCTTTTCCCCAAACGGCTCTTTTGTGAAAATCGTTGACAAATAACAATAAAAATGCTAAAATAAATTAATACCACTATTATATTAAGGAGAGTTCGGTTTTGGCACAGGAAACTGTTGATTTTCTCGTTTATGAAACACCGCGCGGTTTAAAGAAATGTCCCGCCTGCGGAATAGAATATTTTGACGAAAGAGCTTTTTGCCCCGAATGCGGAGCGGATATTGCGGCGGTTTCCGAGTTGAGAGGCGATTCTGACGGTTATATCGACTTGCCGATCAAAAACGGCGGACTTTCCGAAAAGAAGAAAACATCAAAGCTTGTTACAGCGATAAAAATAGCAGGAATTTCTGTTGCGGTACTTTTTGCGCTTCTTTTAGCGGCAATTTTCGGTATCGGCTTCGGATTCTTTTTCTGATATACGGAGGCACATATGATATGTAAATATTGCGGTAAAAAGCTCAAAAAACCCGAGGTTGCTTTCTGCCCTCACTGTAAAAAGAACTTATCTTCCGGGTACGAGGGCAACGGATTTTACGATATTCTAACCGCCGATATGATAAACAAAGCTCCTGTTGAAACTCCCGAAAACACAGCCGAGGTAACAGGAAAGAAAAATAAAGCTGTCGGTGTTTTATGGGGCGTAATATGCGCCATATTGCTTGTTTCGATAGCTGTAATCTCTTTTATGGGCTTTAAGCTTTACGGATGTTACAATGAAATTGAAGATCTGAAAGAAAATTTAAAAGCCGAAGAAACAATAGGTTTTGACGGAGAACAAATAAACGAACAGACAGAAACGGAGGAAAAATAAAATGGCACCTTACAAAGTAAGCTACAATGTAGACATAGTATTTGTTATCGATTCGACAGGAAGTATGGGACATACCGTTGATATGGTAAAAAATAATGCCCTGAGTTTTCACGGACAGCTTATGGAATCGATGGCTAAAAAACAGAAAAAAGTAGATAAGCTCCGCGTTAAGATAGTTTCTTTCAGAGATTATCTTGCTGACAGAGATCCTATGCTTGTAACCGACTTTTTCGACCTTCCCGAAGAAACCGAAGATCTTCGTACGGTTACAAATTCCATAACCGCCGACGGCGGCGGAGATGAGCCGGAAGATGCACTTGAGGCTCTTGCTTACGCTATAAGATCCGATTGGGATACAAGCTGTATGAAATCCCGCCATATAATAGTCCTTTATACTGATGCAAGCTCGCATCCGCTCGGCTTCGGCAGGGATGCATCCCTTTATCCTTCAAATATGGCAAAGGATATGAGCGAGCTTACTTCCTGGTGGGACAATCCCGACTACATAAAACAGTCATCAAAAAGACTTTTGCTTTTTGCACCCGATACTCCTGATTGGAACTATATCTCCGATAACTGGGAAAATGTTATCCATTATCCTTCCCAGGCAGGTGAAGGACTTTCCGAAATGGAATTCAATGAAATTTTAAGTGTTATAGCAAATTCTATCTGACGGTGGTATTATGGCTTCATCCGAATTTCTGAATAAGGTGGATTTTTCCCTCTCGTTTTGCTGTGAAATGATAGAAAACGGCGGAGAAGACAGCTTCTTTTCGTGTGTTAAAAGCGACAAAGCCGTAGTTTCCGTCTTTGACGGCTGCGGAGGACTTGACGGAAAAGTTTATCAGAATTTCAGTTTTAAGACAGGTGCTTATATGGCATCAAGAATGTTAAGCGGAGCAATGAAGGCTTGGTTTGACAGCATCGGGGATGAAAATCCCGACGCAGCTCATTACAAAAACCTTGCCGATCGAATATACGGGATAGTTTCCCAGTATGCGGACAAAAGAAATGTTGTCATAAAAGGTTCGATGCATAAAGATTTTGCTTCTACATTATGCGGTGCCGTCGTGAAGCCGAAAGGCGAAAAAATGCACACAGATTTTATCTGGGCGGGAGATTCGAGAGGATATATTCTTTCCCCCGATGGGCTTGTTCAGATGACTTCAGACGACATAAGAGGCGAAGATGCTATGTCAAACCTGCGAAACGACGGCGTGCTTACAAATGTGGCATCCGCAAAAGGAAATTATCTGATAAACAAAAGATCTGCCACAGTCACATACCCGGCTATAATCATCTGTGCCACAGACGGATGCTTCGGATATCTGTCTACCCCTATGGAGTTTGAAGATCTTTTGCTTGATACCCTTTCAAAAAGCAAATGTGCCGATGAATGGAGCAAAAATATTCAGGCACAGCTCAAAAATATCTCGGGAGACGATTATACAATGTCTCTCATATCGCTTGGATTTTCAAGTTTTAATTCTTTGAAAAAACAAATGGCGCCGAGAAAAGAATTTATAAAAAAACACTATATAGAAAGACTTTCAAACCTTGAATACGAACAAAAAGTCGCTCTTTGGGAAAAGTACAAAGAGGACTATTATGTCGTATGACAACCAAACAGAAAGGAAATATTGTTATGAAATGTATTTGCTGCGGAAAAGAAAATCCGGAAAAGGCTAAATTCTGCGGATACTGCGGAGAAAAAATCGAACTTCCCGAAGAAGTTATGAAAGAAACTATCGACGAAGCTAAAGAACAAGTTGAAGAAAAAGAACCTGTTGAAGAAGCAATTGTTGAAGAACCCGAAAAGATCTCTGAAGAAGCAGCCGAAGAAACGATTGAAGAGGCAGATAAAGAACCCGAAGAAGTTGCAGAAGAAATAATAAATCAAGAAGAAATTCCCGAAGATACAGAGGAACCTGTTCCCGACCCTGCGGCTTTTGAAAGCAAGGAAGTTGCTGCAGAAGATACGGTTGCCGAAGAAGCTCCTGTTAAAGAACCCGAAATTGAGGAAATCCCCGAACAGGAAGCTCCGGAAGAAACGGCAGAAAATTCTGTTGCCGAGGAAGCAGTAGAAGAAGCTGCAGTTGAAGAAACTGTTGTTGAAGAAACTGTTGTTGAAGAAGTCCCCTCGGAAATAGTAAAAGAAATTACCGTCGAAATAACTCAGGCTCAAAAACCCAAAAAAGGTTTTCACAGAGCGGGAGACCTTTGATAAAAGGAGAAATTATGGATAAATGTAAGAAATGCTCCCGTGAACTTGACAGCGGTATAATATTTTGTCCGTATTGCGGAGTCAGAGTTTCGGGAGAAGCTTCTGAGGAAACGGTTTATGATAAAATAACCTTTTTTGAAGCATTTAAAAACCATTGGAAAAAAGCCTTTACCTTTTCGGGCAGAGCTTCTGTTACCGAATTCTGGTATTCATACATATGGATATGGATAATGATTGGAGCTGTCGGTATCATTTATCTCGGAGGATTTTTAATAGGTATGATACCCTTGCTTGGCTTGATCCCTGCCATTATACTGTTTATAATTGCAACGGCAGCTCTTATATTTGTTCTCGTTCCTCTTATGGCAGTTACCGTAAGGCGCCTTCACGATACCGGCAGAAGTGCATGGTGGCTTGTTGCGGGACTTGTTTCTATGGGAATTATTCCGCTTGTGCTCTGCGCTTTAAAAGGCGATGACGATGTAAATGAATACGGAGAAAAGCCGATAAAGTGATTTATACGGAAAAAGTTTAATAAGTATATATAAATAAATTCATTAAAAGGAGTTTTTGCTATGAAAATATGTAACAAATGTAATACAGAATGTGCTGATGATATGCTCTTTTGTATCGAATGCGGTGAAAAGTTCGAAACCGAAGCTGTAAATACAGAAAAGGCCGCAGAAAATGTAAATACCGTCACATCTTCCGAAACCATGGGCTTTATGGAAGCTACAAAGGTATTTTTCAAAAAGTATGTTGATTTCAACGGAAGAGCATCAAGAGCAGAATACTGGTGGTCATACCTTGCTTGCGCTATAATCGGTTTTGTCGCAGGATTTACTATTCTCCTTGCTCCTATTGCCGTTTTGGGCCTTCTTATCCCCAGTTATGCGGCTATGGTAAGAAGACTTCATGATACAGGCAAAAGCGGCTGGTGGGCAGCTCTTGGCTTTATAGGTCTTGGCATCGTTCCCCTTATTATGTGTATACTTGAAGGTGAACCCGGTGCAAACAAATACGGCGAAAAGCCTGCAAAATAATTGATAAATTTATAAAACGGAGATAAACTTATGAAAACTTGTGCAAAATGTTCGGCAGTTCTCGAAAACGATAACGGCGTTTGCGAAAAGTGCGGTAACATAAACGAAATAAGCTTTCTTGAAGCTTTTAAATTATATTTCAAAAAGACTTTTGTTTTCAGCGGAAGAATTTCTAAAAGAGAGTTTTGGTTCTGTTTTGCTTGGTCGGCGATTTTTGCATTCGTGTTATTTGCAATAAGCATTTTGAGTGTTGTTATTATGGCTATTCCGGAAATACATATGCTTGCATTGCCTTTAGCCCTTATTAACGGTATTGCCGAAACTGTTTTGACAATTCCTTTCATCTCCGCACTGTGTAAAAGAATTCAAGATACGGGTAGACCCGGAGCTTTAGTACTTCTTTATTTTGTATGCAACATCATTCCTCTCATATTCTGTTTTATGGACGGAACAGACGGAGCAAACAAATACGGCGAAAAGCCTTTGAGATAAGTTCTTAAGAGGAAAAAATGAAAATAAACGGATATAATCTTATCGGAGAATTGAAAGGTGAGAACAGCGGTTTTTCAAGATGGGGGTTTTGTGAAAGAAACGGAAGAGAATACTTTATAAAAGAATTCCTTTCTCCTATCTATCCTTATGATGCCGAAAAAAGAGGGGTTCTTTCAAAGGCTCAGATCGAAAGGAAAATCGCCGAATGTAAGAAGTTCGAAGAGCGGCTGACATTTATGTATGACGCGATAAACCGCGCATCCGACGGAAATGCGGTCAGAATCAATCACTTTTTCAGATGCGATTCGAAATACTATATCGTCACCGACAAAGTCAAATCTTCGGGCCTTTCGCTCGAAGAAATAAACGCTTTGCCTTATAAAAGGAAAAAGCTTTTGTGTAAGCTCATATCGCGTACGATGATGAGACTTCACGAAGAAGGATTCGTTCATGCCGATATAAAACACACAAATGTACTTGTTGAGGCTGACGAGGAAAAAAAGCGCTTTTCTCCTAAAATAATAGACTTCGACTGCGGATTTTTCGGTATAGATCCGCCAAAAGTCGGGGATGAATTAAACGGGGATCCGGTGTACCTTGCACCCGAAGTTCTTATACATATGATGGAGGAGGAAGTTGCTCTCAGCTGTAAGATCGATATATTTGCACTGGGCATACTTTTTCATCAGTATATGTCGGGATCTCTTCCCGGATTTGATACCTCGACATATGATTATGTGGCAGAAGCGATACTTGACGGAGCGGAGGTTACTCTTTCCCCCGATATTCCCGAAGAATTCGCAGATATAATTTATAAAATGCTCCTTCCGAATCCCGCAGAGCGTATATCTGCCAAGGAAGTTTACGGTATGATACAGGTAGAAGACCTCCCCGAAATCGGATTTGGAAAAGTAAAGGGCAAAAGCACTCTCCCCGAAGGAAGAAAACTCCCCGAGGGTTCAAAGCTCAAGATATATATGGGAAATAAAAAATAAAAGCCTTCGATATTCGGAAGCTTAAAAAGGACCGTTAAACGGTCCTTTTTTTATTCATTCTCTCCGCCGGTTAAAAACAACCGTATTTTGTCGACAGTTCTGTATTCAAACTCGTTTTCTATCGGGTCAGAGAATTTTGCGCTGATTATTTTGATATCGTAATCTTTTTTTGCATCTTCTAAAGAAATTGGTTTTCTGGGATAGCGGATGTTGAAAACATATTCTCCGGGAGAATAATTTTCATCTTTTTCGTCGGATAACATATAATAGTTCACATTT